>NC_021184.1:1272500-1572500 GCF_000233715.2 Desulfoscipio gibsoniae DSM 7213
GGAGGTTTGGCACCTCGATGTCGGCTCATCGCATCCTGGGGCTGTAGTAGGTCCCAAGGGTTGGGCTGTTCGCCCATTAAAGCGGTACGTGAGCTGGGTTCAGAACGTCGTGAGACAGTTCGGTCCCTATCCGTCGCAGGCGCAGGAAACTTGCGAGGAGCTGTCCCTAGTACGAGAGGACCGGGATGGACGGATCACTGGCGTACCAGTTATCGCGCCAGCGGTAGCGCTGGGTACCCAAATCCGGACGGGATAAGCGCTGAAGGCATCTAAGCGCGAAGCCCCCCTCTAGATAAGGTTTCCCATCCAGTTAATGGAGTAAGACCCCTGGTAGACTACCAGGTAGATAGGCCGGACGTGCAAGCACAGCAATGTGTGCAGCGGACCGGTACTAATAGGTCGAGGGCTTGACCTGATTCTCGGTGATCAATAATAGCATTACTTGATGATAATAAAACTTGCTAAGCTGTGCATTTTTGAGGGAATAATAGGTTCCTAAAAAGTTCATAAAGTTTTCCGGTGACCATACTGGAGAGGATACACCCGTTCCCATCCCGAACACGGAAGTTAAGCTCTTCAAGGCCGATGGTACTTGGGCTTTAAGCCCTGGGAGAGTAGGTCGTTGCCGGAATTAATTTTAAACGACCCCCTGGTTATGTGCCGGGGGTCGTTTTTTCATATAATGAAATTAGTTGAATCGAATTAAATCTCTCTGGACTTAACCTGTTGCTTGCGGATATTATACTTAATATAGGCATGATGATGTAATGATTAAAGCTGACTAATATGGGATAGAGGCCGGGATTAGTTATACTGTTTGAAATGTATTGAGGTGTTTAATGATTACTAACAACAAAAATAATAAAGATGGAACGGACCACATGCCTGTTGAACGTGGAAATAAAAATATTACAGGTGATACTGTTAATAATGAATATGTAAATAATCAAAACAATGAAGATAAGTACAATGATGATGAATACTTTGCTGATGATTATGAGGATTATTGTGATTATATAGCTGATTCTTTTTCAGAAGACGGTTTTGGTGATGATGGTAGCTATAACCGTGAAGAAGCCGATGAGCATATGCCGTCTCGGCCCTCCTGGCCGTTGCGTGTAGTAGCCCTGGTTACAGCTCTGGCGTTTTTGGGTCTTATTGCGGTCACTTCTTGGCCTGCTTTACAAGCGCCCCTGGGAGATTTGGTAAATCGGTCTCTGCAGTTGGAGAAAGACATAAATATTCAGCGGTTGCAGGAGGCGGTGGTGCAAATCGAGGTGGTAGCTCGCAAGCAAGGTGTACTGACTGCTGTGGAACAAAAATCGGGTACTGGTTTTAACATAGACCCCTGTGGGAGGATAGTTACCAACCACCATGTTATCCAGGACGCTTTGAACATAGTGATTAGTTTTCCGGACGGTAAAATATATAAGGCCGCCAATTGGGCCAGCAAGCCTGAATTGGACCTGGCGGTGGTTACTCTGCAGGCAGACCAACTGCCGGTGGTACCGTTAAATATCCAAGAGCAGCCGGTGCCTGGTGATAAAATTAGAGTGGTGGGCAACCCCCTGGGCCTAAATAATATTGTAGCCGAGGGCCAAGTTGAGCAATACTGGTTGTTTGGGGACAAGCCCGCCAGAGTATTTGGTATTAGTGCCCCCATATACCCCGGTAATAGCGGCAGTCCTGTATTCGACCACAATGGTCAGGTGGTGGGAGTGGTGTTTGGCAATTGGCATAGGAATGTAGACGGTGTAGATAAGGTTACCGGCCTTGCCGTTCCAATTCAAGAGTTGTTGGATTTACATATCTAAGTTCCATCATTCCAATTGAAAAGCCGGGGGCTTAACATGACATTAAGGAATTTTAAAAAAATAAAATTTCACTGAACCCTGCATCGAATAGGCAAGGTGCGGCCATGCTAAATACGACCTGCGAGAACACTGAGCTAGCCGGCTTGATGTTGAAGGTTATATATAGCCAAAACTTAAATATACTATTGACAGCATATGCAGGGCCACGTAAAATAGCTATTAAAGGGGAGTAGCTGCCCGGCCTAACGGGTTGTCAAATCGTCAATACAGCTTTGGCTCGGTTTGACATAGCTTAATTATTAAGTGAGCTAAGCGAGACCTTCACGATTTTTGCGTGAAGGTCTCGCTTTTTTATATACCCCGGACAAATGTATTGGAAAACGTGCTAGCTAGAAAATGCGCAAGTCTCTTATAATGAGGCAGGATACTGCAGTGATGCCGATACTACGTGTTTAAAATGAAGTTGGAGGCGATTTTAAATGCTATAAGTCGTTAGCCCTGGCGTTACAATACTCATTAGCAAGGTAATAAATCGGGTCAATAAATATAGAAAGGAAATGGTTATATGCTCATATTATTATATTTAGTAGGTGGTCTGGCGCTAATACTATTGAGTGCCGAGATATTCACCAACGGTATAGAGTGGCTGGGAAAAAGATTAAAGCTATCCGAGGGTGCGGTGGGCAGTGTGCTGGCCGCGGTGGGTACGGCTTTGCCGGAAGCAATGATACCCGTAATGGCTATTTTATTTGGCACAGGAGATGCAGCACATGAGATAGGTATTGGTGCCATTTTGGGCGCGCCGTTTATGCTGGCTACACTGGCGCTGTGCATCACGGGCATCGCCGCGCTGGTATATACGGTGAACGGCCGAAAGCGGGAGTTTATGCATATTGATGATACCATTATGAAAAGGGACCTGCAATTTTTTATCTTGGTCTACTCAGTGGCTATACTGGCAGCCTTTTTACCGGTTGCATACAAATTGCCAGTGGCTATATTATTGGTACTTGCATACATTATTTACGTCTCCCGTACCATCAAAGCGGGAGGTGCACAGGGTGAATCCGAAGTCAAACCACTGCATTTTGCCAAAAAGTATGAACAGCCTGCAACCTCGGTGATATTGCTGCAGGTGCTTACTGCTTTGGTGGGTATTGTTGTCGGTGCACACTTTTTTGTCGATGGTATAGAACACGTGGCTGAACTTTTGCACATATCACCTTTTATATTGTCCATTTTCATTGCTCCCATTGCCACGGAGCTACCGGAAAAATTCAACAGCCTTATCTGGGTGCGCCAGGGTAAGGATACTCTGGCATTGGGCAACATCACCGGGGCTATGGTGTTTCAAAGTTCCATGATCCCGGCCATGGGGATCGCTTTGACGCCCTGGGTGCTGAACGATTTGGCTCTGATAAGTGCTTTACTGGCCCTGGCGGGGGCGGGGTTAGTTTACCTTAGCCTGCAGATAAAAAAATCCCTTCGTCCCTCAACCCTGGTTTTAACCGGTGGGCTGTATGCAGCATTTGTTATGTCCGCTTTCATTGTATAATAAGTGGATTGCACCGGGTGCGCTGGACGGTATCAAGTTTACAATCCCCGAGCCTTTGGGCGCTGGGTGGTGATATTTTCGCCATATCCAGGTCAGCAATTAAAGTGTAACGTTATACTGTACAGTATTTGGTGCATATTATATAATATAGCTAGGGGGTGATAGCCTTGGGGAGTTGAAATACTATAAAATCGGTACCATAGCCCAGCTTGCCGGGGTAAGCAGGAGAACCATTGACTATTACACCAACCTGGGTTTGCTTAAACCAATTCGTTCGGAGAATAATTATCGTTACTATACCGGACACACTCTGGCCCGGCTTAAAATTATTGAGACTTTGAAAGCGCAGCGGTTTACCCTGGAAGAAATAAGGGAACAGATGACCATGTTGGACCAAGATCAAGCCGGGCATCCGGACAACCCGATTAATATCGATTATATCCGGAAGCAAATAAAACAGTTGGAAGAGCAGCTCACCCAACTACAGCCTGCTGCGACCGGCCTGGATTCCAGCCAGGCGGCTGTGCTGTCCAGGCAGGTAATGCTGAGGGGGATGGCCGTTATGAATGCACTAATTATATATATTAATGAAATAACCATTATGATATAAAAAACTTTGGTTTTACTCTATACAGACGGCCTGGTATCCAGCTCTCCCCGATATTTCGATTTAAATTTTAAAATTAATAAAAGGAGGGTTTAAATGAATACCTTAAAAGTATGGTTATTAATGGGTGCGCTTTCCATCATACTGGTGTTAATGGGTAACGCCATTTTTGGCCAGTCGGGCGCTATGTTGTTTTTCTTAATTGCGATGGCCATGAACTTTTTCAGCTACTTTTACAGCGATAAAATTGCTATTAAAATGACACGCTCCTACCCTGTTTCCCAGGGTGAGGCGCCCGAGCTTTATGACATAGTGCAAAGGTTATCCCGGCGGGCTGGTATCCCCATGCCCAAACTTTATGTAACACCATCGGACCAACCTAACGCCTTTGCCACCGGGAGAAACCCCTCCCATGCGGCGGTGGCTGTTACCGAGGGCCTTATGCGACTGCTAAATCGGTCCGAGGTGGAGGGTGTATTGGCCCACGAGCTGGCGCATATAAAAAACAGAGACGTGCTGTTGGGTACTATAGCGGCCGCCCTGGCCGGTGCCATTACCATGATGGCCAACGCTTTTCAATGGGCTCTCATATTCGGCATGGGCAGGGGTGAAGATGAGGAAGGCGGCGGCATGTTGGGTGGACTGGTGATGGCCATAATAGCACCCATTGCTGCTATGATTGTGCAAATGGCCATTTCCCGATCCAGGGAATATATGGCCGATGCTACAGGTGCCCGCATTGCCGGTTCACCGGATGGGCTGGCCAATGCCTTGTTGAAACTGGAATCCGCGGCGCATCGTATTCCCATGCAGGCTAACCCGGCGACTTCTCATTTGTTTATCGTTAATCCACTTTCCGGAGCTTCAGTGGCTAGACTGTTCAGCACCCACCCGCCCATCCAGGACCGGGTGGCCAGATTGAAGGGTATGAGGTAATACCTGTACCCCTTTTTATGGATTATCATACCAGCGGATTATTACCGGTATCTTTAAAAAGTATAATCGGTTCCGTAGTGAAAATACCGGCAGCCTTTAAATGCTGCCGGTATAGATGTATGTATAACATATTAATATAATAATGAGTATTGCCAACCCATTTTACATTAGTTATGATTAAATGATCGTGGTTTCAGGAGGAGAATGTGGACTATAAAAGTGTGGCCATGGAACTGGTTGATCTTTACGGCTACTGGGCACTTTTTTTTACTATGTTTATTGATACCCTTGGTATTCCTATGCCATCAAAGACAATGCTTACCTTATCAGGTTATTTTTCACATATAGGCATTTTTAATTTTGCTCAAATTTTTATAGTAGCTATGGCCGGAACACTGGGGGGATTTTCCTCGGGATACACTATAGGGCGGAAAATTGGCAAGCCGTTTATAGAGAAATACGGCCGTTATGTACGTATAACACCTAGTAAAATCGCTAACCTGGAAAAGTGGTTTGATAAATACGGACCATACGCAATCTTTATCGCTTATTTTTTACCGGTGGCCCGGAGTGTTGTGCCCTACCTTTCCGGTATAAGTAAAATGCCTTTTATTACAGCGATGGGCATGGCGGCGGTAGGAGCTGCCTGTTGGATAATCCTGCTCATATCGTTTGGTTTAGTCATTGGGCAAAACTGGATGAAATTAGAGGAGTTGTTTATTGATTATTACCCATATTTAATTACCGGCGTAATGGCACTTGTTGTGGTGGCTGTTTTCAGGAAACTAAGCAAAAAAAAGAAAAACAAGCAAGTTCAATGATAATTTTCAAGTTGTTGGGGATGGAACGATATTATCACTATCACCATATAGGTATGCAGTATATTCGATAAGGTAGAAGTTAGTAATACAATGCAGTTGACAACGTTAACTAAACTATGTTACAATCTTTCTTGCAGGTCACCGAGAAAACCATGTATAAAGTAATGTTGACTGTTTGAGTATGCCGAAGTGGCGGAACTGGCAGACGCACACGACTCAAAATCTACTGCGTGAAAAGCCCTTTTCGACCGGTTGGTGGCTTCCAAACCTGCGTGGTTGCTGGGTTCTTGATAACTGAATAGTCTCTAGGGTTTTTAATATCCCTCCACCATATCCCTCCAAATTCCAAACTCGGATTAGGGAGAGGGAAATTGAAATAAACTTGCCGATGTGGCGGAATTGGCAGACGCACCGCACTCAAAATGCGGCGGATAACTTCCATGCCGGTTCGACTCCGGCCATCGGCACCAGAAATAATCGCTCTTGAACCGCGATATAAGCGGATTCGAGGGCTTTTTCTTTTCTTGCCGCACCTTCCTGTTTGCCGTCCAGCATACCGTCACATAATACATTTAGAGCATATTTGCAGTGCTCTCAGCTCCCTTTTCACCTGGCATTCCGCCCGCTTTGGAGGGATGTCAGGAAGGATATACGCCGATGATGGCGTTGGCCGAAGCGACCTTGGAGCTGAAATCCAGGTGGGTGTAGATATTCGAGGTGGTGGAAATATCACTGTGCCCCAACACTCCTGGATCTCTTTCAGGCTGACGCCGTTATCATTTTATGGGCTTATCCGGCGGACGTCGGCTGATCGTCCTCATAGGAGTTTCACCTCCCCCCATACTGGCAGGCCACCCCCATTGCCTGCGACGGTTTTATCACGCTCGGACTGTGGCTGGACGGAAGTATCATTATCCCTCCGTATGTTTCACCTTAAATGCAACCGACATTTATCATTGCACGGTATTGATCGTTCGCACCTTACCTTCATCCAATCCATGACGGCATTGATACCTCGGCTGTGATTCGGCTGATGCCGGACAGGTGGTCTTGGCGTACCTGCAATATGGCTTCCCTTTTCAGGGCATACGGGGAACGTACCGGAAAGACACCTATTCACTTGTCAAAGACCGTGAGGGGAAAGCTGTCTTGCCCTCTCGCCCTATACATTGAAATGAGAAGGACGAAAAACAGGGTCTGGAAAAAATAATTTTTTAGTGCTGTCTTTATCCCGATATTACGGCTTTCTTTTTTCATAACAAAAGCTGTTGTTTTTCTTTCATATCCAGCAAAAAGCGACAATCGAATATTTAATTATCTCACATAAGACTAATTGTCATAGTCCTGCAAGGACAAAACTAACTAAAAAATATTGAACAAAAAATCGTCCGGAATGTCTTAAAAATTCTCACAAAAGAATGGATTTAAAAAATAATTTAAACAAAACGCTGGCAGAATTTCATAATATCGCAATTGCAAATAAAATTCCTTGATCATCATTCTGACCGCTAACGAATTACTTTATGTAGGCAAAGAATTTGAGCCTTAAGTCTATTAAAGTTGTAGCTGGTAACTTTATCTGTACCATTGCAAGTCAGCTATGATTGGTACAGATAATTTCTACACCAGGGAATTTCATTATTTATATTTTTAGAAAATAGAAACTGGTGAATATCTAACTTCCCGCAATTAAAAGATGCTGCACAGGCATTGAGATATAATCTCCACATTCTTATAAATACTTCATCTTTGCTTTTTTGAATCAAGGGCAAAGCCTGTTCAAAATTTTTGGCCCAATTTTCTAAAGTTCTGCCGTAATGCCGGCGCAAGCTTTCCACATCCAACAAATAAAATTCTTCCTTGGCCATATGGCCTATCAATTCCCGATAATTAGGGATGTAGCCGCCCGGGAAAATATACTTATCAATCCAGGAATTCGTTCCGCCTTCATTATTCCTGATACCGGTAATACAATGCAGCAAAGATAATCCCCCTGCATTCAATAAATTGTTAATATTAGAAAAATATTCGTGCAGACGGTCTTTACCCACATGCTCGATCATGCCGACACTTACTATCCTATCGAATTTTCTGTCTTTCAATTCCCTGTAATCCATAAGCTTGACCTCAAGCAGATCATCCAGCCCGGCATTTTCTATTTTCTTCTTTACTGCGCTCAATTGTTCTGAGCTTAATGTTATTCCCATGGCCTTAACCTTGTGGTTCCGGGCAGCGGAAATGATCAATTCTCCCCAGCCGCAACCAATATCCAGCAATGTTTGGCCTTCTTTTAAATTAAGTTTTTTAAGGATGTGATTCACTTTATTTTTTTGAGCTTGGGTTAATGTGTCGTCATCAGATTCAAAGTACCCGCATGAATAGGTCATTGTATCATCCAGCCATAATTTATAAAATTCGTTACCAATATCATAATGATGTTGGATATTTTTCTTACTTTTCTTAATGTTATTAGAAATCTTTTTGGCAACCTTGGTGGACATATTATTTTTACCCAAGAAACTGTCCAGGTTATGATACAAGGACTCTATGATTTTTTGAATATCGCCTTCTACTTCTAGTTTTTGGTGCATGTAGGCTTCCCCAAAGGCTAACGAAGGATCGGCAATGATATCTGCTTTAGGTATAGGCTCATGCAAAATTAATTTAAACTTACTGTCGCCTTCTCCGTAAATTACTTCTTCTCCGTCCCAGAATTTTACCGTGCAGGTATCAGAGAATAGATCCTTAAGCATGGTTTTATAGAATAACTTGTCAATTCCTTTCAGGTCACTTAATACCGAACCCATTGTCCGATTCTCCCTTCTATCAAATATCTTATGGTTGGTTATCACGCTAACCAAATAATTTCTTATAAGATTCCATTCTTACCCACCCTGTTAACAAGTTGGGCTTCTTTTACGCTTAACTAACTTCTTTCAATGTTCTCCATGCTCCATCATCAAGGGCTCGCTTTTCATAATGACATGTTTCCCAACTTTTGTTGTTCTTCCATGCACTAAGTAATATAACAACAGGCATGCAATCGCAATAATTGCCACAAACGTATACATTCCTCTGTAACCAATGAAAGGAATGATAAATCCTACCAGCAAAGGGCCAATTCCCATTCCTATGTCCGAAAACATGAAATATCATAGGCAACCAAGATTTTAGAACACAACATTGTTTTTCAGACCTCTAATTCATATGGATTTCACACAACCTATTTTATAAATATAACATTGACTGCTTATAAACATAAATATATAATTAATCATGTCGTTATAGCTTTTAAGCTATTAAGGGGGCAGATATATTATGGACTTGCTTCAATTGAGATATTTTCAAGTTGTTGCTCGGTTGGAAAATGTAACCCGTGCAGCAGAAGAACTATACATTGCCCAACCCTCTCTTAGCAAAACAATCGCACGTTTGGAAGAAAGTGTAGGAGTTCCTTTATTTGAGCGCCAAGGAAGAAGAATACGACTTAATCAGTTTGGTAAAACCTTTCTTAAAAGAGTAGAACGAAGCTTTAGAGAATTAGAGGAAGGACAACGTGAGGTGGCAGATTTGGCGGGACTTGACCGTGGAAGCGTTACGGTAGGCGCCACAGCCTCCCCGCAATTACCATACATCTTTAGAGAATATCTAACGCTTCATCCACATGTTAATTTTCGTTTTCTTCAAGCTACACAGCATCTGGAAATACAAGAACGACTAATGAATGGCGAAATTGACCTCTGTATTTCTACTCAGCCTATTGACCAATTAGGAATTCATTGTGAGCCTTTAAAAAATGAAGAAATCTTATTGGCTTTACCACCAGAGCATCGTTTAGCAGGTCGAAAGAGTATACAACTGAAAGAAGTTGCTAATGAACCATTTATTCGCCAGACCGCAGCGTACGGGCTTCGGGAGATTACAGACGATTTTTGTCAACAAGCCGGATTCATTCCCAAGATTGCTAATATTGCATTTGAAAGCTTTACTCCTGAAGTAATATGCAGTCTGGTAAAAGCCGGATTTGGTAACGCCTTTATTCCGGCGTATTGGTGGGATAGCATTAATACGGACTCACTGGTAAAAGTGCATATTGAAAATCCCACTTGTCAGCGAACCATTTGGTTATCGTGGGCTAAAGAGCATTACTTGTCAATGGCAGCTCGTGATTTCAGTAAATTCATAATTGAATATTTCTCACGGTTTAACAGCAACGAACAGACGGCAAAATGCGAAAAATAATTTGCCATAAAACGCAAAAAAGCCCGGCTGGATAAAAACCAATCGAGCATAAAGGAATATATTTCCTATTGTATAATGTGTGTGAGCACACAGCAGGCTGTAATTATTCCATATACATTTTAGGCTTTTTTTAATTGGTCACATAATGATGAATAATGTCGATGCAGATTTAACACGGCGGCAACCTCCTGATACCGCCGCATTCTAAAACTTAATACACCCTCCACTATCCTATTTTTTGAAAAGGAAAACGGCGGCGTGGATTTTTCTTTTATCTATAGGCAGTACCTGTCATCGACAAACTATTATTGCATCTTACAAAATTCATTGACAGAAACGGAAACAGAGGAGTAAAATAGCAGTAGGCATCTGCCTACTGCTATTTTACTCCATGGAGCGTGTATTTTTTATAATAAAGAATCAAAAAACGCTGATTATCTGCATTTATGTGATTTGAAAGGATTATTATCATGAGTCGATTCGGTCATTCTAGCAATAAAACAGTTTTAGCTTCGGAAAATCATAACGCACCCCATCTCCCAGATCGCTCATTCAGGAAGAAGTTGCGCTTGTTGTTAATAATAGGTTTATCTGTACTGGCAATTTTTTTTACACTTGGTTTTGTTATAGGGACGTACTTCAACCGTCCACCGGGACTTAACCAAGGCTATGGTATGACCAGTTTGGAGAACGGAGACGGGCCGGTTATGCCAGACAAAGGTTACAAGGATGGCTTTTATACATTTCTGGTGATAGGAACTGACAAAGACGGCTATCACACTGACACCATTATGGTTGTTTCCTTGGATACTGTCGGCCATAAGATCAATATTGTCTCAGTGCCAAGAGATACGCAGGTGGATGTGCCGCGAAATCCCAAAAAGATCAATGATGCCTATGCTGTTGGTGGCGTGGAGCAATTAAAAGAAGAAATTAAATCCATATTGGGTTTTTCACCCCATTACTATATTGTGGTAGACCTTGAAGCTTTTAAAGAGTTGGTCGATGCCATAGGGGGAGTGAAATTCTCTGTTCCCCAAGACATGAATTGGGATGACCCGGCCCAGGACTTGCACATTCATCTTAAAAAGGGCTTGCAAATTTTGGATGGGAACAAGGCTTTGCAGTTGGTGAGATACAGGAATTACATAAACGCCGACATAGGCCGTATAGAAATACAACAGCATTTTCTTATGGCCTTGGTTGATGAATTGTTAACCGGTTCCAGCATTTCTAAAATTCCTGAATTTGCCGATATCTTTCAACAGCATGTGGAAACCGATTTGTCGCTGCGAGATATGCAATGGTTCGCCCGCCAGGTTATGCAGCTTGACCCGGAAAAAGATTTTACGGTGCAAACCCTGCCTTACAGCAGTTTTGGGGACTACCAAGGACATAATTATGTATATCTGTCGGCAAAAGAGGTAATCAGCTTGGTAAACCGGACAATTAATCCCTATATCCGTGCCATTACCAAGGAAGATATAAAGATTATAAGAATGGAGGACTGAGGTCATGATAAGCAAGAAGGTTACCCTTTCAGACGCGGAATGGAAGATTATGAGGCTCCTTTGGGAAAGCTCACCCCTTTCCTGCCGCCAAATTGAAGATGCGCTCAAGGAGGAAACCGGCTGGACCAGACATGACATCTTTTCCTTTCTCAAGCGCATGGAAGCCAAGGACGCATTGCGAAGGGAGGATGCCAATCCGCAGCTTTATTATCCTTTGCTGGACTACAATGAAGCCGTGACCGGGGAAACCCGTTCTTTTGTAGGAAAACTGTGGAACGGAAACTTGGGCCTGATGGTATCCACCATGATAAAAAATGAGCAGTTGGACGAGGAAGAAATCGATGAACTGATGAAAGCACTTCAAGAAGCAAAACAATCAAAGGAAGGCGGCCAAGTATGATAGAGAATATTTTACGCCTTTTACTGCAAATTACTTTGACCTCATCCCTGTTGATTGCCGTACTGCTGGTATTGCGCATGGTGTTTAGGGGAAAACTACGACCCACCTGGCAATATGCGGCTTGGATTTTGGTACTCATACGGCTTCTGATCCCGTTGAATATCTCCAGCCCATTCAGTGTTATGAACATTATCCAACCTCCGCCTATTACAACGGTTGAAACCCATGGATCGGATCTGCAAACATTTTCTTCTCCTTTTATTGAGCCACTGACATATTCCGAGCCGCAAAGCAACACAGCGGTACAGGTTAGAACTGAAAAAAATACTAGTTATATAGAAAAAATCGACTTGTTCCAAATGCTGTTTATCTTATGGGTAATCGGTGCTTTGGCTGTGTTTGTATACATGCTAATCCTGAACAGGGTATTCCAACGCAGGTTGCGCCAGTCGGCTATAGAGCTATCATTTGACCAGATCCCCTTCTACCGTGACCTATGCCGTCAGGTCGGGATAAAAACTCCATTGCCGGTTGTTATTTCCCATCACTTGACTTCCCCTTGCCTGGTCGGCCTGTTTCGCTCTTACATTGCCATCACGCCGGAGGCCAAAACAGACAGGACAATACTAAGACATGTATTGCTGCATGAGCTTTGCCACTTCAAACAGAAAGACAATCTTTTCTCTCTGCTTCGGAATATTTGTTGTATTATTTACTGGTTTAATCCCCTGGTATGGATGGCGGCTCTGGCTTCCCGCGATGATTCCGAATTAAGCTGCGATGACCGGGTGTTGCGTTACCTGGATGAAAAGGAAAGCCTTGAATATGGTCATACGCTCCTTATCTTGTTTAACGCCTGTCACAAGAAAGTTGCCATTCTTAATACGGCTACAGCAATGGCAAACGGGAAAAGCAGAATTAAGACAAGAATTAGCATGATTATCAATCGCCCCAAGACATTAAAGACTATTTCGGTTCTGGCCGCAGGGCTTGTTATTTTACTGGGCGTGATGACTTTAACGAGCGCCAAGGCTGATGATCAGCAAAACCAGGGAGCAACCATACAAGTGGTGGGTGACGGGGGGCTAACCTTGTCCGATAAGGCAGGTGCTTCCCCTATGTTAAACGAAGCCGGTGGCCAACGCACCTTGGATATAGAGTCACTGCGCCTGCTGGCAAATGGAGAATTAACTTTTAGCGATATAATCAACGGCTATAAGGCCGATGAAGTGGTAAAAGATGAGACCTATCAATATACGGCATGGCGCTACACCCTGGATAACGGTTTGCGCTTTGATTTGCAATATATCCAGGAAAAAAACCTGCCTGCTCGATATACCGCCTCACTCAGCCACAGCGGGTCAAATTACATCTTTTTTCCGTGCCGGCCGGAATCACTGGAGCAATTTCTGACGGCCTGCGCTCAAGGGGACCAATATTCTTTAAAAGCCTATGCGAGTTTTGATGCTAAAAAGGTTGCCGAGATAGAGTATGATGAGACAAAACAAGCGGCGGCAAGCTTAAGGGTTTTCGATGAGGGCCGGATCTATACCCTGGATGAAAGCGGCTTATTCGGAGGCCATCTTGCTTATCACAGATTCTCGCCACGATAAGCTCAAGCATATTTCCCGCATACCGGAATTCCTCCCGATATTGGTCGGTTACAACCTCCAGGGGATTTTGAAATAGCAGGAGGTAATCCAGTTCCTCCAGTTCATAGTGATGGTTTACTGTCAAATACCTGTGGGCCTGGGTATAGGCTGCGATTTCCTCCGTTTTTTCAAAAATGCCTTCGCCGTCCACTTTGAGCAACTTTTCCTTGTAGTCCGTAAAGTTCCGGTGGATGCGGTTTATTAGTAGTGTTTTCTTATCCATCAGGTTCTCCTTTCCGGCGCTGTGACCGCCTTCATAATATCCTGTACCGCCTTTCTGAGCCGGTTGGCTTCATCTTGAAATGCCGTCTTGTCAATAGCCCGGTGGCATTGGCCTTGGCCGCAATCTGGTTCAGGTTGCCGCCGATGGCGTGCAATTCCCGCGTCATGGAAAAATAGTCGGGAGGGGGCAGCTCCTTGGGCACATAGCCGTTGATAAGGGAACGGAGATAACCTTCCTGTGACAATCCCGCTTTTTTGGCGCTGGTATGAAGCCGTGTATTTTCTTCTTTATTCAGCCAGACTTGAACGCGGATACCTCGTTTTCTCATCGCTCCGGCTCCTTTCGCGCAGGATGGGTGTCCTTGCACTCGATGAGGGCGCGAAATTCCTCCCGCCACTTTTGTTGAAGTTCGTTCATTCACAACACCTCTTTTCTTTATTGATGGGAGTGCAACATGAAGGGGGGTATTAGGGGCGAAAGCCCCTAACAAACGAATTTGGGAGACCAAATTCAGTGCTTGCTGCAACACAAGACAGCGGTCTTGTGTTGGGTGTGGGTTACGATTGTTCTTGTATCACCTGCCGAAAAAAGAAAGAGCAGGAGGTCGTCGCTCCTGCCCGTAATGCTTGTAGCTGATTCCATGAAAAGAAAAAGGCGCTGATTTCTCAATGCCAAAAGCTCGGATAACTTGCTATTCATTTTGTCCAATTCATTATAAGCTCTACTTCACCAGTATTTTCATCAATTTGCTCTTTTGAAACGGCAAAATCTTCTCTTAGGTAAAATTTAACCGCACGAGCATTCTTCTTATAAACTTGCAACGACAATTCAGAGCGGTTCGCCTTGACATAATCAAGTAGAGCTTTTCCTATGCCCTGGGATCGGCTACTTGCATTAATAAATATCCCAGCAATATAACCTTCTATCAACCCAACAAATCCTTGAATTATACTGTTATCTTCGTAAATAAATATGGTTGCATTAGGCAACATCTCTTTAACCACTTCATAATTTCCCTGCCAGTAACTTTTGCTAATAAAATCATGAGCCTCTATGTTGCTTTCAAGCCATATTTTCATAACTATGTCTAATTCATCAATTTTGAACCTTCTAATCATATGTACTCCTATTTTATAAACAATGTAACTTTATTTGATTTCCGAGCATGTTTATACTTGGGTGCTATTGAAACTAAAAACATAACGCATATCTTTAAAAGGCTCCTTCATTATTTCAAAGGAGTATTTCTCATTATTGAACGTGAAACTGTTTCGCTCATAAAATTTTTTGGCTGTCTCGTTATTTTCTAAAACCCATAAATAAACGTCGTTATACCCGGCAATTTTCAGATCATCCAGGGCGGCTTTCAAGAGTTTATGCCCATATCCTTTTCCAAGATACTCCGGCAAAAGATAAATCGAAACAATTTCTCCCCATTCAGGCAATTTCTTATCTCTTGACTTTCCGTAGGCAATACATCCAACGGCTAATTCTTGGTCATAAATAAGCAGCACAGTTACGGTATTAGCCTCAATCCAGCCTTGAAAAGCCTTTACCCAAAAATCATTTTGTAATTCATCGAGATATTGCTGGGGAATAATGCCCCTATAAGCGCTTTCCCAACTGGAGGCATGAATATGGCTTATCGTTTTCGTATCTTGAATCGTTGCTCGCTTTATAACCATAGAATCACCTCGATCATTAGTTCTATATAATAATAATTGGAAATTTTAAGGCTTGGATTCATCGTTCCCTTTTCAGATAAATCATATCGGCAATCCGTTTTCCATTTTCATAGATTGGCTGATCATAATGATCAATGAAAAAATCTTTCATCCGATGGGACTCTGTAAAGCCGCACTTCCGATAAAAATTCAAAGTCTTGGGGCTGTCGCCTGTTCCGACAAGCATAACGCGGCAATCGGCGTAGTGGGAGAACATAAATTCAATCAGGGCATTCCCATAGCCTTTCCGCTGGCAATCCGGCTGAACCGCAATGTTTTTTATTTCATAAGTTCCATCCGCTTCTTTGGTGACCACACATTCGGCCTTAACTCCATCGTCATGCAAAACAAACATTTCGCCTCGCTCAAGATACTTATCTAGCATATCCTCCTGCTCATCCGCCAGCAACAATAGGTCAATATATTCTTTTTTATTTTCTGTAACTTGTACGATATTCATAGAAAATGCCTCTAAAATTCTGATTTTCGCTCAATTTCACTCAATCTTGTACTCAATAATCAACCCCGCCGCCCAATTGAACAGCAGATCAGAGAGCCGCTCAAACTCAGTCTGCGCCATATTCGGCTGCTGCTTAAGATTGATGACGGTCTGCAAAATCTCCCGTTCCTGGGGGTGCAGCAAGGGGATCAGCTCCGCCTTTTGCTTTATGTAGGCGCCGGTTTGGTCATAATAGACCGCCTGCACGGTAAAAGCAGCTGATTTATAAAGGTTTTTCAATATCTCCGCGTCTTTCTCATGCACCATGTTATGCCCGCACAGGTGGTAGATGTTGCAGGCCCCGATGCGTATGGCGCGGTGAATATCCTCCTGATTGATCTGCGGCAGCAGAAAATCAATGCTTCCGAAAACCGGCGTGGTGTCATGATAAAACTGGAACAGATCGGAGCGTTCCCAATTCAGCAGCTCCTGTCGGCCGGAGATAAATCCACACACCTTCTCCCGGTAAAAAAGGGTGTCCAGCATAGCGCCGTAGGCTTTCAGATCTCCCGGAGTGACCTGATCCAGTATGACAACCGCGTCAATGTCGCTGCCGGCTGTTGCCTCGTCCCGTCCATAACTTCCCTGAAGCCCGGCAAACAGCAGGCGGGAACCGAAAAGAGCTTTCAGTCCGTCCAAATATCCTTTCATCCAAGTGTTTATATTAAAATCCATTTTTTGCTCCTTTGGGATGGTTTTATAATCCCTCTGCTAAACCGGAACTTGTACGCTTCTCATTATGCTCATTATAGAAAGTGGCTTGCTCGTTAAATTGAAATTTGTCGGTCTTTTACTGTTAAATGATTACCTCACCTAAGATTTTATCATGCGGAACAATCAAGCACTTTTCTATCGCTTTCCAATGAGTTTCATACAACTGTTTTTGTGCTTTACCATAATTTTTATCTGTATCGAATTCCCAGTAGAGCGCATAGCGAACGCATTTTACAATACGAGTAAGTTTGTCGGGTTGAAGTCCATCCTTAATCGTTTTCATATCCTTTATATAGTG
The DNA here is from genome assembly GCF_000233715.2 of Desulfoscipio gibsoniae DSM 7213. Lineage (GTDB taxonomy): Bacteria > Bacillota > Desulfotomaculia > Desulfotomaculales > Desulfallaceae > Sporotomaculum > Sporotomaculum gibsoniae. Next base: position 1,289,497 of record NC_021184.1, read on the forward strand.
TGTACGCTGTATAAGTCGAAGAGATTGACAACCGTCTATTACTTTCATCATTTGAACAGCGTCTTTCATAATAGCTTCAAACTCATTCGTCTTATCTGGCTTTACCTGATAAATACTAATTTCCGAAAATGACATCCTCCACCTCCTCTAAATTTCTGGTACAGAATCAAATCCATTTCTCCACGAACACTCTGTGGTATTTATTCGGTGGTATAAACTCTGCATTCAAAAACGAAAATCGCCCAAGCATTTGGTGCAGAGAACGGATGATGTCCATCTGATCATTTTTGATTTTGTAGAAATCGGATGGCTCAGTCCCTACAGGAATTTAAAAAACACAAACAAACTCAAAATTTCAATGAAATAGAGTTTTATTGTATCTCCGAAAAACCAATTTCATCTAAAATTTGAACAATCAAATGGCAGATATCCGTAAAATCAATGTCCTTCGTATAGTCAAAGTCTTTTTGGTATTTCCGCCAAAACCCTTTCATTTGTTCGCTTTCCGCAATGGTGTTCAGAACAGCCTTATAATTTGACATGACGGCAAGACTCTTGCGTCGGGACGCGGTTTCCGCCAACGCGCTTTTTAATACTGACCTGTCGCATTCATGGCCTCTAAGCTGATACAAAATGTAAATGTCATAAAAATCTCTCGGCCTGGTATTGGCAATTCCACGGGTCACTATGGTTTCCAGCTTTTCGGCCAGCACGGTTTCCAGATTATACGCCATGATTTTGATCGTCCTGTCCTCAAATAAAAGTCTGAAGGTGTATTCTATTGCTTGGGGAGTGATTTTGTCTTCAGTCGTAACATCCACGGAAAGGGGAACAGCCAGTGGCGGATAATTGGCCCTCATCGCTACTCTGATTCCCGGATAATCGTCGCCTTCCCGTATATCGGAAGTATTCAGCACTTCAAATTTGACATTGTCCTCAATGGGAGTGGCGCCTATTTCCTCAAAAATTCTCCTGACCGTATCATGGGTAACGTCAAAACCTCTGATGGTGGTATCCAGGTCCATCGTCGCCCTTGTATCCAGTCCGACAATGGCTGAAATCAAAAAGCCGCCTTTCAAAGTCAGATTGGATTGATATTTGGACACGGAAATACGTTCCAATAACCGTTCCAGCATATAGTTTTGCATGACAAGCTGGGCGGAAATGTTTTTTTCGGCGGCCATCTTTTTAATATAGGCCTTCAATTGCATGGGGTTTTTGGCTGTCATAGCAAAACCTCCATATAGTTCAGTATTTTGGGCTTTACCCGTATTTTCCCGGCATAGTCGAATAGCTTCGGGATATTTTTCCCCGGCATTTTGGCGTATTGCTTCATTGCCTGATTGACGATCTGGATGTCGCAGGTGTTATTCCCTTTGACGATATCGCAAAGTGTCCGTTCCACATCGTACAAACGGATCGGATTCCCACAGGGAGAAATTCCGGTGGTCAATCCAAGTTCATATAAATCTTGCACGGACTTTCGAATGATAACATTTTCTTGTTTGAGGGATTTGACATGATAACCATAGGGGAACGTCATGACATATTTCAGAGGCGTCCTGTCCGTCAGGCCATGAATGTACAAGGCCGTTTCATGGGAAAAAATGCCTCTACTGTACTTGTATTGCAGGATATACATTTCATCTTCCCATATTTCCGGTTTGCTATAAATTCCCCGGTCAAGTTTAACCAGGAGCTTCATGTCCATCATTTTTTTCAGATAATGCCTGGGTATATTGGCTGCGGTGACCTGTGAAGCAGTAATCACTCCGTTGTTCTGTTCGAGAACCTCTTGGATTTTGTCAATATGCTTCATTGTGCACCACCTCCTCCCTTAATACAATTACACTCTATATTATATCGTTCTAGAGTGTAGTTGTATACATCTAAGAGGTTAAGTACTGCCGAGTTTTATTTTTCTCTTCATATTGCTATTTGGGGGCGATAGGGAGGTATGGATAAAACCATTTGTCATCATCGCTCCGGCCCGTGCCGCCCTCTCAACATCATTTTCAAATAATCGTTGTAATCCTTCCCACGCTGGGGCGGCTCGTCGGTAATGGTGCAGGTGGAGGGAAGGAGGGCCTTGATGGTCTTTGCCGCCAGCCTTCCCGGTGCGTCGTTGTCCAGATGCAGGGCAATTTCACTTATTTGCGGATAATCCTTGAGGTACTGCGTCAAAGCGGTGGGCAGAGTACTTTCTTCAATGTTCTTTTTCGGCCTGTAAATACCCGCCAAGGAAAGGCAGTTTTCCCACCGCCAATCCCTGCCAGCCAGCAGCTCCAATGTGTCATAGGACAAAAGGTCAATGGCGCTTTCAAACAGGTGCAGCTTCGTTGATTTTTCCCTTGCCGGAATGGAGAAGGAAAAGCGCTAAGCTTGGGAAAATAGAAAGTCAAAACTGCTAAAGCGTATTCAGCAATTACCGTTCATAGCCTACAGCTTTCTTTTCGGGAATATCCATGTCCTCGTCCGGTTGGTCGTCCACCATCTCGTTTTCCGTTTTGTCCATATTCAGCAGGATGTTCAGTTCATGCAGCCGCGCGGATTTGTTTTGCATCTCCTGCTCCTTCTCAAAGGGGATGCCAATTTCTTTCTTGGCCGTTTCCATCTGCTGACGGAGGGTTTTTAGCTGTTCCCGGCAATACTCCAGTTTTTTCGGCATTTCGGCCAAAGCATTATTCAATCTTATAATGTTGCCGTGAACGTCCGCGCCCAAGGCCACCGTATGGCTGAGAGCGCCCTGGAGCGTGATTTGATACTTCTTGTTAAAGCTGTCGAAGGAAAACAGCATCGGAAAGCCGCCAAATAGCTTCCCATTTTCTGCGGCTCCGGCGAGGTCATCAGCTTGCAGGCTTCCAGGATGGCCGCGCCCGCCTTGGCCTTTTCGAGGTAGAAAATGCCTTTGATCGTCATGCCCGCGAATTTGTTTTCCTCGGCATCCCCTCGGCGAGGGGCAAGGCGCTGTGCCTTTCATATCGGGCAATATCCTTTTCATAGCCCGTAATACGTTCCTCGGTGGATTTGATCTGCCGGGGGAAGTGTTTGAGCAATCTGTCCTCCAAAGCGTAACGCTGGCTTAAATGGTTGGCTTTTAACAGCTTCAGCTTGGAAACCTGGATGTCTAAATCCATCTTCTCCTTGATGAGCGGGTTGCCCGTCGCCAGTGCCTTGACTTCCGCGTAGGAAAGGGCCGTTTCGTCAATGTCCTCGGCGCTTCTTACGGGGGATTTGCTGGTCATGATCTGTGAGATAAACCGCTGTTTGTTCTCCAAAATCTGATAGAGATAAGCGTCAAAGGTATTTTCCGTCACGTACCGGAAGATATGCACCTCGTCGTTGTTGTTGCCCTGGCGGACAATCCTGCCGCTGCGCTGCTCCAGGTCGCGGGGCCGCCAGGGGCAGTCCAGGTCGTGCAGCGCAATTAACTTATCCTGCACGTTGGTTCCGGCCCCCATCTTAAAGGTGCTCCCAACAAGGACGCGCACCTGTCCAGTACGCACCTTGGCAAACAGCTCCTTTTTGCGGGTTTCCATGTTGGCGTCGTGGATGAAAGCAATCTCGTCGGCGGGAACGCCGCGGGCCGTGAGCTTTTGGCGCATGTCGTCATAGACGTTGAAATTCCCGTCGCTCTTGGGAGTGGACAGGTCGCAGAAGACAAGCTGGGTCAGCTTTTGATCGCGGTGGTCCTGCCAGAAGTGATATATAAAAAAGAGAACATAAGCGCTAAACCTATGTCCTCTTTGTCCATTCATTTTTAATTACTGCTAAACCTGTACTTTTAACGTTTGCCGATACTCAGCGTAATGCTCGCTTAACACATACTCGATAACCCACACTTTAGGTATCCTGTAGGTACTACGGATGAAAAAGTACTTTATATGATTCCCATGCAAAATCTTTCGTGCCGTGGTTTCTCCAATGCCGCCCAATATGGCTCTGAATTCATCCAGCGTAACTACATCGGGATACGGCTCAAAAAGCTGCTCGTAATATTCTTGATTTTTCACAGTCATCAACTCCTGAAAAGATTTGTCAATGGTAGGATGACTGTTACAATATTGGTTTTGATAATACACGTTCGACGTTTCAATGGCAGACGGTCCGGATACCCCTCCTGAATATCCCTCCAATATCCCTCCAACGTCCAAAATTGATGTCAAAACCGCTCTTTTGAGAGAGCCTTGGAGTGACGTGGGTTTCCGGGTTTTAAGTGCCGAAAACCCGCATTATATAAGGTTTTGGGGGGGCTGAGGATTCCGGTAGAGTACGTTGCATTCCCGATGCTTCCGGTAATGTTGAGGGACTCAAAATCGTGCGCCCTCGGGCATGCGGGTTCGACTCCCGCCTTCGGCACCAAAATCTAGATATATCAAGGGTTTGAGAGAAGTAATAATACTTCATCGAACCCTTTTTATTTTGATGAATCGTGCGTGTCTGAATTTTGATTTTAGGCACGCACGACTCACTCAGACACGCCTGAGCCATTGTCAACATCCTTTCTTTCTTACCCTTTAGCCTGTACAACTAAAGGGCAAGGTTAAAGCAGGGGTGCTGGCAATGGTTTTTTTCCAGTTTTATGCTCGGTTCTTAGCTTTATTTTGCCATAAACATTAATATAAAATCCTAACTTGGAGCAAAATATAAAAATTAAGAATGAAAGAGGTTCCCATTTTGAACTTAAAAGACAGGCTAGCAAAGGTCTTATAGCTGGAGTAGTTGCTGATATTGCTATGGACATTTTGAAATACTTTTTGAGTAAACAATAACGGGGTGATTTATTGATGGCAATGCCTATTGTAACCACCTTATTTTATCCAACATTTTTAGTGATGACGTTTATCCTTACACTAATTTTTATCCCAAGAAAAAAATATAAGAATTATTTTATTTATGGTTTTCTTATAGGTGGACTAGGTGATGTTATTGTTGTAAGTATAATGCAAAATCTATTACATGTTATGTGGTTTAAGAATCATGGAATATTCTATGTTCTAGGACATATTGCTCTTTCACCTCCAAGCTGGACAGTTACAGTAATGCTTTTTCTCTACTTTTTGCCTAAAAGACGTTGGTTTTTATACCCATATATTGCAGCCTGGGCTGGTAACAGTATCGGTTATGCATATGTAGTCCACAATGCAGGTCTCTATGACTTTGTGTCCTGGCTGTACCCTATTCCTGTCTATTTCCTATTTTTAGGTTGGTGGAGCTTTGGTGCATGGTTATTTATGAAGACAAGCCCATTGGCAAATGAAAATAAAATTTTGAACCATGTGGAAGAACGTCCAAAATTAAATCTGCGTAGGTATATAGTATTACCTAAACCAGTAAGGAAAAGAGTGGATAAGGTTAAATTTATCGAAACCAGGAAAATAGGTAGCAAACGAACACAAGAATAAACAATTTTCGTTTAAATTGGTGTAACAGTTTACTTAGATTAGCTCTCTCATGCTCTTGTTTTCTATTCTGCAATTGTATGAATATATAGACATATATAACGTTAATGCGAATCCAACTTTTTTATTTTTTAAATCACGTCCCATATGCTAAAGACCATCTTTTTCCCGTGGCAGGAAGTATGTTTAACCGTGTCGAAGAATTACCGGGGAGTACGCATGCCCCTGGTTTTTTTTATGGGACTGGAGTGAATATAAAGTGCATCTTCCCGATGAGGTGCTGGTTCAAAAATCTAAAGATGGTGACCTGGAAGCCTTTGACGAACTGGTGCGTCGCTATGAAAGTAAAATATATGGCTTGGTTTATCGTTTTATGGGTAACCACGCCGATGCCAGTGACCTGGCCCAGGATACCTTCATTCGACTGTACCAAGCATTAGCAGGGTTCCGGGGAGATGCTGCATTTTCCACCTGGCTTTACCGTATTGCCTCCAATATTTGCCGGGACGAAATCAGGAAAAGACAGCGGCGGCGCAGTGTTTCTATGGATGAAATGATAGACGCCTCACCGGCCAATGTGCCTACTGCTGACGACAGCTATTCCCCCGAGGAAACCGTGCAGCGTCGCGAGATGCAGCGACAGGTTCAGTTTTGTTTGAACCAGCTTTCTGATGACCACCGGTTGATTTTAATAATGCGTGAAATGCAGGGATTGAGCTATGAAGAAATTGCCGGTGTGTTACAGTGTTCATTGGGTACGGTAAAATCACGCATCAGCCGGGCCAGAAACGCTCTCAAGGAAAGGATGAGCAAGCAGGGGGAACTTTTGCCGGGCAGCGATCGTCATAAAACCAAAGGAGGGAAGAGCAATGCAATGTCGTGATATCTATGAAATGTTGTCACCTTACATTGATGGCATGCTGGAATCTTCCCAGGTAGTACAGGTGGAGGAACACATTGCTGCCTGCGAGGCGTGCAGGTTGGAATATGATGATTTGCTTGCTGCCGTGGAATTGGTCAGGGGGTTACCCGAGGTTGTACCGCCCCCGGAGTTTCACGATAATTTACGTCAAAAAATTGATTCACTGCCCGCACCCACTGTTACCGGCAGCCCAACCGGGCAGGTGTACTGGCTGGCCCGGGGTAAATGGCTTAAAATACTTACTGCCGCGGCGGTGCTATTTATCACCGTTGGTGTCACCGTTCTTTACTATGACAAAAACGATGACGGGGTATTTGATACTGCCTTCCAGTTGAGCGCCGGCCAAAATACGGCTGACCGGGTGGAACGTTTTGGGGGCGGTGCTGTGGATGGCGACCCGGTTTTGGATACCGCCCCGGAGAAAACTTCTAAAGATATTGATACGGTGCATAATAATGTCCCTGATACAAACCGGCGTGATTTGGTTAGCCCTGGTGTATCAAAGGAGGAGGTAAATACTACTAATATAGGAGCAGGGGAACAACCTGCGTCCGCTGCGGAAGACGGTGGTACTGATGCCATGCCTGCTGCAGGTGGTGGAGAAGACACCGGTGCCCCTGGGAAACAGGTAGCCCGTGAATTGGCAGCTCCGCAGGGGCAGTCGGACGGTAATGAACCTCAATTTTCCATTATGGCCGTACCCCAAGACGATTTAGAGGATGCTGCCGGCAAGGCAGAGAATGATAAGCTTTCGGCAGCAACTAATCTTCATGTGGCCAGGGAGTTTACCGCTACGGTGGTGCTGAAAACCCAGTCAAATACAGCAGCCACGGTGAGTGAAACAGTTGCCAGGTACGGCGGCTTTGTGGAAACTGAGCCTCAGCAAAACGGACGGTACTGGGTGTTACGCATTCCTACGGATAGTGTGGACGGGTTTATCAATGAATTAAGCAATTTGGGGCAGTCGAATATTCAATCTACCTCCAGGGATTTGACTGTTGATTTGCAGCAGGCCCAAGAACAATTAAACGTACTTCTAGAGCAAGAAAAGACGCTGCTTGAACAGCAGGATGCGCAAAAGGAAAACAGATCAGAAGGTTCAGTCGTATTAGATACTTTGCGCGGGCAAATTGCCCTGCAGCAGCAGGTACTGGCGGAGTTACAACAGGATATTGATTTTACTAAGTTTAACCTTTACTTACAGCTGCCGCCATCTTAATTAAAACCTGGTCGACATAGCTTACTAAAGTTGACTGAATTGTTCGATTCAAAAGTTTTACTATTGCTTCACTGGTAAATAGCAGTTAAAATAGGAATAGTTGCGGTTTGGACGAGCTAATATTATTAATCCTTTGTTGTTATAATAGTTTTTAAGAAGGGAGGTTGTAAACAGTGCGTGAACAAGTACAAGCTGCTTTAGATAAGGTGCGCCCCATGCTGCAGCGTGACGGCGGTGATGTTGAGCTTGTAGATGTTACACCTGATGGTGTAGTTAAAGTAAGACTTAAAGGAGCCTGCGGTGGGTGAGCGATGTCCACCTATACCCTTAAACTAGGGATTGAGCGGTCGCTCAAGCAAGCTGTGCCCGAGGTAAAGGAAGTAGTGCAGGCCTAGTTGCTGCCAACTAGTACAGTTATCAAACGCTGTTTACCGGGTGGTAAGTTTTTATATAACCACTTTTTACCATTGTGTATTGGTAAAGAGTGGTTTTGTACATTATGACAGGCAGCTTATATAAAATTATCTGCAGTAGGTGCATATTAATCCGGTTGTATAAAGGGGCGGATGTGTTGATGGATAAATGCAAGCTGGCAGTTTGCCAGATCAAAGTCACCAGCGATAAGGGGTTTAATATAAGTCATGCCGAGGATTCGGTGCGTCGGGCAGCCAGGCAGGGTGCGCAGGTGGTAGTGCTGCCGGAAATGTTTAACTGCCCTTATGAGACGCATTTATTCCCCTCTTATGCGGAGTCTTATTCCAAGGGAGAAACGGTGCAAATGATGTCCCGGGTGGCGGACCAGCTGGATATTGTGCTGGTGGGCGGTTCTATACCCGAAAGAGATGGAGATTTTGTTTATAATACCTGCTTTACCTTTGGACCCCGGGGTGACTTGTTAGGGCGCCACCGCAAGGTGCACCTGTTTGATGTTGATTTGCCCAACCTGAAGGTGCAGGAGTCCAGCACGCTGGGACCGGGCAACGAGCTCACGGTTATAGACGCTGGGTTTTGTAAAATTGGCGTAATGATTTGTTTTGACGTGCGCTTTCCGGAATTAGCCCGTTTACTGGTCCTGGCGGGAATTGATGTACTGGTGATACCGGCGGCCTTCAACTTGATTACCGGCCCGGCGCACTGGGATTTGACCATGCGGGCCCGGGCGGTGGATAACCAGGTTTACGTTGCGGCGGCTTCTCCGGCCAGGGATGACCGGGCGGACTATGTGGCCTACGGCCATTCCATAGTGGTGGACCCGTGGGGTGATGTAGTGGCCAGGGCTGGTACCGGCGAGGAAATTATCATGGTTGAATTGGACCCGGAGAAAATTAGGGAAGTGCGCGGACGCCTGCCGTTACTAACCCAGCGGCGCACAGACCTTTATGAAATTATCAGGAAATAGATGGTTTGTTAATATTATTCAGCTATTTTTGTTAATATTATTCAGCTATTATAGAAAGGAACGGGAATTGTAAATGCTTACTTGTGGTATTGTCGGCTTGCCGATGGTGGGTAAAACCACTTTTTTTAACCTGGTAACCAACTCGGGACTCGAAACATCCAATTATTTGACGGGCAAAACTGAAATCAACGTGGCGATGGCCGAGATACCCGATGCACGGATTGACTTTTTAATTAACCTTTACAAACCCAAAAAGACAGCTTATGCTCAAATTCAGTTCAGTGACGTACCTGGGCTGGTGCGCGGGGCCAGCGAGGGCAAAGGGGTGGGCAACCGCTTTTTAGATGGCATTCGCAACGCCGATTTACTTGTGCATGTGGTACGGGCCTTTGGTGGCAAAGATGTGCCCCATGTGGATGGGGATATAGATCCCATGCGGGATATAGAGACAGTTAACCTGGAATTATTGCTGGCCGACATGGATTTGCTGGAAAAAAGAATTCAGCGCATTAAGGAAGGGAAAAAAATAAAAAAGGAGCAGCTTGCGGAACTCGATGTGCTGCGCAAATGCCTTGATGCGTTGGAAAATGAAGTAACTATGCACAAGGTGGAGCTATCCGATGCTGAGCGGGAGCTGTTGGTAAATTATAGCTTTTTAACCGACAAACCCATGATACTGGTGGTTAATATAGATGAAGAACAGCTGCGGGGTGGTGGTTACCAGGGGCAGGAAAAGGTGCGTGCTTATGCAGCTGATAAGGATATTATATTGTTGGAGGTCTGCGGTCTGATTGAAATGGAAATTAGCCAATTACCCGAAGATGACCGGCGGGAATTCATGGAAGACCTGGGTCTACAACAATCCGGCATTGACCGTCTGGCCAGGGCTGCTTACGATACCCTGGGACTGATTTCTTTCTTCACCGTGGGCGAGGACGAAGTAAAGGCCTGGACTATACCCGTAGGGCTGAATGCCAGGAGCGCAGCCGGTAAAATTCACTCCGACCTTGAACGCGGGTTTATTCGGGCCGAGGTGGTGGCCTACGATGATTTACACAAACTGGGTAGTATGAATAAAGTCAAGGAAAAAGGTTTGGCCCGGCTGGAGGGTAAGGATTACATAGTAAAAGACGGGGATATATTAAATATTAGATTTAATGTGTAAGTAGTTAAAACCCCACCGTTTCGGTGGGGTTTTAACTACTTAGTTCCCAGTATCTATGCCTGTGTCGGGGGTATTGCCTGAACCGGTGCCTCTAGTGCCGCCACCCGGTATTTCGGTACAGCGGGCGATGCCGCACCAAGTGCCTGGGGTGTTTCCAGAATCAGTTATTCCGAAGTAACTTTTTCACTGAATGTAACTATACGCTGACCGTCATCCCAGTTTATCTGCATTAACGGCAGTGCCCTTTGCCAAAAGGACAGGGGGGCGTGCATTGTGCCATGTACTAACTTGAGTTCGGGGCAGATGAAAGTATTTTGCCTCGTTGTTACCTGGCCGCTGGCGTATGCTATGGTAATGTGCTCAATTCCTCTGGTAATAAGGATGGTGCGGTTAAAGTTATCCCACCCAATTGTATAGCCCAGCGTTTCAAAAATTGTGCGTAGTGGTAAGATTGGTGCCCCGTCCGGGCTGGTTCCGGCCGGTTCATTAACCTCGATGGTGCTATCACCCAGCACAACGGTAACTGGTTGTGGCTTGGGTAGTGGTTTGGGCTGCTCCGGCACCGGTGTTGCGACACTGTGGATAATTTTTACCGGTGTTCCCACCGGTGTATGATCGAAAAGCCAGCTAACGTCCTTGTTATACATACGAATGCAGCCGGCTGAGGCATAGGTTCCAATGGATGATGGGTTGTTGGTGCCGTGAATACCGTATATACTGCCGCCTCCTACGCTAAGGCCCAACCAGCGATAACCCAGCGGGTTTTGCGGACTGCCCCCGGGAATGCCGCCATTGCGACTGTAGTATGGGTTGATTACCTTAAGGACTACGGTAAAGTTTCCCTCCGGGGTAAGTAATGGACTTTTCCCTGTGGCTATAGGGAAAGTTTTTTGCAAAATTTCGTTATTAAAATATTGTAGCTGGTTAGTTGATTTATCTATGACAATCTTTACCCCTGCCGTGGCCAAACCGGTATGAACAAAACAAAAACAAAGAGATAATAGTAGAACTAAAAACCTTTTTACCATCCGCCTGCCCCTCCTAATTAATTAGCTTTTACATAATACGGGGGAAGACTGTTTTCTATGACTTCTGATATAAACTAATTATATACATGGAACAAAGTGTTAATCAATGACTCATTGAAAGTATTACCAGCTAGCGGTCTTACATAATTTTAAAGGTTAAGTGCACAATAACTTTGTGATTAATTTCCGAGGGAGGTGAAATTTAATGCATATGGGTAAACTTACTGAAATGGAAAGGCTAGCTATTGAGGAGCAGTTGCGGGCTGAGGAGCTTTGCGCCAGGAAGGTGCAGTTATATATGAGTGTCACTCGCGACCCGGCGGTGCAATCTGTGCTTCAGCAGATGGCCGAAAAGGGACAGCGGCATGTCAGCACCTTGAACGGCATGCTGCAGGATGCCGGCTTTAATTCTAGTATGGCCCAGCACTAAATTGGAGGGGGTGTAAAAAATGCAATTCGGTGACAAAGAAATAATGACTGATTTACTTATGGGTACCAAGTATATATCGGCCAACTATCACAGGGCAGTTTTGGAATCAGCCAATGACCGGATTCGTAATACGCTGATCCAGCTCAATAACGAGGAAATCAACCTGCAGAAACAAATCTTTAATATTATGCACGACCGTTACTGGTATGAAGTACGTCCGGCCAACGCATCTGCTTCGGCTTGGCAGGGCAGGCCGGGTGTTGGTACTGCTGCTATGCACCATCACCAAATGCCTTATTGAAGGAAGCACGGGGACGGTTCTCCTGCTTCCATTTTTGGAAGCAGGAGAACCGTCTCTGTGCTTCCTCTGTGCTTCCGGAGCCAAAGTGGCGTGATCTTAGAACAATGCTTTCTCGGCTACAGGGGCATTATTGAACCGGTTGGGAGAAAGTGGGGTTGGGTCCAGGGGCGGTTGTTCCCCCAGCACCAGGCAGGATGTGATCAGGCCAATGGCCGGGGCGTGCATAAAGCCGTTGCCTCCAAAGCCACCAGCACAGTAAAAGCCGCTTACTTCGGTTTCCCCCAGTATTCCCAGCCCGTCGGGGGTTAGGGAGCGAATGCCGGTGTATATGCGGGTGATTTGAGCATCTTCCAGGGCAGGTACCCGGCCCGTGGCCGCTTCAATGAAATCCGGCAGCTGGCTTCTGTCCACCAAGGGTTCCAGACCAGGGGCGTTGTCCCGGTCGGTTCCGCCCAGCAGCAGTATGCCGTTTTTCTCGGCGTGCACGTAAAAGCCTGTGTCCAAATCAACAATTAGGGGAATACTGGCAGAAATAGCCGGCATAGGGGCACATACATACACCTGTCGGCGGTAGGGAGAAGCTGGCAGTTCGAGGCCGGCCATTCGGGCCAACAGATGCAAGTGGGGACCTGCCGCGTTGATCACCATCGGGGCGTTAATGATATTTTGTTCAGTGGAGGGGCCCGTTGGTTGGTTGGCTTGATGGTAAAGCACGCCGGTGACCCGGTTATTTTGCACATTAATGCCGGTGACTTCTGTGTTGCACAACACCTGTACGCCCAGCTTGCGGCACTGGCGATAGTAACCTTCCATAACACCGTAAGGGTCGGCATAGGCATCCAGGTGACAAAAGCTGCCCCCCAGCAGATCTCCGGTTAAAACAAAGGGATAGACGGTGTTGATTTCTTCCGGGGTCAGCAATTGAGACGGTACATCCAGTCGGTTTAACTGCTCTTGCATGTTTTGTAGTTCTTGCCAACGGGATTCCCTGGCGGTTACAAAAAGATAGCCACGCTGGCGAAAATAAATAGGATATTGCATATCGGCGGCAAATCTAAGGAAATAAGGGTAACTTATTTTAGTCAGCTGAATATTCACCTGATTGGTGAACTGGTGCCGGATGCCTCCGGTGCACTGGGCGGTGGATCCTGCGCCGTGGAATTTTTCTTTTTCCAGTATGACAATGCGCTGTTTATTATTTTGGCGGGCCAGGTGATAAGCGGTGCTTAGCCCAATCACTCCTGCACCTATAATAATTATATCTGTTTGCATAGCATTAATCCCCCAGTTTAATATGTTATAATAGTCACTATTAAGCGCCGCATAAAGATTAGCGGCTCAGTTTAGTGCATATAATGCAGTATCAAGTTATCGCTTGACTGAAATAACAAAAAGGTTTTACCATAAAAAATAAAGAATAATATTTGCAGGTATTGTACATCTTGGTTTATTGTAATGACAAGGGGGCTTTTTCTTGTACATATACTCTTTTGACGGAGAACAGCTAAAATATATGCTGGTGGGCGCTGCTAACCTACTGGCTTTGAATAAGTCTGAAATTGATGCATTGAACGTGTTTCCCGTGCCAGATGGTGATACCGGCACCAATATGTACCTCACCATGCTGGCCGGAGTTAAGCAAGCCCGGCAGGTGGAAAGCGGTAAAATCAGTGATGTGGCTGCTGCGGTGGCCCGGGGCTGTCTGATGGGGGCCCGGGGTAATTCCGGGGTGATTTTGTCGCAGATTTTCAGCGGCTTTGCCCGGGCGCTGGAGGGATACAGCCATGCAGGTGCCGCCGACATTGCCCGGGCCTTCGTAAGGGGTGCGGAGGCAGCCTACCGGGCTGTAGGTAACCCTGTGGAGGGGACGATACTGACGGTATGCCGTGAAACAGCGGCGGGTTTGGAAAAGGCCGCTGCCCGGAGTAAAGATCCGGTACGGGTGCTGGTGCTGGGCTATCGGGCCGCCACTTTAGCTTTGGCTCGTACACCCGAGCAGCTGCCGGTGCTGCGGGATGCCGGGGTTGTGGACGCCGGTGGCAAGGGTCTGGTGGTACTGCTTGAAGGTATTATCAAGGCCCTTAAAGATGCAGCGGCCCGGCGTGACATTGAATTATTCGATCTGGCGGCCAGCCAGCAAAAGGAATTTATCGGTGGCCGAGATAGGGATTTTACTTCTGATATCGAGTTTGCCTACTGTACCGAATTTATTCTCACGGGCCGCAATATACCGCTGGATTCGCTGCGGCAGGAGCTATCCCCTTACGGTGATTGCCTCCTGGTTGTGGGAGACGACCGGGCAGCTAAAGTACACATTCATTCCAACCACCCGGGACTGGTGTTGGAATGCGGCTTAAAGTACGGTGCTCTGCAGTCCGTACAAATTGGCAACATGGAGGAGCAGAGCCAGGAATTACGCCGCAGTACTACCGGTGGCGAGAGTAAACCGTTGGGTGTGGTGGCGGTTGGGGTGGGTGAAGGTATTGCCACTATACTGCAAAGCATGGGGGTGGATACAGTTATTGAAGGGGGGCAAACCATGAACCCTTCGGCGGAACAGCTATTAGATGCGGTGAATAGTGTCAACGCCCCGGCAGTAATACTGTTGCCTAATAATAAAAATATATTGCTGTCCGCCCGGCAGGCCGCAGCTATGGCTGATAAAGAAGTGCATGTAGTGCCTTCGGTAAGCATCCCCCAGGGCTTTGCGGCGCTGCTGGCTTATAATCCCTACGCAGCTGCAATGGAAAACGCAGCTAAAATGGAGGACTCTTTAGGCGAAGTCAAGACGGGCGAAGTGACTATGGCAGTGCGGGATGCCGTTATTGACGGTAAAAATATCACTAAAGGTGATTTTATCGGTATGGCAGATGACCGGCTGGTTGCCGTGGGCCGTCACCTGAATGCTTTGATGTTGGATCTGCTGCAGGTTATGGCCGATGAGGATACAGGGCTGGTTACCTTTTATTACGGTGCTGATATGACCGGAGCTGAAGCCCGGGAAGTAACCAGAAAGATGCAAGAGGAATTTGATGAGCTTGATTTTGAGTTGCATTACGGCGGCCAGCCGTTATACCAATTTATTATCTCTGTGGAATAGTAACCCAGTCACAAAAATTTATACAGCGTATTAAAAATGCATTCTTTCAAGGAGTGGCCGGAAATGATGGTATTCCGCGAATTGTGGTAAGGAAGGTGTAATTACTATGGCTAAAGTCCGCATAGTAACTGACAGTACTGCTGATTTGCCGAAAGAGCTGGTTGAGAAATATGGTATTACCGTAGTGCCGCTGAAGGTATTTTTTGGTGCGGAGTGCTTCATCGACGGGGTGGATCTGTCAGCCGCTGAATTTTTTAGCCGTTTGGTGACCAGCAAAGAATTACCTACTACCTCCCAGCCTTCGCCCACCGAATTTGTAGAATATTATCACCCGTTAATTGACGAAGGTGCGGACATTATATCTATCCATATTTCTGCACATATGAGCGGCACACTGCAGTCCGCTCAGTTGGCCAAAACCATGTTAGGCTATGATAATCTGGAAATAATTGATTCTCGCTCTGTTAGCGTGGTGTTGGGTATGCTGGTGCTGGCGGCGGCACGGGCCGCCGAAGCCGGGTGCTCCCGGGCGGAGGTAGTGGCCTTGTTGCAGAATATTATATCCGATCACCGGATATATTTTATGGTGGACACACTTGAATATCTGCAGCGCGGCGGGCGCATCGGCAAGGCCCAAGCTTTCCTGGGTACTATACTGAACGTTAAGCCACTGTGCACCATACTTGAGGGGGTAATAAGTCCCTATGAAAAGGTACGGGGCCGTAAAAAAGCCATCAACCGGCTGGTGCAGTTGCTTGCTGAACAGTACAGGGATGCCGGGCCTTTGTTTTGCTTTATGACCCACGGCAACGATCCTGAGGGATTACAATATTTGCAAAATTTAGTACGGGACAAGCTCAATTGCGTGGAAATGATGCATAGCCAGATGGGCTCGGTGGTGAGCACCCACGTTGGGCCGGGTATTCTGGGTATAGTGGTTTGCCCACAAAAGTATACGCAGGTTTAGGGCCGTTTAGCCGGTGCCGGGTTAAAAGTTGAAAGTTGAATGATGGCAGGGAGATCATGGGTTTGGGTATTTCTTTTTAACACGGCTCGGTAAAAGCCGGATAAGTAAAAAAATAGTAGAGCCCTTCTTGCTATACAAGATGGGCTCTACTAATCTGGTTGCGGGAGAAGGACTTGAACCTTCGACCTTCGGGTTATGAGCCCGACGAGCTGCCGACTGCTCCATCCCGCGACAACTTGTTTAGTATAACATAAATATTTTATTTGTCAAACCAACAATTAATGGGAAACCCGGAGGGAAGCAAGAGAACCATCCCCGTGCTTCCCCCTGGAAGCGGCAGAACCACCCCTGAGCCTCTTTTTACCGGCCCCGCGGCGAGTATTTGAGACGTTCTTTTTTTGCATTTAGTTCCTTTGCGGTAGCTAGAAATCTTTCATTTAATAGTTCTTTATCCTTTTCGTCAATTTTTTCATTCAGTTTGGCACCTAAAAAAGCTAGTTCACATTCTAGTCGTCTGATGCTGTCGGATAAATCCTCGTATATGGCCCCAATTTGATCTTTTACCAGTTGTTCCCTGTATTTGGATAAATAGTAATCGTAACCACCTTCGTAACAGTTTAATTTCTGGTTGGCTATTATAAAAACCCGGTTGGCCAATCTTTGAATAAAATATCTGTCGTGGCATACAAAAAGAATAATTCCATTAAACTCAATAAGCACTTCCTCAATTTTCTCTTTGGATGCGATATCCATATAATTTATAGGCTCATCTAATATTAGTAAATCGGCACCTGATAGAATAAGTTTGGCAAAGGCCACCCTGCCCCTTTCACCCATGCTCAGGTTGTCTACCTTTTTAAAAACATCATCTCCTCTAAAAAGTAGACAAGCAAGGAGTAGCCTGGCTTCTACAGCTGTAGCTCCTTCATCCAAAACATTATCGATAATGCTGGCGTCACTTTGTAGATTATTAAGCTCCTGGGCAAAATAACCTATTTTAACCGAGGGATTAATAGCGACTGTTCCATGGTAATCTTTATCCAGGCCGCATATTGTCTTAAGAAAGGTTGTCTTGCCCACCCCGTTTGCTCCGAGCAACGCAATTTTGTCGCCACGTTTTATGCTGAAAGAAACACCCTCAAAGATCACTTTATCGGCAAAACTCTTATCCAATTTTTCCCCTTGCACAATGATGGGAGGATACTTCTTGCCCGTGATGCTTTTATTGATCACCTCAAAGGCGGGCGACACCGGTTGATCAGGTTTGTCTATCTTGACCTTTTCCACCCTTGCCAGTTCCTTTTCCTTGGCCTTCAGGACATGGGCATGTTTTTTAGCCTTGGCTCTGTAAAAATCGTTTTGACCCGCTGCCTTATGGGCCCTTTTATACCAGTTTTCCCTTTCGTGGATTACCTGTTTTAGTTGCTGGATCCTGGTCTGCTGCTTATCGTACTCTCTGGTAATACTCTTCAGCTCAATTTCCTTTTGATCTCTATAGACGGAGTAATTGCCTTCATAAATATTTAATCCCCGGGCGGTTAGCTCCCAAATTTTATTTGCAACATGATCGAGGAAATAACGGTCATGGGATATTGCTAACATGGGTTTGCCCAGTTTGCGGACAAATTTCTCCAGCCATTCACAGCTTTGTATATCCAGGTGATTGGTGGGTTCATCAAGGATAAGTAAATCAAAATCACTGACTAAAATCCTGCCCAGCTCCAGTTTAGTTTTTTCCCCGCCGCTTAAAGTTATCACTTTTTGTGGCCATTTTTCTTCACTTAAACCAATTATGTTGAGTGATTTTTTGGCTATAGTTTGGATATCCTTTGCTTTGTTGTTACTATTTAAGGCCGCATTAAAAATCGTCTCATAAACGGATTTCTGCGGGTCAAATAAAGGGTTTTGTTCAATATATAAAATTTTAAGCTGGTTTGGTGAGTATTCAATTTTACCGGTGTCATACGCTTCTCGGCCCGTAAGCAGCCTGACCAGGGTTGTTTTACCGATTCCATTAAATCCAACTAATCCTATTTTATCCGCACCGTTTATCTCACCGCGAATATTATTAAAAACGGTTTTTCCGTTATAACTTTTGCCAAGATCGAAAAAACGCAAATGCATGAAAGTCATCATCTCCTTGTGCTATTTTCAAACCGCAAGAGATGATAGTGTAAAAAAACAAAACTGCAGTAAGCACACCCAGGCTTTACACTGCAGTAAAGGGTAGATATTTAAGGCCATGAAAAATCCCATGGTCTCAAATTTTAATGATGTTTTCCTGTTAGTGTTTTTTAACTATCATCCCTTAAAGAAGGCACACTTACCCCTTGGTGCTTATGCCTTTTTAAGAAAATATTAAATTTGGCTAGTTAAAAAACACTTTCCTCATTTCACACCTCACGCATATAATCAAACTTCATGCTACCATCCCTATGCTAACATAAAATTCAGCTAATCTCAAGTTTATAAATATATTGACATTGACGCAACGTAAAGGTGTATGGTTATGCCTGTATTTTTGTAGATTTAACATTTATATATACATAATGTACCTGGACATCAACCAGAAATGACTGAAGCTACCCGCCATAGTAAGCACGTGAAAAATCTCGTGAAAGCCTAGCCAGCCCGGTATGATGTTTGGCGGCCACTTGGTGCCGTATAATATCGCTCCAATTGTGTAAAACAAGCCGCCCAGCGCCAGCCATAATATGCCGCCCGGGGATACTGTTTGAATTAACGGCCAGAAGGGAATGACAATAAGCCAGCCCATAAAAACATACAACAGAGTTGAGAACCACCGGGGGGCGTTCATCCAGAAGATTTTTATTAATATGCCTGCAATGGCTATCAGCCACACGCCTACTAAAAAAGTGTATCCCCAGACCCCTCGCAGGGGTATCAGACAAACCGGTGTATAAGTGCCGGCAATTAAAACAAAAATCATCATGTGGTCTATGCGTCGCATAATAAGCACGCCCTTCTCAGATAAAGGGAGCAGGTGGTAAAGGGCGCTGGCCGTATAAAGAAGTACCAGGCTGGCACCGAATATGGAAAAAGCGACAATATGCGATACAGTACCATGCATCACGGCATTATAAACCAATGCAATCAATGCAATAATTGATAAAATAGCACCGACTAAATGGGACAGTCCACTGAAAGGATCTCTTAATTTACTCATTTTTGATATCTCACCCCCGAATGTTTATACTGAAAATATTTTTTCCTACCTGTTTAATTTTATAAAAATGTTTGTTGTTCTACTGATATACTATATCTTCCTTAAAAGCCTGCTTGGATACATAACTACCTAAACTTATTATAACAAAAATTAGCTTTTAACGTTGATTATTCCGTGGATTTTTTTGTTCTTAATTGGCAACTAGTATATGGAATTTTATTGTCTCCCCTTGCCATAAGCGATGGAATGGGGAAAGTTTATTTGCCCGTCACGGTTATAAAACTAATTTGGCTGCGGTTTAGAAACCTGATCGGCAACACACCTGTCCCTAGGCCACTGTCAATATACAGGGTGGTATTCCGGTCAATGTTATAAATCCCCTTGTCGTAGGTGGGGAAAAGCCCCTGACCCGGCGCGATAATAGCACCCACAAAGGGCAAACGTATTTGGCCGCCGTGAGTGTGGCCGCATAACACAAGGTCAGCACGGGTGATGGCTTCTTTTTCAATGATTGCCGGTGCATGAGCCAGCAATAAAGTAAACAGTTCTGTGTTGATACCATTTATTGCTTTATCAAGGTCCGCACGTCCCTTGCTGGGATCATCCACGCCACAAATGTTAATGGTTAGTTGATTATTGAACCAGACCGCATGTTCATTATTTATAACTCGCACCCCACGATTGGACAGGCCGCTTAAAAATGATTTCTTATTCTTATTAGCCCATTCATGATTGCCGCATACAAAAAATGTGTATGGGTTTATTTGCACCAGTTCTTCAACCAGGGAATACACATTATTGAGGTTATCAGTTTTCCTGTCGATAAAATCCCCTGTAATAACAATTAGGTCCGGGTTCAGCTGCCTGATTTCCCGAAGCAAGTTTTGATGGTGGTCATTGGGCTGCCAGTTATGAAAATCCGATATTTGCAAGATATTGATTTTGGCCCCGGGTGGTATTTTTTCGGAATTTACAGTTACCCTGTTAACTTTAGGGTAATTTACTTCAAAATAGATGTCCACAACAAGCAAACCGATTAATAACAGTCCGATTACAGCCAGTTTTAGCATCCATTGTAATACCTCTTGAATAGACAAAATTATATCTCCTTTTTATTTTTTACTTAAAATATGATGATAACTGAAAAAAGTTCCAATATAGGAGAATTATTCCGGATACTTTTTTCTGTATTAATTTTTTTGTCTTCACATTTGCTTCTATTTTTCAGGTAAACACCCCAAAAAACCTTTAGAATATAATCCTATGACATGATCATAATAAAAGTTAAGGTATAACTATAGTAGAACTTTTTGAGACCTAAGAAAATTTTACAATGATTTCAGTTGTTTGGGTAATATCAAGGAGGTTAAATTTTGAAAAAAGTATTGGTAGCCGGTTTGTTGCTATCTGTACTGGCTATTGTAATGCTGATGGCCGGCTGTGGAGACGAGGAAATCAAGGAAATAACCGGCGGGGGAGCACCAGAGGCGTTCATTGAAAATAAGCTGATCTTTGGCTCTGATACCTCTTTCGCCCCCTTTGAATTTTCTGACGTTGATGGTAATATGGTAGGCTTTGATATAGAAATAATTGATGCTATTAACGAAGTGGCCGGTGCTAATATTGAGGTCGTAAAATATGATTTTAAAGACCTGTTTGCAGCGCTGGAAAAGGGTAGCATTGACGGTGCCATTTCGGCTATGAGCATTACTGAGGATCTTCAAGAAAAGTTTAATTTTTCTATTCCTTATTTCTTATCCGGCCAGAGTGTAGCCGTGCAGGCTAAAAACGAAACCATCAAGTGCTTGGATGATTTGGAGGGCCATAAAATTGGCGTGCAAGCTGGTACCACCGGTGAAATTGAAGCCAACAAGGTGCCCAATGCTGAAATAATTTCCTATGATACTATTCAGGGCGGGTTTATGGATCTTGAGACCGGTAGTATTGATGCCGTAATTTGCGACTTTCCAGTGGTGGCTTATTATATTAAGCAAGGTAATGATGCGCTGAAAATAGTAGGTGATATGTTAACCTGCGAACATTACGGTATTGCAGTACACAAGCAAAAACCGGAGGTGCTCAAAACTGTGGATAAGGGGTTGGGACTCCTGAAAGAAAATGGCAAGTATGCTGAGCTATATTTAAAATGGTTTGGAGTTGAGCCACCGGAGTACCTGCCTGGCGAGCCCAGAGTATAATCTTTTTCTTACAAATAAATAAAAAGCAAGTAAATATCAAAAAATATGCGTAATGTTTCGGACATTACGCATATAAACGTATGCATTTAAATTGGAATTTAACTAATTGTCATATGAATATGATGTGATTATGCCTGGGTTTAGCTCAGAATTTATACTATACATATCGATACATGCTGTTGATAAAGCCTTTTAGGCAAAATATGTAAAAAAATATTTAATATAGCTTATATTGCAGATTATATTATAATGGATTACGATAAAATATATTATAAAAGTAATTTATAATGGCGTAGTTATGTGTTTGTTTTAGCCTGGTGGCAGGTAGTGTTAAATACTATTATACATTGTCTGGCCGGACTACTAAGTAGCTTGTTTAATATCCATAATACTATACCATTTTAAGCCAAGGTAAAAGAAGGGAGAAGTAGACTTTGCAATTACCAAAGATTAAAATTGGCCATTTAATACCCCAATTTCCAATTATCCAGGGGGGGATGGCGGTACGGGTGTCCACTGCCCCGCTGGCTGCCGCCGTGGCCAACGCCGGGGGCATTGGCATTATTGGGGCAACCGGTATGGACCCCGATGAGCTACGGATGGAAATAAGACAGGCCCGCCAGCGTTCTTCCGGCATCATTGGTGTCAACATCATGTTTGCCTCGCGTCATTTTGCCACCTTGGTGCGCACTGCTTTGGAGGAAAAAATTGATGTGGTGTTTTCCGGAGCTGGTTTTTCCCGTGATATTTTTGGCTGGGGGCGGGAGGCCGGGGTACCGATAGTCTCTATCGTATCTTCGGGTAAGCTGGCCGCCATTGCTGAGAGACATGGCGCCGCCGCGGTGGTGGCCGAAGGTACAGAAGCAGGGGGGCATCTGGGTACCCAGCGATCCATATGTGAAATATTGCCTGAAATCAGAAAGCGGGTAAAGATTCCGGTGATTGCCGCGGGCGGTATTGTAGATGGCTTTGGTGTGGCTCGCATGCTCAAGCTGGGTGCTGATGGTGTACAAATGGCTACCAGGTTTGTATTAAGTAAAGAATGTACCGTATCCGAAGCTTTTAAAGAGATGTATCTCCGGGCTAGGTCTGAGGATGTGATATTAGTGGAAAGCCCCGTAGGTATGCCCGGGCGGGCGCTGCGCAATCAGTTCGTGGAGCAGCTGATGCAGGGTAGCCAGCCAAAGCCGGAAAAGTGCAGTAATTGTCTTAAAGTATGCTCCGGCAAATACTGTATCATGGATGCTCTGGAGAACTCCCGTACCGGGCAGGTGGACAAAGGTCTGGTTTTTTGCGGTCAGAATGTAGCTAAAATCAAAGATATACTGCCGGTAAAGGAAATATTCAGACGTATTCTGGATGAAGTGGCTTCGGTGGAGTAGATTTGGTCTAAGCGGTAAACCCGTCAACTTTTATGTTTTATAATTAACTTGGAGGGTATTTAATGGCGGACCAAAATATTATTGTTTATGCAGGTAAAAAACCGGCATTAAATAAGACAGTGTTTGTAGCCCCCGGAGCCCGCATTATTGGAAGGGTAGTCATCGGAGATTACTCCAGTGTTTGGTATAATGTGGTGATAAGGGGCGACGTAGATGAAGTGCAAATCGGCAGCGGCACCAACATTCAAGACGGGGCGGTGTTGCACGAGGACAGGGGATATCCGCTTATTGTTGGTGATAATGTAACGGTAGGTCATAACGCCACTTTGCACGGGTGTCAAATTGGAGACGGTGCCGTAGTAGGCATGGGAGCTGTGGTGCTGTCCGGTGCCAAAATTGGTGCGCACAGTGTTGTGGGCGCGGGGTCGCTGGTGCCGGGCGGCAAACAGATTCCTCCGCGATCATTGGTTATGGGATCTCCGGCCAGGGTGGTGCGGCAATTGACTCCGGAGGATGTTGAGAATTTCAGCAAAATGGCAAAGCATTATCGTGCCCGGACCAGATTCTTTCTGGGGGAAATAGGGAACCCGGATTTTTAGAAAATGCTTGTTAATCTTAGTGAACGAGTCAGGTGCCAGACAAATACGTCTGGTGCAGGCATGCAGCCGCCTTGACCAGTGAGCAAACCTGTCTGTTAAGTACTCAGCTATTGTGGGATAAATTGTTTTAATAAAATATATGAATATGTGATATAATATATCTCGGACTTTTGTCTTAGATATAATAATATTAGATGAGCAGCAAATTATTCAACGCAAATAGACATAGACATGGTTTTTAGTGCTTGTGCTTTAGGGTATTAATTTGTTTATTAATGATTCGTGGTAATAGTGACATATCACTTAACTTAGACAAATCACTTAACTTAATTGATTAAATAATAAGTCTATAAATTTAAATTACAAAGCCCCGGGCTGAGGTAAGCGAGTGCGGCGAATTTATGGCCATACCGGGAGGTGTCCTATGTATAGTAATCCGGCGGGGGTGGGGACAGGTTCCCAGTCGAGAACCTGGCTGGACACCGCTAAAAATTATATAGAAGTAACCAAACCAAGATCTGTGTTTTTGCTTGTTTTTACGGCTCTGGTGGCCATGTTTCTGGCAACGGCTGAATATACCGTGTCTATGTCTGTACTCATTAAGTCATTGGTGGCTATTACCCTGGCCTGTTCCGGCGTCAACGCGGTTAGCTGTTATGTGGATCGGGACATTGACGCTATCATGGAAAGGACCAAGCGCCGACCAATTCCCTCAGGTAGAATTGCTCCTCCGGTAAAAGCTTTGGTTTGGGGGTTGGTGCAATTTCTGTTGGCCCTAGGCATTGCCTATAGCTTGAATTTGGCTGCTTTTGTTTGCATATTAATGGGTATGCTGGGTTATGTGGGAATATACAGCCTGTTGTTCAAGCGCAAGACGGCATGGAATATTATCTTGGGTGGCTTTAGCGGTGGTTTGCCGACTATGTTCGGCTGGATGGCGGTGTCCGGTAAGTTAGAGCTGCTGCCGGTATTGCTTAGTTTGTTGGTGGTGCTATGGATTCCTAATCACATTTGGAACCTGGCTATATTTTATAAGGATGATTACCGGAAGGTAGGCGTTCCGATGCTGCCGGTAATCTGCGATACCAGGCGCACACTACTGTATATTTTGTTCACCATATTGGCCATGTTTGCTTTGTCCATAGCCATGTACTATGTGGGTGATATGGGAACCTTTTACCTGGTGACGGCCATAGTATGTGGTTTGGCCATTACAGCTGGCAATATATATCTCTTTTTTGCTCCGAAGCAAAAAAGAGCCTGGTTTTTATATAAATTATCAAGCCCTTACTTATTCTTGATATTTTTGGCAATGATGGTTGATCGTCACTTTTAACTTGCGAAATTTTTAAATTAATATAGAATATATATTGATAGATTAATTAATATATTAACTAAATGGTTTTTTTTACTAAGAGGTGATGACATGAATTCTTATAATGGTAACCATTTTAATGATTTAGCCTATAATAACAGCACTATATTAAGGGCTGATCCTATGCTTGACGATGCTGAAAAAATGCTTATCAGACAGGCCGGTTCCACAGTGCATTATCCCAAAGGCCATGTTGTATTTGCCGCCGGCGATATCTCCGACCGTGTATACTTGTTGGAAAGCGGTTGGGTTAAAATTTACAGACTTTCAACCGACGGCAGGAGAGTTACTGTAGGCAGTATCCGTAGTCCAGGTGAAATGATGGGTTTGGCTGAGACTATACTGGGCGTGGAGCGTACCTGTTTTGCCGGGGCTATCAATAATGTGACCATGGTGGTTATGACCAAAGCTAAATTTGAGGAATTAATGGCTCAGCATTCCTTCCTGGCTGTTAAGGTTGCCAAACTACTGGGCGCACGGATGCGCGAGGCTGAATCCATCATCCACGAAATGGTTTGCTGGCAGGCCCCCGGTAGATTGGCTTTGATGCTTATTAAAATGGGCGAGCGCATGGGAGAGCATACTAAAAATGGTGTTAAGATAAATCTAAAGCTGACTCATGAGGAGATAGCCAACATGGTTGGTACATCACGCCAGACGGTTACTTCATTGTTGAATACATTCAAACAAGAGAAAAGCATTGTTTATGAGGGCAGAGCAATAAGCATTGTTAATCCCGATAAACTGGCTAAATGGGTGGTATGAGAGACCGGTTTAAAACCGGTCTTTTAAATTTTTAATATACTTTGTTAGGACGGAGAATTTTGTTCTACTGAGTATTGTTAATACTAAATATTTATATACGTGCACTTTTCCTGACATACAATTGTCTGTTGAAAGACTGAAAAAATCTCCCGAAAGTTATTTAATTTAACTTAAAGCTGTTATTATTACCAACATGGAGGAAAAAGGTAATGATATTTAGAAATGTGGTTAGGCTTAAAGATTATGAAAGGGAAATGATCCGGCAGGTTGGCTTAACCAGGCAGTATGCTCGGGGAGAAAATATTTTTTGCACGGGTGACCCGGCGGACCGGGTTTGTTTAATTGAAAGCGGCTGGGTGAAAATTTTCAGGATAAACGGTGATGGCCGCTATGTTACGGTAGGCTCAATACGCAGACCGGGCGAGCTCATGGGACTGGCGGAATCATTACACGGTGTTGAGCGTACCTGCAATGCGGGGGCGATTACTGATGTAAAATTGGTTACAGTTTACAGGGAAGCATTTATTGAATTACTTGAGTCTGAGACTACCATAGCTCTAAAAGTAGCTAAATTACTGGCCCTGCGTATGCGGGATGCCGAATCAGGAGTGCATGAAATGGTTACCCGCCATGTCTCCAGCCGGCTTGCTCTATTATTATTAAAAATTGCCGAGGGTTGCGGGCAGCAGGTAGAAGATGGTGTTAGAATAGAGCCCCGGTTTACCCACGAGGACCTGGCCGCCATGATTGGTGCCACCAGGCAGACGGTGACATCAATATTAAGTGCTATGCGGGAGCAGCGTTGCCTTGAAATCGATGACGGGATAATCAAGATAACTGACTGGCAGCAGCTGGAGAGGTATATTTCTTAATATTGGGGTTGCTAAGACTGACTATGCCTGGTCTTAAAGTATTAACAGGACTGCGTAGGTATTGGTTTGGCAAAAGAAGATGAATCTTTATGATTGAAAGGTGTCATGTACATGACACCTTTTTTGTCGCTAAGACGACTTAAGTGTTGTCAAGCCGCCGACATAAAACCCGCCAATTATTTGCTAACCTTATTGTAAAGATTATTAAAGTTGATTGTTACTTTTTTGTCACAAGTAAACTTGCCGGGGCTTGGCCCCGGTGAGCATTTACTGCAAACTAAATCATTGTATAAGGAGGTGGTTTGCAAATAATAATAATAATAAGTTGCTAAACCGGATTTTAAGTAGAAAGCAGGTGATGAAGTGACTTTAAGAGATTTGTTGGATAAATGGTATCACCCAAAACGGGCCGAACAAGAGGAACTGCGCAATAGAATACGGGAATTGCAAGAACTCTCCAGGCTTGCCCTGGAGATAGAGAATCAACAAATCTATAAAAATTTGCAATCCGAATCTAATGAATTGTTTATGAAATATTTAACTTATATATTCTTTGATGGATTGCGTTTTATCGTGCCTCATTTATTTTTACTGGCTGTGATTACTTCGAAAATAAAGTTCATTAATTTACCTGTTAATCTACCCGGACTGGGCAACGAGATTTCCATTGTGTTGGTATACCCAGTGGTGGCAATTATGATTCATATGCTTTACAAAAGATTTAGAAACAAAAAAATGCAGTTATCCAATGCTTAATAGCGCAGATATGATGCAAAAAACATAAACAAATCGATGGATAGCTGCCGCTGATTTCAGTCAACAAAAAAAATTGGGAGGTTCAAGGTATGGAGTTTTCAGTAGCAGGTGTTTCCGTAAGTCCCATATTGCTAATTTTATGGTCTTTATTTGTAGGTTATGTTTTCTCCACAGTGGGCGCCGCCGGTGGTATCCTGGCCGGTGTTGGTCATATTAGTATTTTCGGTATTAAAGATGCCAATACTGTCAAGCCCATGAACCAGGTATTAACGCTGATTAGTCCTATAATCTCATCCCCACTATATTTCAAAGAGCGCCGTTTGGTGGTTCCGGCGGCCATTGCTTTGGGTCTGGGTGGTATCGTGGGTGCTATCGTTGGTTCTTATCTTTCCCATACTTTTTTGCCGGATATGAAAACTTATAAGCCTTTCTTTGGTATCATCACCCTATTTATCGCAGTAAAAATATGGACGGAATTAATGCCTTCAGCCCAGGAAAAACAAAAGTCGGTGAAAAAGGCCAATAAAGCTTTTGAAGATAAGGTTAAGGAACTTAAGGCCGAAGGTAGAATGAATGAACTTAAAGATATCGGCGTCAAGTTCAGTGAAATGGGTATCACCAATAACACCTTCTCCTTTGCGGGCGAAACCTTCAAGTACAATGCCCTGTCGCCGTTCATTGCCGGCGCTATCGTAGCTATTATATCGGCTGCCCTGGGCGTGGGTGGTGGCTTCCTGCTGGTTCCTTACCTGAGCAGTATACTAGGCTTTCCTATGTTTATCGTGGCCGGTACATCGACTCTTTCCATTCTGGTATCATCAGCAACAAGTATCGGCAACTACATCCGCATGGGCAGCAGTCTTGACTTTGCCATGCTGGGTTTTGAGGTTATCGGTGTAATTATCGGTTCCTACCTTGGCCCCGTCCTCTCTAAGTACATCAAAGGACAATACCTTAAAATATTCCTGGCCGTAATACTTACTTACATCGGCACAGGCTACATCCTGGCAGCTTTTGGTGTTAAAATTATCTAATCTAATTTGAAAAGTTTTTTATTAATGCTATAACACTAATTAAACTACCAGAAGAATGCACCCGGCCCAAAACCGTTTCAGCGGATTTTGGCCGGGTGTTTTTATTGGAAGCAAGAGAACCGTCCCCGTGCTTCCCCCCCATGCTTCCACTACCGGATTGCTTTAGTTTGAAAATACAGTGTAGCTGGTTTACAGACCTTGTTTATAGGAGTAAACTTTTAATAAGTTTTTACAAAACTGCGTTTCAATGGGGGTGAATCCGATTGATTAATAAAGTACTGCTTGCAGTTGACGGGTCGGAAAACGCGCTACGGGCGGCTCGATTTACTATTGGTTTGCTGAGGAGTATAGCCACAGCCCGGTGCACGATCATTACTATTGTTTCTTTCACCCGGGAAGAGGCCCGTTACTTGGGTGTTTCCGATATTGATTATAGTGCTGCATTGGAAACCAGGGTGCAGGGATTGCTGAAGGATACCAGAGAGTTATTCAGCCGTGAAGGTATGGTTATGGAGGAGGTCGTGCTACAGGGTGATGTGGCCCGGAATATTGTTCACTACGCAAGAGATCATGCTTTTGATATTATTGTTGTAGGCACTCGCGGGCTGAGTAATACCAAAGGCATGCTGTTGGGCAGCGTTAGTTACAAAGTGATCCAGATGGCACACTGTCCGGTGATCACAGTTAAATAGACTAAAGTTTTAGAATGGCATTTCACACTATCAAGCAGCGTTGCTGGGGTTTTCCTGTTATTTCACTGTTGGTTATCAGGCAACTTTGCTTGAATTTGTATTACGGTGAAACCAACCGTATTAGTGGCAAGGTGATATTAAAATGCGATTGTTTATGGTAGGTCTGGGTGGGTTCTTGGGTGCTCTGGCGCGTTACGGTATTAGTATGGTGTTGAATGACCGGGGGCTAATACCCTGGGGCACGCTAGTCGCCAATATGTTGGGCTGTTTTATGCTTGCTCTATTTTTAACACTGGTTTTGCAAAAATATAGCGGCCAATCATACTTGGTGTTGGCTGTTTCTACTGGTTTTATTGGCTCATTGACCACTTTTTCCACCCTCAGTGTAGAGGGTGTGGCGCTTTTCCAATCTTCCACCCCATTGGCATTTATCTATATGGGCTCCACCCTGGCGGGCGGCTACACGTTTGTAAGGACCGGCTATGCTGCCGGCCAATATATTATAGCCACCGGTGTTTTTAAAAAATGGGCCGGGCTAACAGTAGGGGGGAAGGTAAATGATTGATGCGGCGGCAGTAGGAGTTGGTGGATTTTTGGGCGCCGTGGGGCGGTATTTAGTGGTTAGAATAATATCCAAAATCTGGAAAAAAGATTTTCCCCTGGCTACTTTTATAGTGAATATGCTGGGCAGCTTTGCTTTGGGCTTACTGGTGGCCCACCCCTATTTTGCCTATCAGCTTATGGACGGTAGCGCTCGGGTGGCTATTGGCGTGGGGTTTATGGGCTCGTTTACAACCTATTCTACTTTTATGTATGAAAGCTTTATGCTGGGCAGACGGGGGAAGGTAAGACTAGGTATTGGTTATGTGTTAGCAAGTATAGCGATTGGTTTGTTGTTAGCCTGGTCTTCTGTTTATTGTTTCTAATGTGGGGATAAGGGTTCAATGATTCTTTGCCGGGGATGTCAATCTTTATCATAAAGGCCGTCCTTTTCGAAAATACTATCTCAAATAATATTAACATTCGTACATGTTGAAAACAATGTATTAATTGAAAGAAGGCTTGTCAAGTGGTAAGCGATATGCAAAGGGAAGAAAGCGGATCATGGGTCAATAAAAATGCATTGGATAGGGTTCTGGCCGAGGGCATTCATGGCACTCCGGAGATTAAGCATGATGAAAAGATACATTATCTAGGTGAGTTCAGGGAGCGGGTTATTCGGATGCTTACCAAAGAGCAAGTTGAGGAAACGGCTGTCTATCCGGAAATTTTGCAGTCTTTAAAAGACCAGCGGGCTGCTAAAGTGATTATCAGCGGTGATATCAATTATTCCTCGTCGGAAAAATATAGACGCCTGGCCGTCAAAATGGGCAAAACTTGTACGGTCGTTCACGACCCTGCACTGGTAGGTAACGTCGGGCTGGTGGTAGTTGGTAACAATGCCGTAGATGTTGCAGTCATTGAGGTGCCGGACAGAAAAACAAGGCTTGCCCAACTGGGAGTACCGGCATCTTTAGCAGATGCTGCGGGAAAAAAGGTGTGTGAAAAGTGTTATCAAAAGATCACCGAGGCTGACCCTGAAGAGGTTATAAATTATCGCAAGCTTACCCTGGCAGATCGTTTTTGGGGCGAGTATTGCGCAGCTTGCTAGGGAAAAGTGGGGGAAGCACGGGGACGGTTCTCTTGCTTCCTAAAAGGAAGTAGGAGAACCGTCCCCGTGCTTCCTAGCGGCTAGGGCTGCGCCTAGTGCTCCCACCAGTTGAGGTTGGGGGGGGACCAGCACATCTATGCCTAGTTTTTCTGCCAGCAGTGTTACAATGCAGTGGTTGTTGGCCACTCCGCCCGTAAACACCAGCGGGGAGGTAAAGCCGATTCTTTGCACCATGCCTGCAGTTCTTTCCACCACCGAGGCGTGTAGGGCCAGAGCGATGTCTGCTCTGGGAGCTCCCCGGTGCATCAGTGATACAGCCTCAGATTCGGCAAACACGGTGCACATATTACTGATTTTGATACCACCGCTGCCTTCCAATGCGGACTCGCCAAACTCAGCAACCCCGGTATAACCCAGGGCTGCTGCCATGACCTCTAGAAATTTGCCAGTACCAGCTGAACACCGGTCATTCATTTGAAAGTCGATTACCGTTCCGCCTTCATCCAGCAATATAACCTTGGTATCCTGACCGCCGATGTCCAGCACAGTACGTACGTCGGGAAAAATATGCGTTGCTCCCGTAGCGTGGGCTTTAATTTCGGTGACCACCTGATCGGCAAAGTCGGAACGGGCGGCATGTCTACCGTAGCCCGTGGCGACTACCCGGTCATAATCGCCCACTAGCAGCTCTTTGGCTGTGCCAAGTGGTTCAAAGCCGGTATCCTCAATTTTGGACAAAGTTATCTGTCCGTCTGACACCACTACAAAACCAATGGTTCGAGATCCGATATCTATTCCAGCGTACAATTTTTTACCGCCTTCCATATTTAATTCAAAAATCTTATCATTATTAATCATGAAAAACATTTTTAAGCGGACTCTTAGCTGATCATTTCGATAAACGCTTCTATTCTGGTTTTTAGCTGGCCGGTATCTTCTTGATCATAGCCTGTTTCAATTTTTAACAGAGGTATTTTATGTTGTTTAAGCACATTTTCCACTCGGTTAGCCTCCACGGTATAGGGATCGCAAAAAGATAGTGCACAATGGATAACTCCATCGGCCTGATAATCTTCCACCAGCTGGAGCAACCTTTCTATGCGCCCGGTGTTGGGCGTGAATACAGCACAGTTGACACCCAGGCACCTCCCCGCAATATTTTCCAGCAAGCCATCCATTGTTTGCACATCCTCGGCTACTTCATTTTCAAAATAGCGCAGCCCGGTGCACAGTTCCTCCGCCACTATTACCGCTCCGCTGGTTTCAATGATATGAGGCACCTTCCAGTTGGGGATAGCCATTGGTGTGCCGGTAACAATAACCCGGGGTGTTCTACTGGGAAAAACCCCTTTGCTTGCTTGCACTTTTTTCTCCAACTCATTGCACAATTCGTTGACTTTGGCAGTAAACCTGGTTACATCGTCATACATGGCTATTTGCTCAATAAGCAGGCTATCCTTACCGCTGATGGGTGCAGGGTCTTGCTTACGCAATTCGGCCAGACGCTGCAGTGCCTGCCTCTTGCCGTTAACTTCTTTTATGGCTTTAGCCAGGTCATTTGCTGTTATATTGTGGCCGGTAGCTTTTTCCACCATGTGCGCGAAGTCTTTCACTTCCTCCAGCCACAGTTCGCGATCCCGGCTTTTTTTCATGTGTGGTGTTTCCATAACGTGTACCGGAATATAGTCATTTAGTATTTCAAAAGCTTTCTTTTTGCCATCGCAGGTAGTTTCTCCCACCACCATGTCGCAGGACTCAAAATAAGGGCACACTTTACCTAATTTAAAGCCCATGAATGATTTAATCAGCGGGCAGATATTGCGCGGCAGAACTTTTTCCGCTTCGGCCGTACCTATATCTATGCCCGAACAAAGACCAATGCAAATACCGCCGGCGGCCCGCACGATCTCCTCGGGTACAAACACACAAAAGGCACCGATAACCTTGCCACCGGCTTTTTTATGCTCTTGTAGCTCCTGTATTCTTAAACCGTGTATTTCATTTACCACAAAATCAAAGTATTCCATGCCCTGCGGCCGGTTGGGCTGCATTAGGTAAACATCGTGATAGGTGGGCGGCAGCACTTGCATCAGCTGGTCATGGACCGTCATATTAAGTCCTAGTGAGCGCCACATTTCATTATAATTACTCATTTAATTAAATCGTCCTTTCCTAAAATCGTACTATAATAACTCAATTAGCAGTGCACTTAAATAATTATAAATAAGGAAACTGTGTTGCTCAAATAAAATATTTTTATAAAACGCCGTTGAACTATAAACAAATTTACTAAAAACAACGATGTGGATGCAGGGGAGGAAATACGGAGACGGTTCTCTTGCTTCCTTTGCTTCCCCTGCTTCGATAAAGACTTCTTTTGGTGGCTTATTTATCCATAAATAAGTTAAATAATAAGTATAAAGGTATATTATCTCAAAATGCCGAATAAACATAATCGGGGAGAATGGATTTGGTGGTCCCCGCGGGCTGCAAACCCGTCGGCCTGCCTGAGTACCAGGTGGGAGTCCGGTTCGATTCCGACTTCTCCCCTCCAAATCATTTAAAGGAGGAGGTATCTTTTGTACAAACAGCGGCTATTGATTATTTCCGCCGGAGGTATACTGGGGCTGCTGGCGGTAATATTGGTGCTTATGGGCAACCCGGCTAACATGGGTTATTGTATAGCCTGTTTTTTACGGGATATATCCGGTGGGCTGGGATTGCACAGGGCTGCGCCGGTACAGTACATAAGACCCGAGATTATCGGCCTGGTGCTGGGTGCTTTTATAGCTTCTCAGGCTACCAGAGAATTTAGGGCTATTGGTGGCTCCAGTTCCTTTACTCGCTTTACTTTAGGTTTTTTTGCCATGATGGGTATGCTGGTGTTTTTGGGCTGTCCCGTGCGGGCTGTATTGCGCTTGGCCGGGGGGGATTTAAACGCCGGGGTGGGGCTGATAGGCCTCGTGGCCGGTGTGGCTGTCGGGGTCTGGTTTCTTAAATCGGGTTTTAGTCTCGGCCGGGCTGTCCCCCAGCAGAAAAGCAATGGTTACTTGTTTACGGCATTTATGGCTGTATTATTTAGCCTTTTGCTGGCCAAACCCGCCTTTTTGTTTTTTAGTGAGCAAGGGCCTGGTTCTATGCATGCCCCTGTTTGGCTGGCGCTGGCAGCAGGTCTGGCGGTGGGAGTCCTAGCCCAGCGTTCTCGTCTGTGCATGGTAGGCGGTATTAGGGATTTCATAATTATGCGTGATGGCTACTTGTTGTATGGTTTTTTAACCATATTTATAGTGGCTCTGTTGGGAAACCTGGCTGTAGGAGCATTTCACATTGGGTTTGTAGGGCAGCCGGTGGCACACACTGATGGTTTGTGGAACTTTTTAGGGATGGCGTTGGCAGGTTGGGCGGCGGTGCTTTTGGGCGGTTGCCCTCTGCGGCAGTTGGTGGCCGCTGCTGAAGGGAACACTGACTGTGCCGTCACCATTATGGGATTGATGGTCGGGGCAGCTGTGTCCCATAATTTCGGCCTTGCCGCAAGTGCGGATGGAGTGCCGCTACCTGGTCAGGTTGCCGTGGTATTGGGCATGTTGGTTGTGTTTGCCATAGGAATGATTAACCGCCCGGCGGTGGTAACAGGAGGTGTGAGTGTTGGCAAGGGAAGTTGACGCCAGGGGATTACTATGTCCGGAACCCGTATTACTGACTAAACAAGCTTTAGATAACATGAACGGCGGCACTGTAAAAGTGCTGGTCAGTAACGCCGCATCAAGGGAAAATGTATCCCGCCTGGCTGAGAATAAAGGATGGCGGGTTGAAATAACAAATCAAGGTGATGATATATTGTTGATCTTGATTAAATAGTTTTTCGCAAGCGCGGGGGAAGCACGGGAGACAGGGGAAGGAAGCACGGGGACGGTTCTTCTGTTTCCAACTTTGGAAGCAGAAGAACCGTCCCCGTGCTTCCTTATTTAATTTCTTGCGCGGCGGCTAATATTTGCCGGGCGCGGTTGGCGATGGGATACTCCACCATTTTGCCGTCTAGTTGGATGACTCCAGTGCCATTGGCCTCTGCAGCATCAAAGGCGGCCACGATTTTTTTTGCTGCTGCCACTTCTTCCGGGGTAGGACTGAATATTTCCTTTACCGGGCCGATTTGAGCCGGGTGAATAACAAGTTTACCTTGAAAACCCATTTTTCTGGCGCGGCGAGCGTCTTCCCTTAGAGCGTCAATGTTTTTTATAAAAGGGCACACAGTATCCAGCGGCGGTTCAATATCAGCTACCCGGGAGGCAGCGATAAGCTTGGCCCGGGCGTAAAAAAGCTCGGTACCCTCTTCGGAGTAGGTGGTCCAGGTATCCGCCGTGTAATCGTTACCGCCAAAGGCCACTCTTTTAACTCTGTTGCAGGCAGCAGCCACTTTATTTGCGTTTTCGATGCCTCGGGCGCTTTCTATAAAGGGTATTAGTTCCAGTGTGCCCCGGGGTATGTCCCGCTCCTCTTCCAGAAGCCCGATCAGCCAGTTCGCCTGGCGTACTTCTTCAGCTGTTTCCGCCTTAGCTAGCATAATCCCCGCCAATCCAGGCTGTACCACAGCCTGCAGGTCGGCCAGAATATAGGGTGATGTTACAGCATTAACGCGTACGTAAGTGACCGGCAAAGCAGGGGATTGGACAACCTCGCCAACCACCTGCCGGGCGGTGTTCTTTTTACTCATTGCCACGGCGTCCTCCAGGTCCATGATGACTGCATCGGCGTTTAGGCCAAATGCTTTATGTATTTTATTACGATCAGTGCCGGGAACGAATAACAAGCATCTTAATAGATTCACGCAGATTCCTTCCTTTCGTTTACAGTTTTATATTATTTTCGCTACCTGTCCGGTTATTCCTGTAATAGCCAAGGACCAGTGCAAATATGCCACCAATGTGTTGATGATTGTTTAAGTGTATACTTTACGCTGGCTAGTGGATTTAATTTTTTAGGTAACTGAACAGACGGATTTTAAATTTAGCAAAAATTTAACTAAATAGGAGGGTTTTCACTGATCCAGGTAGAAATTTCCCGCTAATATTTATATTTGGACGGTGGTTTTACATGTTTCAGCTGGAGAAAAGGCATCAGCTGGTGTTATTAATTTTGGCGGCAGTGATACTGTTTGGTGCAGGGCATAAGTACGCTCGTATGCAAGCCGGCGGTCCGCTGGTTTCAGACTCCCTGGTGACCGGCATGGCTGAAAACAGTAATTTAAATGGAACTGGGTCTATCCCGTTAAACAACCTTACAGAAGAGCAAAATGATGTACGGGACACGCAAATTATTGTCCATGTGGCCGGTGCGGTGCAAAAGCCCGGTGTATATCGCCTGCCTGCCGGATCTCGGGTGGTGGATGCGGTTAATATGGCCGGTCCTACAGAAAAATCGGCCCTCGATTATATGAACTTAGCGGCTGTGCTGGAGGATGGTAAGCAAATCACCGTTTACAGCCTGGAACAGATAGGTGGGCAGCAGCTTCCCGGCTCGGTAACGGGGGGAATGACCGCTGAAGGAGCCCCCGTGTCTGGTTTTGGTGTTAGTGTTAATGCCGGTGTAATTAACATTAATACTGCTTCAATGGCTCAACTGGAGGATTTACCGGGCATAGGCCCTTCCCTGGCCCAGAGGATTATTGATTATCGCACCCAGAATGGCCCCTTTATGACTATTGAAGATATTCAAAACGTCTCCGGCATTGGTGAAAAACGCTTTGAACAGCTTAAAGGATTAATTTGTGTCAATTAAACTGTATTGTTTTATACTACCCTGACTCACTCGCTATTGCGGGTGGGAAAGGTTTTTTTTATTGACGTACAGGCGCATAAAAACTCTGTCATCTACATGACAATGAATATGTCAAATCGCTGACATGGTTTTTGTCGCTATAAAGACAGATTGCGTGTCGTTACCCTGACATGAAAAGTGTCGTATATCTGTTATCGTTATTATAACGATAAGTTATCTTAAAAATAATCAGGACTAATAAAACAGGAGGGGTTGGTAAGGATGCTTTTAAACGTTGAGGAGCTTGCTAAAAAAGACCGGTTGACCTATGCAGATATGGCGGATGCACTGGAATATTTATATAAACTTGACTACCATCCAGTGGCTGTAAAATTTTTCTGGGACGAGGCAGAGTATAACAATTTCCAGGCAGAGAAACTGCCCGGACCTAAAATGACCGTTTGTCAAATTGCCCTGGCTTCCCGGATGAATAATTTTATTGTAAAAGCCAACGAAGATAATTTAATGTGCGGCAACGCTAAAACTTGCTTGGGATTACGCGCCCCCAGCGATGATGAAGTTGACGGACATGTAAAATACACTGCGGACTGGGATCACGCCAAAGACTGCCTGCTGGCTAAACCAATGCTGCCCCTAGGTAAACTAAAAGGTTTCATGACCGCTCCCCTGGCCAAAACCCCTGTGGATCCGGACGTAGTTTTCATGGTTACCAATGTACTGCAGGCCTATCATATCATGAACGACTACATAGGGGGGAAAAAGGTTCCTACTTTGCAGTTTAACCACACAGTTAACTCTGCGGTATGCGGCGGCATGGTATATTGCTACAACGAGCAAAAACCTAATATGAACACCATGTGCGCCGGCAGCTACACATCCGGCAAAACCGAAAAGGGCGAATTAAACGTATTTATTCCTGGTAAGGATATTGGTATTTTGGCTCAGCAGCTGATTCGTCGCACTGCCAAATACGGCGGTCCTTCGATGGTAGGCTCCCCCGGCCAGGAGTGGCCCGGTTTGCATGTTTGCAAAAAATGCCCGATGGTCCGGTTCAAGGACGCTGAGTAAATCTTTTATCCAGAACAAATATTTTTCCTGGCAGGAACAACGATGTTGTTCCTCCTTTTTTTGCCCTGCTCATACGGAAATTTTAACCTCCCGGTTATGCGTAAATAGCATAGCCGGGTTGTTTAATTGGGTATAGTTCGTAATTTTTAATATTATTGGTTCCAGGCAGGCTTGTTTTTGCTGTAATTGATGCTATTATTTTAGTCAACTGAATATTACTGATGCTTACGCTGGAATATAGGACAGAAAGTCAACGTCTCGCTTACGGCTATGATCACCCTCGACTCGAAGCGGGGTGGATCTGAAAGGAAAGCTGCTATGAACCGGCCTTTGCTGGCATTGGCGATAAGTTTTATAACTGGTATTATACTAAACGACATATGGGGATTCGTGCCCGGGGTGCTTTTACTGGTTGCGCTGGCTTGTATTTTTGTTGCTTTGGCCGGCTGCTTTTGGACCTGGTGGGATAACCGCTGGGTTTTTGTTTTACTTTTTATCTTGCTTGGTTGGTATACTTCCGGTGTAGACGGTATGCGGCACCCCAATGGGCTGGAGCGTTTTGCCGGGCACTTTGTGACACTCGATGGTATGGTAGCCCGTGAGCCTGATGTGCGCAAAGACTATACGGGCTATGTTTTGGCGACTGATGCAATTTGCATCGGCGATAAACGGATATCCGCCAGGGGATTGGCGCTGGTCAGGGTATTTGGGAGCAGTAATGGTTATGGTTATGGTGATTACTTGCGGATAAAGGGTTTTCTGTATCAGCCCGAGGAACCCGGTAACTTCGGGGCTTTTAATTACAGGGATTACCTGGCGCGGCGGGGGATTTA
This sequence comes from Desulfoscipio gibsoniae DSM 7213, assembly GCF_000233715.2. Lineage (GTDB taxonomy): Bacteria > Bacillota > Desulfotomaculia > Desulfotomaculales > Desulfallaceae > Sporotomaculum > Sporotomaculum gibsoniae. The sequence continues at coordinate 1,327,617 of NC_021184.1, forward strand.
TTGTCTAATGAAGGTAGACAAACCGGATCATGTCCAGCTTCTTGGGGTCGGGGGCAATGCCGTGGTACGCCTGGCCTTACAGGGTAAGGCCAGGCTGCTGCAGGTGGCGTCACAGACCATGGATGAAAGGCAGGCGGCGGTGCTGTCCGGGATGCTGTTTGGCAATAAAGGCGGTATAGATCAGTCAGTTAATGATGCTTTTGCTCAAACCGGGGTTGCCCATGTACTTTGCGTCAGCGGCCTGCACGTGGGCTATGTGCTGGCTGGGGTATTGCTGCTGGCTGGAGCACTGGGGCTGCCGCGCCGGTCCGTGCCTGGCCTGGCGATGGTGGTGCTGCTGTTTTATGCAGTGATGACCGGCATGGGCCCGGCGGTGGTACGGGCCAGCATAATGGCTATACTGGTGCTTATGGCGGTGCGGTTGGGCCGGGAAAAGGACTGGCCCAGCGCCCTGGCCCTGGCGGCACTGGTTATTTTATATTTTGAGCCGTCTGCTCTGTATGACATTGGTTTTCAATTGTCCTTTGCCGCTACCTGGGGTATTTTGTATCTGACACCGTTGATTGGTAAGCTGTTGATGGGGCGATGGGGATGGCCCCGCTGGCTGGGCCTGCCGCTCGGAGTGACCATTGCTGCTCAGCTGGCCACACTCCCATTGCTGGTTTATTATTTCAACCTGGTGACCCCGGTGGCTCCGCTGGCCAATTTACTGCTGATGCCCATGGTGGGGCTGGTTATGCTGCTCGGTTTTCTGGGTTTAATTGCAGGCATTGTTTTTTTGCCTGCTGCCATGTTTATTAACGCGGGCACAGGTCTATTAATAGATTTATTTACTGGACTGGCGCACATGATCAGTCTTTTGCCCGGCGGGTCATCGTATGTGGCCACCCCTCCCTGGTATGCGGTGTTACTCTGGTATGCCGGGCTGGTTGGGCTGGTGCAATTGATTGAAGGGCGGCTAGCCCTGCCTTTGGCTTCGTCTTCTCCCTTGCTCTTGCCCTTACTCCGTATGTATGGCCGGTGTAATAGATTGGTCCCGGCAGGGATAGCTTTATTGCTGGTGTTGGCTATTCTCTGGCCCTGGAGCGGTACCGACGGGCAGTTGCAGGTGCATTTCATTGATGTGGGCCAGGGTGACAGCATACTGGTGCGGTTTCCCGGCGGGCGTACTATGCTGGTAGATGCGGGCGGGCGATTGGGGAGCCTTGATGAGGGGCGGGGTGTGGGGGATTCAGTGGTGGTTCCTTACCTGCACCGGTTGGGCATGGACAAGCTTGATGTGCTGGTGGTCACCCACGCCCACGGTGATCACGCCGGTGGGGTACCACCTGTAGCGGAAAAACTGCACGTTGGTGCACTGGTGCTGTCCTGTGCCCCGGGTTATGAGGAGTTGTTGGACCTTATGGCTCCCCTTGGGATACCTGTTTACCGGGTCGGGGCGGGACATATTTTGCACATTGACGAATCCGTGGAGGTAACGATACTGGCCCCCGCCAGAGAACTACCGGCGGGTGCGGAGGAGGATTTGAACAATGCTTCCCTGGTGCTGCGCCTGGATTATGGGCAGGTATCGTTTTTATTGACCGGAGATATAGAGGAAAATGCCCAACGGGCATTGCTGGGCAGCGGAGCGGTACTCCAGGCCGATATTTTAAAAGTACCGCACCACGGCAGTCGTTTTTTTGTACCGGAATTTTTTGATGCGGTATCACCGGATTATGCCGTTATCCAGGTTGGTAAAAACAACCGTTTTGGTCACCCGTCCCGGGATACGCTGGAGACATTGACTAACACCGGAGCCAATGTTTTGCGCAACGACCGGGACGGGGCAGTGCTGTTTGCCACTAACGGGCGGGATGTAACGGTGCAAACGGGCAGGTGAGTAGATCATCTGTCTTATGCAAAACACCAGGCTAATTACTTAAGCTATGGATGGGGGCAGGTATACGACCGCCCCGTACCACAAAATCAACGGCGGAAAAGCGATGCACCGGCATTACCGGCGCTCGGCCCAAAAGGCCGCCGAATTCTACGTAATCGCCTACCTGTTTGCCGGGCGCGGGAATAATGCGCACGGCGGTGGTTTTCTGGTTAATCATGCCGATGGCCATTTCATCAGCGATAATAGCCGAGATCGTTTCAGCAGGTGTATCGCCAGGCACTGCGATCATGTCCAAACCCACCGAGCACACGCAGGTCATGGCCTCCAGTTTGTCCAGGTGCAGCGCCCCTTCCTCCACTGCCCGGATCATGCCAGCGTCTTCACTCACCGGTATAAAAGCACCCGATAGCCCGCCCACATACGACGAGGCCATGGCCCCGCCCTTTTTGACGGCATCATTTAAAAGGGCCAGCGCTGCCGTGGTACCGTGGGTGCCACAGCGCTCCAGTCCCATTGCTTCCAGAATTTCGGCCACACTGTCGCCGATGGCCGGGGTGGGGGCAAGGGAGATGTCTACAATCCCAAAGGGTACGCCCAGGCGCATGGCGGCGGAGCGTCCCACCAGCTCACCCATGCGAGTTATTTTAAATGCTGATTTTTTTACGGTTTCGGCCAGAGTACCAAAATCGCTGCCCTTAACCCGTTCCACAGCCCGCTTCACTACACCGGGGCCGCTTACTCCCACGTTAATTACCGACTCTGATTCTCCCACGCCGTGAAAGGCACCAGCCATAAAGGGGTTATCCTCGGGAACGTTGGCGAAAACCACCAGTTTGGCGCATCCCAGCCCGTCCCGGTCGGCTGTGCGGTAGGCCACATCCTTGATTACCCGACCCATCAGTGCCACTGCGTCCATATTAATGCCTGCCTTGGTGGTTGCCACGTTTACTGATGAACACACCCGCTTAGTGCTGTCTAGAGCGGCGGGGATGGAGCCCAGCAGTTTTTTATCGCCGCCGGTGATACCCTTGTGCACCAGCGCTGAAAAACCGCCAATAAAGTTCACTCCCACCTCGGCTGCCGCCCGGTCCAGGGTTTCGGCAAAAATTAAGTAGTCATCAGTACGGCTGCTTTCGGCCACCAGTGATATGGGGGTGACCGATATGCGTTTATTTACTATAGGTATGCCGTATTCCCGTGCGATTTCCTCACCCACCGGTACTAAGTTGCCGGCCAGCCGGGTGATTTTGTCGTAAATTTTTTGGCAGGCGGCCCGGGGGTCGGCATCAGCACAATCGCGCAGGCTGATACCCAGGGTGATAGTGCGAATGTCCAGGTGTTCCTCCTGAACCATAGTAACGGTTTCCATAATTTCCTGTATGGTGAGCAACTCGAGACCCCCTTTGTTATAGCCTGTGCATAAATTTAAAAGCGTCCTCATGCTGGGTGTCTATGCGTACGCCCAGTTCAGCCCCTTTGGCCGCCAGGCGGTCCTTCAACATGGACAGGTCAATGCTGCTATTTTCACTATCGACAATTAGCACCATTACTAAAAATTCCTGCATGATAGTCTGACTGATATCCAATATGTTAAAGTTGTTGGCGGCCAGTATGCCGGTGACCCCGGCAATGATGCCCACCCGGTCTGGTCCGATGACGGTGATAATAATTCGCTTGCCCCGGTTTTCATCGTTTTCCAAGTATTTCATCAGCATCTCTCCCATAAGTTTCTTATTATAAAGCGCTACTCTAAAATTTTTTTGCAGTGGTACTTATAGCAAGTCCTGTTGTGCCAAAGAATTTGACTATTAATCACAAATTGCAACTGCCCGTACGGGAGCACCGTCCGCGTTCCCAATCTTAAGTGGCCAGCAGCACAGGGTAAATATACGGCCGGACAAACCGGCCAGGTTGGTTAAGTTTTCAATAATGATAATGTTTTTCTGCAGCAAAATTTTATGTATGGTGAATTCAGTAGCACCGGCCCGGTCTATAGAAATGGTGTCGGTGCCCACTCCCTTAATGCCCATCCCTGCCAGGTAATGGGCTGTTTCGGTTGATGGCACCGGGAAATTATCAAAAAATGCGGGGGTACTCCACTTATGATACCACCCGGTATAAAAAATAACAAAATCAATACCTGTCTTTAAAGAAAAGCTAATATAATCTTTGGTTATATCCACTCCCGGGGTGCGGGACACATCCATTACCGTGGCCCTGCCGTGGAAATGGGACGCTGGTAGATCGTCCAGAGTGCAGCCGCCTTCTAATATGTGGGCCGGGGCGTCAATGTGGGTGCCGGTGTGGGAGTAAATGGCCAGCGCCTTTTCCCTGAAACCGTCTTTGGCTATGCTGCATGCTTCGGTAATATGAGGTGGTTCAGTGCCCGGGTATACGGGCATATCCGGAGTAATGGTATGAGTCAGGTCTATAAATTGCATATGGGCACCGTCCTAATGTGATTACTTTTTAATTTAAATTGACAAAAGTATCATCAAAAAGATGATGGAATACAAATCGTCCCGGTATTTAATCCCCTTTGCCCATACCGGAAGGAGTAATTAAAAATCCTTGAAGTTGAGCGGCAACTTCAAGGATACAAGAAAAAACCCGGGTGACGAAGGACCCGTGATGTATGACTGGTATTCCTTGTTTATAAATAGTATAATGCGGTTACAAGGTTGTCAAGCCGGGCATGTGCCCGGTTTTTTAGTAGTGCTGCGGGCAGCTTTAGAAGATCACTCAAAATTTACGGGAACTGCTGGCGGCGATGAATCACGGGCATTAAAAGTATAGATAAGAATTCCGTGTAGGGGGTAATGTAATAATCATGCAAACGGCATACTTTGATTGTTTTTCCGGCGTTAGCGGTGATATGTGCCTGGGCGCCCTGGTGGGGGCCGGGGTGGATTTGGACCAGCTGCGCCAGGGGTTGGCCGGGCTGGCCGTTGAAGGATATGTGCTGCGCCGGGAGCAGGTTTGCCGGGCCGGTATTGCCGCCGAAAATATACTGGTGGATGTTTCAGCTGAAAAGCAGCTTGTCAGACATCTGTCTGATATAGAAAGAATTATAGATACCAGTGACCTGCCGGAAGCTGTAAAGTATCAAAGCAAGCAGGTATTTAAAACATTAGCCGGGGCTGAAGCCAGGGTGCACGGCACTACACCGGATAAAATTCACTTTCACGAGGTGGGAGCTGTTGATGCTATCGTGGATGTAGTTGGCACAGTATTGGGCTTGCACCTGCTGGGTGTCCAAACTGTATATGTATCACCACTGCCGCTGGGTTCGGGCTTTATTCATTGCCGGCACGGCATTATACCATCACCTGCCCCGGCAACACTTGAGATTTTAACAGGCGGCGGTATACCTATATACGATGCCGGTTTATCCATGGAAACAGTGACTCCCACCGGGTCTGCCTTGATGGCCACGCTATCCGCGGGACGGGTAGGGATGCCCACGATGACTATTGAACGGGTTGGTTACGGTGCAGGTAAGCGGGAGTATGACCGGCCCAATTTATTAAGACTGATTGTCGGTGGCGCTGTGGAACCAAATGCCGGATGCAACAAACACCTTGAAAATAAAAATTGTCACCACACTTCCGACGTATTAAACAGTGATTATCATGAAAAATAAATCACAAGATCATAGCATTTTGTAAGATCAAGCTATTAGTAGATCGAAGGAGCTATTTTCTTTAAATGCTTGATTATCGGTTTGCCTGGTTATTTAACATGCTATATAATTAATTTAAGTAGACTGTCAATAGATTAACTGTATAAAATTTCTCTCCACGGGTTAGGCAAACCTGGTGAAAGCCAGGGACGCTAAAGCTATGGGTCTAATGGTTTGAAAAACCTATGATTGCCAGGCTATAACGGTATCGACTGCTGGGGGGGGTGGTCAGTTTTATTTGGCTACCCCTCTCTTATTTTTTACCTTTTTTATGGAGAATAGGAGGTGTCTAAAGCCAAGACTTGAGGTAGTGTGCAATAACGTATATATGTTTAGCAAGTGCGTTGTATTTTTTTAATGATGTTGATTAATCACTACTAGCACTAAAATATTAAATAAAGGGAGATGATTATGCACGCAGATAACCAAGTTATATTTGCCACGGCGGTTTTTTTGATTACCTATGCCTTTATCGTTTCCGAAAAGATTCACCGGACTGTGGCTGCATTTTGCGGTGCGGCGCTAGTTATTCTGGCGGGAATTGTAAATGAAGAGCAGGCCGTCCATTATGTGGATTTCAATACCATTGGCCTGTTAGTGGGTATGATGATTATTGTTGGCATCACCAGGCAAACTGGGGTATTTGAATACCTTGCCATCAAGGCTGCCAAGAGTGCCAAAGGTGAGCCGATACGGATTCTGGCCTCACTGGGTCTAATTACCGCAGTGTTGTCAGCTTTATTGGACAACGTGACTACCGTGCTGCTCATTGTGCCGGTGACCTTTGCCATAGCCCGGCAGCTGCAGGTCAATGTTATTCCATTTTTAATTGTTGAAATTATTGCTTCGAATATTGGCGGCACCGCTACTTTAATCGGTGACCCCCCCAATATAATGATCGGCAGCGCTACTCATCTTGGTTTTATGGACTTTGTTATTAATTTAACCCCTGTGGTGGTAGTGATCTATACTATAACCATATTTATTTTAAAATTGATATATAAAAAGCAGATGGTTACATGTCCCGAGCTAATGCAAAACATTATGGCCATGGACGAAAATGCTGAAATCAAAGACCCTGTGTTGCTTAAAAAATGCTTAACGGTGCTGGGTGTAACTATTATTGGTTTTGTATTGCACCAGTTTGTTCATTTGGAAAGCTCGGTAATTGCCCTGACCGGGGCCGCACTGCTGCTTCTTGTGACACGCATGGATCCCGAGCATGCCTTCCACGCCGTGGAATGGCCCGTGATTTTCTTCTTTATTGGACTTTTTGTGGTAGTGGGCGCATTGGAAGAAGTGGGTGTCATAGAAGCCATTGCCAGCTTGGCCCTGGATATTACAGGTGGAGAACTGTTGCCCGCTGGTCTTTTAATTCTTTGGCTGTCGGCCATTGCTTCAGCTTTTGTCGATAATATTCCCTTTGTGGCCACTATGATTCCGCTGATTCATGATATGGGCCGCCTGGGTGGCATCGGCGATTTGAATTTCTTATGGTGGTCCCTGTCCTTAGGTGCCTGCCTAGGGGGTAATGGAACCATTATCGGCGCATCGGCTAATGTGGTGGTCATAGGCATGGCGGAAAAAAGGGGAGCACCAATAAGTTTTATGACGTTTTTTAAGGTGGCCTTTCCCCTGATGCTGTTGTCTATAGTCATTGCCATGCTGTATTTAATCGCCTGGTATATATTGCATACCACTATGGCTATGCTGGCTACCCTGGCTGTTGGCATTATTCTGGCACTGGTGCTGGGCTGGCTGGGTAAAGATAGAGCTTCTGGCGGTGCGCAAAAATCTAACACCTAATATAGAAATTAATGACTCAACTTTCGCAGTTCAAAAATCAGTCTAACCCCTTACAAAATAAGAATTTAGGCCAACTTTTTAAGCAAAACAAACAGAAAACACGCCTTTTTTGGTAAAATGTAGTCACCACAACAACACACCAAGAAAGGATGTTTTCTGTGGCTATAATTTTACCAAAAAATGATAACAATGAACAGGCTAAATCTTATTCTGATCGGTTTATAAAGCAGGCAAAAATAGGAACCTTTTTGCACCAGGCGAATATCCGAAAAGAATCCGGTCTATCGCCATTGTTCCTTTTCCAATTTATCTTTTCCCTTGTATTTCAAGGGAAAAATCTTTATCGAACATTGGAGTCAGGTCGTATAGATAACGCTCCTTCCAAAGATGCGATATATCGTTTTCTAAACAGGCCTACATTCAATTGGCGGAAATTTCTTGTTACAATCAGCTCATTTCTCATCAAAACAAGACTTTTACCCCTGACATCAGAGGGCCGGGCTCGTGTATTGATTTTAGACGACTCTACTTATTCCAGAAACCGTAGTAAATCGGTTGAATTATTGTCCCGGGTTCACGATCATTCAACAAATCGGTATCTGAAAGGGTTTCGGATGCTGACCTTGGGTTGGTCTGATGGTGGAACCTTTCTGCCCCTTGCGTTCTCTCTGCTTAGCTCTGATAAAGAGAAAAATCGTTACCAGGGGCTAAATCAAAGGATTGACAAACGGACAGTTGGATACCGCCGTCGCAAAGAAGCTATTCAAAAATCCACAGAAACTATGTTCTCGCTTCTCGACCAAGTGAACCCTTTTCAACTTTGTGCGAGTACCCTGCTTTTTGATAGCTGGTTTGCCTTTCCAGTCGTAATCAAGCGGGTGCTGACAGAATACCATTTTGCATGTTGTTTGTATGCTCAAGAATATGCACCGCGTTTATTACACCTATAATGGAAGCGAATATACATTGGGTCAACTTTACAAAGTTCTTCGCAAAAAACGCGGGCGGGCCAAGATTCTATCATCCGTCGTTGTCGGGCTTGGTAAGGCCCAAAACGGAAATGACGTTCTGGTAAAAATCATCTTCGTTCGAGACCGTAACCGCTCAAAAAAATGGTTGGCAATCTTAACAACAAACCTTGAGCTATCTGATGAAGAAGTTATCCGTATTTATGGCAAACGCTGGGAAATCGAGTGTTTCTTCAAAGTCACAAAGTCCCATTTGCATTTGGCAAAGGAATTCCAGTGCCGTAGTTATGATGCGCTTACTGCTCATACCACCATTGTCTTTGTGCGATATATCATGCTGGCTTTAAGTGCCAGAGAGGAGAAAGACCCCAAGACCCTTGGCGAGCTCTTTTATCTGTGTTGCGATGAAATTGAGGATATTCGCTTTACCGAAGCTGTTCTTTTAATCATAGATCTTTTCGCCTCATCATTTAGCAAGGAATTTCTTCTTTCTGAAGAACAAATTCAACATTTTTTGGATACGTTTTTCGAGCAATTACCTGCCTTTCTGAAAAGTTCGCTTCAGAAAAGAGCAGTTGCTTGATATTAATAATTCCAAAACGCTTGCATATTAAGAGCTTGAGCTTATTTTTAAGGTGCGAAAGTTGAGTTAATGATGTAAAATTTATTCTAAAATGCAGCTTGGTAAACTCTAGAAGAGGTATGTTACTTTTAGTAGACGAGGTATGTTTCTTTTAGTATAATGTAAACAAGCAGGGTTTGTGGGGGATAGCTTTCCTGCACGGACACTGCTTGTTTTGTTAAGAAGCGCAGTAACTTCACCAGGCTGGTGCAGTGCGCTGTGTCCATTGTAATTCCCCGGCAAACGCAGGTTTTTAAGGCGAGGTGTTTTTTTTGCAAGTGGAAGTACGGGTGTTCAGTGGTTTGGAAAAGTTCTTACCCAACAAGCGCTTTGGTGAGCCTATGCCGGTGAACTTGCCGGATGGGGCGACAGTTCGGATATTATTAAACAAAATGCACATACCTGAAGAACAGGTGTTCACCGTTTTGGTGGACGGCAGGCATCAAACACTGGATTATACCGTCAGAGACGGGGAAAGGGTGTCTTTATTTCCGCCGGTGGGAGGTGGTTGATTTGTCTGCCGGGCAGGATAACAGTAGTAAAAATAGCTCTTTAGTTTTGGGGTACAAAACATGGTTGGAAAAAGACGATGCCATTTTAGGGGAAGGTTTTTTTCAAATACTTGAATATATAAGGCAAACCGGGAGTATTGCCGGGGCCGCCTCCGCTATGGGCATGTCCTATCGCACGGCCTGGGGTAAAATTAAAAATGCGGAACGCAAGTGTAGCATTCCCCTGGTTATCACCAGGGTAGGTGGCGAAACAGGCGGTGGCGCCAAGCTGACCCCGGAAGCAGTTCGTTTGCTGCAAAGTTATTATCATTTTAAAGAAGAGGTGGACCGGGAGATTAACAAAATCTTTAAACGTTTCTTTAAAGTTTAATTTTTTTATATGCGTTATGTTAATTCAAGCATATTGGAATTTGTTTGAATTCTTATAATGTATCTACCTTATAACGGGAGTTTTCCCCGCCCGTATATCTGCCTGCATTTTCCCTGCGCAGGCAGGTCATTGGTTTGTGTTATTGTTTTCATATGCAGTAAACGGTGCAATAGATTTTTTTCAGGACAATCTTGCTGAAAGGAACGGTACTTCAGTGTGGAAATGGTTTGGGAAGGATTGGCAAGGGCTGTGCAAATGCTGCTATCCGGTGACCCGGCAGTGCTGCAGATTACTTGGTTTACATTACGGGTTTCCGGCACGGCCACATTAATCAGCTTGTTAATTGGGGTGCCGCTGGGGCTTTTATTAGCTTTTAAGGTTTTTCCCGGACGCAGCGTGGCAGTGAGTCTGGTAAATATGGGCATGGGACTGCCCCCGGTGGTGGTGGGTCTGTGGGTCAGCCTGCTGCTCTGGCGTTCGGGCCCCCTGGGGTTCTTGGACCTTATCTACACTCCTACAGCCATTATAATTGCCCAGGCAGTTATTGCTTCGCCAATTGTAACGGGCTTTAGCATGGCGGCTATTGGGCAGCTAAACCCCAAAATCAGGCTGCAAATATTGGCCCTGGGGGCTTCTCGCTGGCAGCTTTACTGGCTGCTGATCAAGGAAGCCCGCCTGGGCTTAATGGCGGCGGTGATTGCCGGTTTTGGCGGGGTGGTCTCCGAGGTGGGCGCGGCCATGATGGTGGGTGGCAATATTCTGGGGCAAACCCGTACATTGACCACTGCCACCGTAATGGAAGTTAATAAGGGTAATTTTGATATTGGCATTGCACTAAGTGTTATACTTTTGTTACTGGCCTATGTGGTTACATTTACTTTAACCATGCTGCAGCAAAGGGGCCGTTATTAGAAAGAAGGTGTAAAAATGCAGGATAGATTCCAGCGGCAGATCAATTACTTGCGCATTTCGGTGACCGACCGGTGCAACCTGCGCTGCGTTTACTGTATGCCTGCTGAGGGGGTTCAATGCTTACCGCACAGTGAAATATTAACTTTGGAAGAAATCGTCGACGTTGTTAAGGCGGGAGTGAGGGTTGGTATTAGAAAAGTGCGCCTTACCGGAGGGGAGCCGCTGTTGCGCCGCGGTATTTTGGAACTAATAAAAAAGCTGAGTGATATCCCTGAAATAGACGATATTGCATTAACGACCAATGGAATTTTGCTGGGGGATATGGCGAAGGATTTAAAGGTGGCCGGGTTGAAACGGGTCAATATAAGCCTGGATACTTTACAACCTGCACGTTTTCACCGTATCACCCGGGGCGGGAACCTGAATTTGGTGCGCCGTGGTATTGATGCTGCTCTGGAAAACGGACTTGAGCCGGTTAAAATAAACACGGTAGCCATCCGGGGTTTTAATGATGATGAGCTGCTGGAACTGGCCAGGCTTAGCATGGAATTGCCGCTGCACGTCCGGTTTATTGAATTAATGCCCATTGGAACCTCGGATGACTGGTCCCGGGAAAGATTTATTTCCACCCAGGAAGTCAAGGAATTAATCGGTGGGGCGTTGGGCAATCTGGAAGACGAGAAGGTGATTGCCGGTAGCGGACCGGCCCGTTACAGTCGTTTGCCCGGCGCCCCGGGTACCATTGGCTTTATTTCGGCGGTGAGCAATCATTTTTGTGCCACTTGCAACCGGCTGCGCCTGACGGCCACCGGTCAGCTGCGGCCCTGTTTGTTCAGCGGCCGGGAAACCGACCTTAAGCAGGCACTGCGGGCCGATGCCGGGCCCGATGAACTGGCCCGCATTTTCCAAAAGGCTATTTTGGCCAAGCCCGACGGCCATAACATGGCGGTAGGCTGGCAGAAGGACGATCGCATCATGTCCCAAATCGGAGGTTGATTGTATTAATGAGTGATCATGGATATCAGGGTTTGAATCATTTCGATGCCGGCGGCGCGGCCCGGATGGTAGATATCAGCGGCAAGGATGATACCGTGCGGGTGGCGGTGGCCCGGGGCGAGGTACTTATGCAGCCCGGTACGCTGGAACTGATTGACCGGGGCGGAGTAGCCAAGGGTGATGTGCTGGGCGTGGCCAGGGTGGCCGGCATTATGGCGGCCAAAGAAACCGGACGGCTTATTCCTATGGCCCATCCCATTACCTTGACCGGAGTTAATGTGGATTTTCGCCTGCAGCGGCCCGGCCGGGTGCAGATCCAGGCACGGGTTCGTACAACAGGCAAAACCGGAGTGGAGATGGAGGCGCTTACGGCGGTTACCGTGGCCGGATTGACCATTTATGATATGTGCAAAGCCGTGGACCGGGAAATGGTGCTGGGGCAAGTCAGACTGGTACATAAAACCGGTGGTAAAAGCGGCACATTTGAGAGGGAAGGTGAACAGATATGGGATACGTAGTAGCGGTTTGCACCAGCCCCAAAAAGGGCATGCGCAAAAAGAACGTCGGCACCGGCCGGCTGGTGGCTGAGCACGGGATTGAAGGGGACGCCCATGCCGGTCCGTGGCACCGCCAGGTTAGCTTATTAGCACTGGAAAGCGTGCAAAAAATGCGTGATGTCGGGCTGGATGTCAATCCCGGCGATTTTGCTGAGAATATTACCACAGTGGGCCTGGATCTGGTTGCCCTACCCATTGGCACAAAAATAGTCATTGGTGGCGAAGCGCTGGGTGAAGTTACCCAGATCGGCAAGGAATGTCATACCCGCTGTGCCATATACCAGCAAGCCGGGGACTGTGTCATGCCCAAAGAGGGCATATTTATCAAAGTGCTAAACGGAGGTACTGTAAGGGTGGGCGATGAGGTGAGGGTCATTGGTGAATAACAGCACTTTGCCGGTAATCTCCATTGTGGGTTGGGCCAATACGGGCAAAACCACTTTTCTGGAAAATCTGGTGGCCGAACTGCGGAGCCGGGGAGTGCGGGTGGGTGTAATCAAGCACCACCGGGGACCCTTTGAGCTGGACAAGCCGGGCAAAGACACCTGGCGATTAGCCCGGGCCGGGGCTGTTTGTACCGCCATTGCCGGTCCCGGCAAGGTCGGCCTGGTCATAGAAATGGAGGGCGACCCCGACCCCGGTGCCATTGCTGCGCTAATGTCTGGCGTTGACCTGGTTTTTACTGAAGGATACAAAAAGGGGCCGTATCCCCAGCTGGAGGTGCGCCGGGCCGGGTACGGTGAGGAACGGCCGGCGGCCCGGGCCGGGCAGTTGGTGGCGGTGGTGGGGGAACGTTCCCCCGGTATGGAAAATGTGCCGTGTTTTGATGTAGGGGATATTGATGCCGTGGCGAATTTTATAATAGAGAGGTTTTTAGATAAGGTATTGGATTAAATCATTGCATATGAAGACTTTGTTTGTACGATATTAATACATTGTATAATTCATGGGTATTATAATTTTTTATGAAGTATAAATCTATGCGAGTTGGTGAGTTGCTTATGAGTGAACTAACTGGCGAACAGCTGGCACGATACAAGAGAAATATTTTGCTGGACGGGGTGGGTACGGCTGGTCAGTTTAAGTTACTGCAGTCCAGGGTTTTAGTCGTTGGTGCCGGCGGTTTGGGTTCTCCGGCGGGGTATTACCTGGCAGCGGCGGGTATTGGGCATATTGGCCTGGTTGATGGCGACCGGGTGGATTTGTCCAACCTGCAAAGGCAGATTATCCACACCACAGCTGACCTGGGGCGGTCCAAAATCGACTCGGCCCGGGAAAAAATCACCGCTCTTAATCCGGATGTGCAGGTAAACGGTTACGGGGAGTGGTTGGACGAGCAAAATTTTAGAGAGTTGATTTCGCGTTATGACCTGGTGGTAGACGGTACTGATAATTTTGCGGCGCGTTTACTGATTAACAGGGCCTGTGTAGAAGAGCAAAAGCCCTATATTTTTGGCGGGGTGCTCGGTTATTCCGGCCAGGCCATGACTATACTGCCCGGTCAGGGGCCGTGCCTGGCTTGCATATTTAGGGATGTGCCCCCTGATGATGCTCCGTCAAGCGACAAGCTGGGTGTTTTGGGGGCGGTGCCCGGTATAATAGGCGCGGTGGAAGCAGCTGAGGCTGTCAAGGTGCTATTGGGTATTGGGGAACCGTTGCTGGGGCGTCTTTTTACCTTTGACGCCCTGTCCATGCAGTTTTATACTGTTGAAATCAGCCGTGACCCGGCTTGTCCCGTTTGCGGTACCTGATTAATAGCAGCGAGATAATTTGCGGTCACGTTTTGGTGATTTTGCTAAGTTCAAATGACTCATGTTTAAATTGTTTTCGGCGGTGTTTTATTTTATGAAATACTTCATTGATTTTCTAACCGAACTAAAAAAAGGCACTATAGCCCCGGTTTATTTACTTTACGGCCCGGAAAGCTATTTGCGGGAGCAGGCTATTGAGCGTCTTAAAGAGTACGTTTTGCCTCCTGGCGGGGAGCAATTAAACTTTGAGGTGCTGGACGGTTCCGTAATGTCGGGGCAGGAAATCGCTACTGCCGCCGCCTCCACCTCATTTATACCGGGGCGACGTCTGGTGCTTGTACGCAGTCCGCAAATATTCCAGGCTAATTCAGGAAAAAACGAACGAGAAATCAAGCATGTGTTGGATTATTTAGCAGCCCCCTGTCCGGGTACTTGCCTGGTATTTGAGACGGCCCAAAACGTGGATCGGCGTAAAAAAATATATAAAGAAATGGCCCGGGCGGGACGGGCTATCGAGTTCACCTTGTTAAAGCCGGCCGATCTTACCAAATGGTTGGCCAAGCGGGCTCGGGAAGAAGGCTGTGCCATTAACCGGGAGGCCGCGACGGAATTATTGGCCCGGTGCGGGCGTGATATGTATACCCTTTATCACGAAATGCAGAAACTGACGTGCTATAAGGGACCGGGTAAAACCATTGGTTTGGGGACAGTGCGGCAGTTGGTAGCCCCACGGGTGGAGGAAAGCATATTCGAAGTGGTTGATGCCATAGGGGAAAAGAATTGCGTGCGGGCACTGTCCGGGATCCGTAATTTACTGTTGCAAAAACAGCAGCCCCAACAGATCATCGGTATGGTGGCCAGACAGTTTAGATTGATATTACAGGTGCAGGGATTGGCCGGGGCGGGCCAATCACGGGAGCAGATCATAGCCGTCCTTAAATTGCACCCTTTTGTATATACAAAAATTTATGGGCAACGTAGAAATTTTTCGGTGGCGCAGCTGGTGATGGCCTTAAATAATCTTGCTGAGCTGGATCATTATATAAAAACCGGCCGGGCCGATTTTTACCCTGCTATGGAGACTTTTATCTTAAAAATATGTGCTTGAAAATAAATTAACCACCCATGTTTGCGTAACTGGGTGGTAGTTTTTTAACCGGCTATATTCTTATTAAAGAATTTGGTCAGGCGGGATTTTTGACGGGCCGCTGTATTTTTATGTAGTACGCCCTTGGTAACCGCCTTATCTATGGTAACAAGTGCCCGACGTAATTTCACTTGAGCGTCTTCTTTGTTGTCAACGGTCATTGCTTCATGGAAGCGACGGACAGCTGTGCGAACTGTAGATTTAATGCGCCGGTTGCGCTCGGTGCGTTTTTTGATAATCAGCACCCGTTTGGCAGCAGATTTAATATTAGGCATTTTTTCACCTCCCAACAGCGTCAATTTTACCATGAGCTAAAAAAAAATGCAAGCTTCGCCTGGTATACAGGCGGTTTTTTTGGTTAATCATAAATATAGGATAAAGAAAAGGAGGTGAAGTCAAAATGACACAATGGATTGGACTGGCTATTCGCTTTGTTGTTTCAGCACTTGTATTAATTGTTGTTAGCTGGCTGGCCCCCGGTTTTGTCGTACAAGGTGGTTTTACCGGCGCTTTAATAGCTGCGGCTGTAATTGCGGTGCTGGGTTATGTGGCCGAAGCTTTACTGGGTGATAAAATTTCACCGCAAAACCGCGGCATTGTGGGCTTTATTACCGCTGCCGTGGTGATTTACCTGGCGCAATTTATCATACCCAATCTGCTTAACGTAAGTTTGGTAGGCGCACTAATTTCAGCCTTTGTAATCGGGCTTATTGACGCCGTGGTACCGACAGTGCTGCGCTAACGAACCGGGATTTGGCACAATCACAGTGCAATTAAATCCAGCCGTTATTGTAACCGGTACGGTTAACCACTGGCCCGTTATAAGGCACCCTTAACCCCCGTTGTAAATCGACGGGGGTTAAGTCTTTTCGGGGGGCGGTTCTTTTGCTTCCCGGGCATCCTTTTGCCGGGTTGCCTGCCTATGGTAATAATCCCATGCGCCCGGGCATAGTATAAGACAGGTCTAAGACAAAGGGAGCAAGGGGACGGTTCTCTTGCTTCCGTGCCAGCCGATGTAAAGGGTGTTGTGGTTCAAAATTTTGTTCGAGAGGATAAGGAGGGGTTTGATGTACCCCGCGTATCACCATCGCTATCGTTGGTACAGGCTGCGCACCAGGTTAAGGCCAGGTATATATATAATGGTGTCGCTGGTTCTGTTTATCATATTAATTAATTGTTTGGTTGTTTTATCTCCTGCCTTAACCAGGGCCGGGCACGAGTTATTAAATGTGCTGCTGGCGTGGAACGACCGCGATCCCCGTGGGATTATTCGAGTGGCCGTGCCGGTAATGGCCTGGTCGGGCAGCCAAGAAGATGTTCCCCAGGTGGCGGGGCCGGGTGCTTTGACGGCACCACTGGCGCGGGTGTTTCGTCCTGACCCGCAGCGCCCGCTGCATATTTTAGCTTATCAAATGCCCCTTATGGCCGAGGTAACCCAACCCGAAGAGCCGACTGCTTTAGTAATGGCTCCTGAAGCGGAACCGTTACCCGATCAGGAAGCGGCGCTGGACTTGCCGCCTCTTTCGGAGGAAAGCCTGGTGGCTATTTATAACACCCATACCGGTGAAACCTATGCCCTAACCGACGGTATGGAGCGGCTTACCGGTAAGCGGGGCGGGGTGGTAAAGGTAGCTGAGGCACTGGAAGATGAGCTGGAAAAAAAATACGGGCTGCGGGTAGCCCGCTCCGATGTCATTAATGATACCAATTATAACAGTTCCTACACAACTTCCCAGCAAACTTTACAAAAACTGCTGGAGGATAACCCGGCGGTTCAAGTGGTGCTGGATATTCATCGTGATGCCGGCAAGCCCCGGGAAGACAGCCTGGTCACTGTGGACGGGCAGCAGGTGGCTCCGGTGTTGATTGTGGTTGGCTCTGATGCCCGGTCTCCTTTCCCCACCTGGCGGCAAAACTACAGCTTTGCCAAAGAGCTGTCAGCTGAGATTGATAAACAATATCCCGGGCTATGCCTTGGGGTACGTATTCTGGAAGGCCGCTATAACCAGTTTTTGCATCCCGGGGCTGTGCTGTTGGAAGTGGGCAGTGTAAGTAATTCCACTGAGGAAGCGGTTCTTGCGGCACGCATGTTGGCCGGTCCCGTGGCGGAGATGGTTAAACGCAACTTGGATGCTGAATGAGCATATGAATTTCTGCATTTGGCAATAATAAGCATTAAAAACATTAAAGCGGTGATGTTATGCGGACACCAAGTAAACCCATGCTGTTCAGCCTGGGCATATGTATTGGCCTAATTTTTTTTAGCATAAATATTGCTTTAATAAATTTTAATCGCTTGGTGGTACCTGAGCAACCGTTAGTACTGCTTAATTGGCACGCAGATGGAGAAAAACTGGAAATTTGTTTATTGGGGGAGACCCTGCGTCTGCCTAATTTTGGCGGCACCTGGCCTGGCTTGATGCAAAATATGCATGAGCAGGTCGGTATATTGTACAGCATTGGCCGGGATGAATTTATGCGCCGGCTGGACCCGGTGCAGCAAAAAGTACGGGAGAGCATTGGCTGGCCATAAGTAGATCGAAAAAGGCTTATTCATGTCAATAACTACGCCCTTTGCCTGTAAATTTAGGTAAAGGGCGTTTTTCTGATTATTTAGATTCATAGGGCAGGAAACAGCTATTTGGACAGCTAAATATATATATTATTAATATCCTGACAATTCGATGATTGTCATAATTAACACGGTTTAGACAACAGGAAAGGGGCAAAAATAAATGCAACAAATAAAAAGTCCACTGGATGTTTACAAGCTGCTGCCTAAATCAAACTGCCGGCAATGCGGCATGCGAACTTGTCTGGCCTTTGCCGATGCGGTATTTAAGGGCATTAAAAGTATTGGCGAATGCCCTCAAATGGAAGGCAGTGACAACCTTGATATTGATAGTCAGGTGACTAGACCCCAGGGTATTATCCAGCAACAGGAACAAATGCTACAACAATTAAAAAAGGAAATGGCCAGCGTGGATCTTGCTGTCATAGCCCAAAGATTGGGTGGTTCTTATATAGACGGCAAGCTGACCATCAAAATCCTGGGCAAGGACTTTCATGTTGATGGTAGTGGTAACGTTACCTCGGCTATTCATGTTAACACTTGGGTGACAGTGCCGCTACTCAACTATATAATAAGGTATAAGGGGGAAAACCTTTCTGGTAACTGGGTTGCATTCAGGGAATTAAAAAACGGTAATATCAGACAGCCGCTTTTTGAGCAGCGCTGTGAAAAGCCTTTACAGCAGATGGCCGAGCGTGATATGGATCTTTTTGAAGATTTAATTTCTGTTTTTGGCAAGCCGGCCAAGGATATCTTTTCTTCAGATATGGCATACATCCTGTACCCCTTGCCCAAAGTGCCCATAATGATCAGCTACTGGGGGCCGGAGGAGGAAGGAATGGAGGCCAGGGTAAATATATTCTTTGACCAGGCAGCTCAGGAGAATCTCGACATAGAATCCATTCATATGCTCTGTAGCGGCATTGTAACCATGTTTGAAAAAATCAATGCCAGACATGGTTAAGGTTATGATATTTCTAAAAACTAATGTGGGGGATGTTTAAATGCTGGTAATTGATCGTTTTGAAGGGGAATATGCTTTGATCGAGTACAGAAGAAGGATATTTCATATCCCTAAAATGTTGGTGCCTAAGGGTGTTAAACCGGGCGACGTTATCAACATCCAGATCAAAGTGGATCAAGAAGCTACTGAGCGTAGGAAAAAATCTATTGACCAGCTGGCCAATGAGGTGTTTTCTGAATAGAAAGATGGTGAATTATGCCGCGGTATAGCATCAGAATAAGTAAATTATGGCCTGTTATTCTCATTACAGTATTTCTCTTACTGGCTGCCGGATGTAATGATGGGTCTATAACTCCAGGGCCCACGGGCCAGGAGTCCGGGCAAAACGGGTATCACCAATCAGCCGTGGTGCAAAATCCGGGAGATGCATCACCCGGCCGGCTAAAGGTTCATTTTCTGGATGTTGGTCAGGCCGATAGTATTTTGGTGCAATTACCCAATGAACAGAACATGCTTATTGACGCCGGCGATAATAATGACGGTGATACAGTGGTTGATTACTTGGCCAAAGCCGGTATTAAAAGGATTGATTATCTTGTGGGCACACATCCCCACGCTGATCATATCGGCGGTATGGATACGGTAATCAAGCATTTTACCATTGGTGAGGTATTTATGCCCCGGGTAACCAGCACCACCCGAACATATGAAGATGTGCTTACGGCAATAAAGGAAAAAAAATTAAAAATTACCACCGCCAAAGCGGGCCTTAAAATAGTGGATGACGGTTCCCTCCAAGTGGTAATGCTCTCCCCTCATGGCACGGAATACGCAGATATGAACAATTACTCCGCAGTAGTCAAGGTTACTTTGGGCGAGGTCAGTTTCCTTTGCATGGGCGATGCTGAGGAACAGGCAGAAATGGAAATATTGGCGAGCAGTCTGTCTCCCCAGGCTGACGTTTTAAAAGTTGGCCATCATGGCAGCCATTCTTCAACTTCAGAGGCTTTTTTGCAAGCGGTGCAGCCCCAATACGCGGTTATATGCGCCGGTGTCGGTAATGATTATGGCCACCCGCATAAAGAAACCCTGACCAGGCTGCAAGGGGTCCAAATATTTAGAACTGACCTTGATGGTACGGTTGTCTTTGCAACTGATGGCCAGGAGATTAATGTAACTACTGGCAAACGTAATATTGATTCATCCGTGTCGCCGGGGGAAGCAGGTCTGGACAACGGCCAAAAAGACGGTGGCGCAAACGGACAAAATAACGAGCAAGTTTACGTGGATGATAACGGCCGGGGCTTGATTAAAGGGAACATAAACTCCAGGGGAGAAAAAATTTACCATATGCCGGGTGGGGCCAATTATGACAATACTAAACCTGAGCAGTGGTTTAAAACCGAAGCTGAAGCCGTGGCCGCCGGGTTTCGGCCGGTGAAGGGTTAGCTATCTTCTTTACTGCTTGACGTATAACCCTCTTATAATGTCAACCCGTGCTGCCGGGAAAATGACGGTGACCTGGCTTGAAGAGCATAAACTGTGCCTTTTTATAGGTTCTTTTCACCTTTACAAGCAAATGCTATAATATGATGAATTGACCTTATTTAAGGAGAGAGGAATTACCGTTGGAAAGAAGACAGGATCGTATTCGTAACTTTTGCATCATTGCTCATATTGATCATGGCAAATCCACCTTGGCGGACAGGTTGTTGGAATATACCGGCGCGCTGACCCAGCGGGAAATGTCCGAGCAGGTGTTGGATAACATGGAGTTGGAGAGGGAACGGGGCATCACCATTAAATTACAGGCGGTACGCATAAATTACCAGGCCAAAGATGGGCGGGAATATGCTCTAAACCTTATCGATACGCCGGGACACGTTGACTTTACCTACGAGGTGTCCCGAAGCCTGGCCTCTTGCGAGGGAGCCCTGCTGGTGGTGGATGCGGCTCAGGGCATTGAAGCTCAGACGCTGGCCAATGTCTATCTAGCTATTGACCATGACCTGGAAATAATCCCAGTGATTAATAAAATAGATTTACCGGCAGCCGATCCCGAGCGGGTGAGAAGTGAAATCGAGGAGGTCATTGGTTTAGATGCCTCTGACGCTGTACTGGCTTCGGCTAAAACGGGGCAAGGCGTAGAGGAAATTTTAGAAAAAATTGTTCAGAAAATTCCCCCGCCCCGGGGTGATGAAAATGCTCCGTTACAGGCGCTGATTTTTGACTCTCATTATGACTCGTATAAAGGTGTGATTTGTTACTTCAGGGTAATGGAAGGCCGCATCAAAAAAGGCTTACCCATTAAAATGATGGCTACCGGCAAAGAATTTGAGGTCAACGAGGTAGGGGTTTTCAGACCAGCCCCGGGCTTGGTTGACGAGCTGAGGGCTGGCGAGGTAGGTTTTTTGGCTGCCAGTATTAAAAACGCCCGGGATTCCCGGGTGGGGGATACCATTACGGATGCCCGCCGTCCCGCCGTCGCTCCTCTGCCGGGCTATCGCCAGATTAAGCCAATGGTCTATTGCGGGCTGTACCCCGTGGAATCCAACGATTACGGTGATTTGCGTGATGCTCTGGATAAGCTCAAGCTAAACGATGCATCACTGGTGTATGAAGCTGAAACCTCTGAAGCCTTGGGCTTTGGATTTCGCTGTGGTTTTTTAGGGCTTTTGCATATGGAAATCATCCAGGAGCGTCTTGAACGGGAGTATGGGCTGAGCTTAATTACCACTGCTCCAAGCGTAGTATACCGGGTTAATACCACCGCCGGGGAAACGCTGGAGATTGATAACCCCAGCTTGATGCCGCCCAGCGGCAAAATAGTATCGATGGAAGAGCCCTTTGTGGCTGCAACTATTATGGTGCCCCAGGATTTTGTGGGGGCGGTGATGGAGATCAGCCAGGAGCGCCGGGGCGTTTACAAAGATATGGTTTACATGAGTCAGAGCCGGGTGATGGTTAAATATGACCTGCCTTTAAGCGAAATTATTTTTGACTTTTTTGATCAACTTAAGTCACGTACCAGGGGTTACGCCTCTTTAGACTACGACTTGGCGGGCTACCGGCAGTCCAAACTGGTTAAAATAGATATTCTGGTCAATGAGGAGCCCCTGGATGCCCTGAGCTTTATTGTGCACCAGGACAAGGCATATCAGCGGGGCCGGGCACTGGTGGAAAAATTGCGGAGTCTGATTCCCCGCCACCTGTTTGAAGTGCCTATCCAGGCTGCCATAGGTAACAAGGTGGTAGCCCGGGAAACGGTGCGGGCTCGCCGCAAGGACGTGCTGGCCAAGTGTTACGGGGGTGACATTACCCGCAAGCGTAAACTGCTGGAAAAACAAAAAGAGGGCAAAAGGCGTATGAAGCAGGTGGGTAACGTTGAAATACCCCAGGAAGCGTTTATGGCCGTACTGAATATTGGAGAGGATAAAAAATAAGGGGAAATGATATAGATGAGCTGTTTTTTGATTAAAAAATTGATACGGGATGTGTAATGGTAAAATTTAGCAACACTAAAATGTTTTTCAATGGTTTGCCCACTGCTCTGTATATTCACGTACCCTTTTGTGTGCGTAAGTGTCCTTATTGTGATTTTATTTCTTATCCATATAATGAATCAGACGCCCGACATTATATCAACGGATTACGCCGGGAAATGGAGTTGCGGGATGGTGGTCAATATGATAAACGGTGGCATTTGTCCACCGTTTTTATCGGTGGGGGTACACCAACATGTTTATCAAACGTAATGCTTCTGGAAATAATAGCTTTAATAAAAAATCATTTTAATCTATTACCTGGCGTGGAATTTACTGTAGAAGCCAACCCCGGTACGGTGGATACAGGTAAACTTAACGCTCTGCGCAGGGCCGGGGTCAACCGGCTAAGTTTAGGAGCCCAGGCTTGCACTGAAACCACGCTGAGCACCTTGGGTCGAATACACACACACAGGCAAACAGTGGCTGCGGTGCGGCAGGCCAGGGAAGCGGGTTTTTCTAATATCAACCTGGATCTCATCTTTGAGGTGCCGGGCCAGACGCTCACCGAGTGGCAGTGCTGTCTGGAGCAGGTGGTGGCTTTACAACCCGAGCACGTATCCGCCTATGGTCTACAGCTGGAGGAGGGTACACCTTTAAAAGAATCGGTTGATAGTGGTAAATTGGTGCCCTGTGCCGAAGATACCGGCTTAGCCATGTACCGGAAGGCCATTGAAATTCTAAAAGCGGTCGGGCTGGAGCAGTATGAAATTTCTAATTTTGCCCGGCCAGGGCGGCAGTGCCGCCACAATCTGATTTACTGGTATAACGAAGGTTACCTGGGATTGGGCCCGGCGGCTCACTCCTACGTCGGGGGGAAACGTATGGCCAACGAGTCCGGTCTGGCGGAATACAATTCCAAGCTTAGGGACGGGAAAATTCCGGTAGCCTGGACGGAACAGATTACTCCGGAAATAGATATATTTGAAACTGTTTTTTTAGGGCTGCGCATGAACTGCGGGCTGGATTTAGATCGCTTTAAACGGCGGTTTGGTGCGGAACTTGATCATTTTTATCCCGGCGTAATGAATGCATTAATAGATAAAAGGTTCCTGGAACAGCGGGGCAACCATTTGCGCTTAACCGCAGACGGTTTGGCGGTTGCCAATGCAGTGATGAGTGAATTTGCTCCCTCCTGAATATTCTTGACAAATGAAATCACTAGTGCTATGTTTTTAATAGATGTTAGCACTCGATTTGAGAGAGTGCTAACAAGGAGGTGTCACAAATGACCCTTGATGCCAGGAAAAAAAATGTTCTCATGGCCATTGTGCAGGATTACATTGCCACTGCGGAACCGGTTGGTTCACGGACCATTGCCAGGAAATATAAGCTGGGGGTGAGTTCGGCAACTATCCGCAATGAAATGGCCGACCTGGAAGAGATGGGTTATATTGAACAGCCCCATACATCGGCAGGGCGGGTACCTTCTGACCAGGGATATAGGTATTATGTGGATTATTTGATGAAACGCGAGGAGTTTAATTCAGAAGAAGCCAAACTAGTGCTGAATGGTTACCTGACCAAAAAACAGGAAGTAGGCGATGTGCTGAGAAGTACCGGGCAGCTATTGTCGCAAATTACCAATTATACCGGAGTGGTTATGACTACTCACTACGGCAAGGGCAGGTTTAAACATATTCAGCTGGTTCACATGGGTGGGAGGCAGTCTATGGTTGTGGTGGTAACCGATGCCGGGGCTGTACATCACCGGATTATTGATATTCCAGAGAATATTGGGCCCACCGACCTGGATACCATATCCTCTGTATTGAATCATAAACTACAGGGTAAAACAATTGAAAATATACGTCTAACATTGATTAAAGAAATTTATTTCGAGCTGGCAAGGCAAAAACATATTTTGAATATGGCGATGGATGTAATTCAGGAGGGGCTGTCCCTGGAAAAAGGGGAAAAAATATATCTGGGCAGCATTTTTAATATTTTAAACCAGCCCGAATTCAATAATATAGAGAAGGTAAAAATACTGCTCAGCTTGTTGGAAAATGAACATGAGCTGGCCAATGTGATGGTTGATGTTTTCCAGGAGGAGGGCGTTACGGTACGCATTGGCGAAGAGATGGTGGACGGCCGGATGAGGGATTACAGCCTGGTAATGGGTACGTATCACATGGAAGGTAAGCCGGTGGGTAGTATCGGCCTCTTGGGACCCACCAGGATGGATTATGCCCGGGCCTTTGCCGTGGTGGAATACATGACGGATAATCTTTCAATGGTTATGGAAAGGCTGATACGCTGGCGAGGTAAATAAGCGTAGCTTTCAGGATTCGATATGATAAATTTAATGATAAATTTAATATTAAACCACACTATGAGCATAAAAAACATGGTTTAACTTTGTAAGTGGTGGCCAAGGAGTGATGGACATGGATAAACTGCATCGTACTGCGGCCGACAGTGAAGAGGGCCGGAACGTGGATGCCGCCAATGCGGTACCGGGCGAGCATTTGCCGAATGAGGATTTAAAGCGGGCAGACCACCAGGCAGGTAACGATGTTGGGGGGGTAACCGGAACCAGGACTGCGCAGGAAGGCGGGGCAACGGGGCATTCACCGGGAGAACCGGTGGATGAGTTTGCCGATCAGCCAGTGGATTTGGAGCAGCTGCAAAGGGAGCTGGCCGATCAAAAGACAAAAGCAGAGGAATACTTAAATCGGCTGGTACGCCTGCAGGCTGATTTTGATAACTACCGCAAGCGCACAGTTAAGGAAAAGGAAGAATTTTTTAAATATGCCGCGGCTTCTTTATGCGAGGCGTTGCTGCCCGTGCTGGATAATTTCCAGCTGGCTCTGGCTGCCAAAGACCAGAACCCGGCCCAGGTGGCCGAGGGAGTAGACATGATTTTCCGGCAGTTGCAGGATGTATTGCAAAAAGAGGGGCTTACGCCGGTGGCAGCGGTGGGTGAACAATTTGATCCCACCCGGCATGAGGCTGTTATGCAGGAAGTAACGGATGAGTATGCTGAAAACACTGTAACAGCCGAATTGCGCCGGGGATATTATCTAAAAGACAAATTACTTCGTCCGGCGATGGTTAAGGTGGCTAAACCTGAGGGTTAATTGATAGCAAAATATTAGGAGGCGATATAGATGGCAAAAGTACTAGGTATTGACCTGGGTACCACCAACTCCTGTATGGCTGTTATGGAGGGTGGGGAAGCGGTGGTTATACCTAATGCTGAAGGCGGGCGAACTACCCCTTCGGTGGTGGGTTTTTCTAAAACAGGCGAGCGGCTGGTGGGCCAGGTGGCTAAAAACCAGGCGGTCAGCAACCCCGATCGCACCATAAGCTCCATAAAAAGGCATATGGGCTCTAATTATAAAGTAAATATAGATGGTAAGGATTATACACCCCAAGAAATATCCGCCATGATACTGCAAAAACTAAAAGCAGACGCGGAAAGCTATCTGGGTGAAAAAGTTACCCAGGCTGTAATCACTGTACCGGCCTACTTTACCGATGCACAGCGCCAGGCCACCAAAGATGCCGGTAAAATTGCCGGCCTTGAGGTATTGAGAATTATCAATGAGCCCACGGCGGCATCGCTGGCTTATGGTCTGGATAAAGGCGATGAGCAAACCATACTGGTTTTTGACCTGGGTGGTGGTACTTTTGACGTGTCTATTTTGGAGCTGGGAGACGGTGTGTTTGAAGTCAAGGCCACCAGCGGTAATAACCGGCTGGGTGGCGATGATTTCGACCAGCGCGTCGTGGAATACCTGACCAGTGAATTTAAAAGGGAAACCGGTATTGATTTAAAAGGTGACCGGATGGCTATGCAGCGCCTAAAAGATGCGGCAGAGAAGGCCAAGGTTGAACTGAGCGGTGTTATGTCCGCCAATATTAACCTGCCCTTTATCACAGCTGATGCCAGTGGCCCTAAGCACCTGGATATTAACCTTTCCCGGGCCAAGTTTAATGAGCTGACGGCGGATTTGGTGGAAAAAACTATGGGACCTACCAGACAGGCCATGGCTGATGCTGGTTTGCAGCCCCAGGATATTAATAAGGTGCTGCTGGTGGGCGGTTCCACCCGTATACCTGCGGTGCAGGAAGCCATTAAAAAATATCTACAAAAAGAACCTCACAAGGGTATCAACCCGGACGAGTGTGTGGCCATTGGAGCCGCTATCCAGGGCGGTGTGCTGGCCGGTGAAGTCAAGGATGTACTGCTGCTTGACGTTACCCCGCTTTCTCTAGGTATTGAAACCCTGGGCGGTGTATTTACCAGGCTGATCGAACGTAATACCACCATTCCCACCTCTAAGAGCCAGGTTTTCTCCACCGCTGCAGACGGGCAGACTACGGTTGAAATCCATGTGATGCAAGGCGAGCGTTCCATGGCGGCTGATAATAAAACCCTGGGTCGGTTCCAGCTGTCCGGTATACCGCCGGCACCCCGGGGTGTGCCGCAAATTGAGGTTAGTTTCGATATAGATGTAAATGGTATCGTCAATGTATCAGCCAAGGACAAAGGTACGGGCAAAAGCCAGAGTATTACCATTTCGGGTGGTTCGGGTCTTGGCGATGAGGAAATTGATAAGATGGTTAAAGACGCTGAGAAAAATGCTGCAGAGGACGAGCGGCGTAAAGAATTGGTGGAACTGCGGAACCAGGCCGACAGCCTGATTTACCAGGCGGAGAAAACTATCAAAGACCTCGGGGACAAAGCCGACAAAGATAAAGTGGAACAGGTTAACCAGGCTGCAGATAAGCTTAAGGAAGCCGTCAAAGGTGATGATATCGATAAAATTAAGTCAGCCACAGAAGAATTAACCAAGCCTCTGTACGAGCTGTCCGCCGTGCTTTACCAACAGCAGCAGGCCGGGGCTGATCAGGCCGGCGGTGCCGGAGCGGGTTGTGGCGCCGGTGGTTGTGGCCAGGCGGCCGAGGGTGATAAAGAGAACGTGGTGGATGCCGAGTACGAGGTGGACGGGGATAAAAAGGATAAATAAAGTATTGTTCGGTGTTTGGTAACAGGATTTTGGCATATAGCGTAGAATAGTTAAAGGTCGTATGATTTTAAAATAAGTACTGCGCGGGAGGGCTTCTCTAAGCCCTCCCGGTGGTGTTTGAAGTATGAGGTGGTGGATGCCGTGGCAAAGCGGGATTACTATGAGGTGCTGGGTGTTTCCCGGGACGCTTCACCGGATGAGATTAAAAAGGCTTTTCGCAAGTTGGCCCGCCAGTATCACCCCGACGCCAACAAGGGGGATCATAACGCTGCGGAAAAATTCAAAGAAGTCAATGAGGCCTATGAGGTGCTAAGCAATCCTGATAAGCGGGAGGCTTACGACCGTTTCGGACATGCGGCCACAGACGGCCAGTTTAATGGTGGCTTTGGGGGTTTTGGCAGTGCTGATTTCGGTGGTATTGGTGATATATTTGATATGTTTTTCGGCGGTGGCGGGCGTCAGCGGCGGCACGGTCCCGAGCCGGGTGCCGATTTGCGCGTGGATATGGAGATAACCTTTGAGGAAGCCGCCTTCGGCTTAGAAAAGGATATTAAAATTCCCCGTACTGAGGATTGCAGTACCTGTGGTGGTAGCGGTGCGGCACCAGGCACCACAAAGAAAAACTGTGACGTTTGTCACGGCACGGGACAGATTCAGTACGCCCAGAGCACCCCATTCGGGCGTATTGTGCAGTCCCGCACCTGTGACCGCTGTCGCGGTGCCGGCGTGATTATCGAAAAGCCCTGCCCCACCTGCCGGGGATCCGGTAAAGTGCGACGCAGCAGAACATTAAAGGTAAAGATCCCCGCCGGGGTGGATACAGGTTCCAGACTGCGCCTGGCCGGCGAGGGGGAAACGGGTATGCGAGGCGGACCACCGGGCGATTTGTTTGTTTATATCCATGTACAGCCTCACGCTATTTTTAAACGTGAAGGAAATAATGTCATTATTGATGCCGATATTAATTTTACCCAGGCTGCTTTAGGTGATGAAATCAATGTACCCACTTTAGAGGGTCAGGCCAAGCTGAAGGTGCCTGAGGGGACCCAGTCGGGCACGGTACTGCGCATGAAGAGCAAGGGTATTCCTGATGTACGGGGCTATGGTCGCGGGGACCAGCATATACGCATCAGAGTGGTTACCCCTACTAGGCTTACCGGCAAGCAAAAGGATCTGCTGCGGGAATTTGCCCGTATCGAGGGACAAAAGCCGCAAAGTGGGGAAAAGGGGTTTTTTGAAAAAATGCGGGACGCTTTTTCGGGTTAGCAAGTGACAGGTGCAAACGCCTCACAGTTACGCTAGCAAGGTATAGCTGTATTATGACCGCGAGCCCCAAACGACTGCTGCAGCAATGTTTAAATTGCTGAGAATGTCGAAAATTGTCCACAAGTTTAGGTTAATTTAAGTCTGACCCCGGGGGGTTTTGATTTGAAATGGCTGGAGATTGCCGTTACTGCTCCTGCAGAGCTGGTGGAAGCAGTAGCGAATATTTTTAATGAAATTGGTTCTGGCGGGGTAGTCATAGAAGACCCCGCCTTAATTATAGACCTTGTCACAAATGGTACTGCTGAAACAGTAGCCCCTGCTTTAAAGCTGCCCCAAAGCGGGCAGTCTGTAGTAAAGGGCTATTTTTGCTGCGATTGTGCCCTGGCGGACCGGTTGGAGCGTTTGTCTCACAGACTTACCGACTTGCCCGTGTTCTGGCAAACCAGGGAAGTCAGGGAACAGGATTGGGCAACTGCCTGGCAGAAGTATTATAAACCGGTGCGGGTGGGTAAAAATATTGTTATAAAGCCATCCTGGGAGGATTACACCGCCCGGGCGGGGGAAACAGTTATTGAACTGGATCCCGGTATGGCCTTTGGTTGCGGCACTCATGCCACCACTGCCATGTGCCTGACTTTACTTGAAGAATTAGCACCGGTCCATGCAGTGGTTTATGATGTGGGCACGGGGTCAGGCATACTGTCAGTGGCGGCTGCGCTGCTGGGTGCCCGGCAGGTGACCGCCGTGGATATTGATGAACTGGCGGTACGGGCGGCCAGGGAAAATGCCGAGCGCAACGGTGTGGCGGATCGGGTTACGGCAGTGCAGGGCAACCTGTTGGATAACCTGGCGGGGGGTCAGGCCGACCTGGTGGTGGCTAATATTATTGCCGATGTAATTATCCGCTTGGCTCCGGATGCCGCGGCTGCGCTTAAGCCTGGCGGCAGGTTGGTGGCCTCGGGAATTATTAAAGACCGTGCCGAAGAAGTACGCCGGGCTTTGGACGACGCTGGCCTTGAACCCTTAAAAGAATTAACCAAGGGCGAGTGGGTGGCTATGGTTTATCGCAGGGTGTCGGCTGTTAAACGTTAAGTTGTCGGAAGGTTGAAGTCTAAGATTAGCCGGTGCCACCTTCGGGTACCGGGTGTTGAAAGTTGAAAGGCAAAATAGGTCAGCCGTTTTAAGGTGTGATAAATAATGCCCAGGTTTTTTGTAGCCCCGCAACAAGTGCAGGGTGACAGCGTTATCGTGACAGGCTCTGAAGTACACCATATTAAAAGGGTATTGCGACTGGGCCCGGGTGATGTAATTACATTACTGGATGGATGTGGCAATTTTTATGAAAGCCGTATCGAAGGCTTGACTGGGGAAACTGTTACCTGCCGGGTGCTCCGGCAGGGGGTGGCCGGGGGTGAACCTCCCTTGCGGGTGGTACTGGTGCAGGGATTGGCCAAGGGCGACCGAATGGACACTGTTATTCAAAAGGGTACTGAACTGGGTGCGGTGGCATTTTGGCCCGTGTTTTGCAAGCGTAGCGTGGTGCGCCTGGACGCATCCAAAAAGGCTTCTCGCCTGCGGCGCTGGCAGCGCATTGCGGCCGGGGCCGCCAAACAGTGCCGCCGGGCGCTGGTGCCTGAGGTGCTGGAACCGCTGGAATGGTCTAAGGCCTTGGACCTTATGCCACCCGGTGCCCTGGTGCTGATTCCCTGGGAGGATGAGACTGTCTGTCCCCTCAAGGAGGTATTGCAGAGCAGGCCCAGGCCGGATGAGGTATATCTGCTGATTGGTCCTGAGGGCGGCCTGGAAAACTACGAAGTAGAAGAAGCCCGCCTGCGGGGTGGGATCCCCGTCACCCTGGGCCCGCGCATATTGCGTACTGAAACGGCCGGTCCCGCTGTAGTGGCCATGATACTATACCAGTGGGGCGATTTGGGGGGGTAATATTTTACATGTCTGAAAAGAAGGTGGCTCTGACCACTTTGGGCTGCAAAGTCAATCAGTATGAATCAGCGGCTCTGGAGGAGCTGTTCCGGCGGCGCGGTTACCAGGTGGTCGATTTTGATAGCCCTGCGGATGTGTACATAATTAATACCTGCACGGTGACTCACCTGGGTGACCGCAAATCCAGACAGCTAATCCGGCGGGCTGGTAGAACAAACCCGGAGGCCGTGGTAGCGGTGACGGGCTGCTATGCCCAAACGGCGCCCGATGAGGTGCTGAATGTAGAAGGCGTTGATTTGGTGGTGGGTGCCGGGCACCGGGCTGAAATTGTGGACTTGGTGGAAAACGTATCTAAAGGGCGCAAAGTGAAGGCGGTTGAGGACATTGCCCGGTGTCATGACTTCGAGGAACTGCCGGGTGAGTCACACCAGGGCCGGGTACGGGCTTTTTTGAAGATCCAGGAGGGCTGTGAGAATTACTGTTCTTACTGTATCATTCCCTATGCGCGGGGTCCTTTGCGCAGTCGTTCGCCGGAGAATGTGCTGGCTGGTGTGCGTAACTTGGTGGAAAGCGGCTTTAAGGAAGTGGTGCTCACCGGCATCCACACCGGTGCTTACGGCCGGGGAAACCAAGACGGTGTTGACCTGGTCGGGCTGCTGGCTTTGCTGGCCAATGTACCGGGCTTGGTCAGATTACGGCTCAGTTCTTTGGAACCCAATGATATTACTCCGGATTTGCTGGATTTAATGGCTGCCGGGCCGCCGTTTTGCCGCCACTTGCACATTCCACTGCAAAGTGGAGATGATTATATTTTAAAGCGAATGAGGCGGCGCTATGATACGAACTATTTTCGCAGACTACTGGCCAGTGTGAGAGACAAACTGCCCGAAGTTGGTATAACTACAGACATTATGGTAGGCTTTCCCGGCGAGGAAGATGAACATTTTCGCAATGGCTGTACCTTTGTAAAGGAAATGCAGTTTTCAGCACTGCATGTTTTTAAATATTCTCCCCGCCGGGGGACACCGGCTGCGGGTTTTCCCGATCAGGTAGATCCCCGGGTCAAGGAAGAACGCAGCCGGAAGTTGATTGCCGTTGGCCATTCACTGGCCCAATCCTTTGCCGCCCGGTTCCTGGGTAGAACCGCATCTGTGCTGGTGGAGCAGCCCGTAGATATATCTGAGCACCTGTTCAGTCAGGTAGACCAGGACCTGTCCGGAGATGCAATGAATGCATCCGGGGAGTTATTTGAGGGCTTGACCGACAACTATGTGCGCGTGTACTTCCCGGCCCAGGACAGCTTGCGGGGACAACTGGCGGACGTAAAAGTAACCGAACTTGGTGGCACTGGATTAAAAGGAAGAATAATTTATAAATAAGCAGGATTTAGAGGGGCTGTGTTGAAATGTAATAGCAGCCTTTAAATCACCGTTATGCTTATGTTTTTAGGGAGGAGGTGGAAGAAGGTGCAGGATTGTATTTTCTGTAAAATAATAAAAAGGGAAATCCCGGCTGAGATTGTATATGAGGATGACCATATACTGGCGTTCAAGGACATTCAACCGGCCGCCCCTACCCACCTTTTATTTATACCTAAAAAGCATATTCCCACGTTTTTTGACTTGCAACCCGAGGACAGCCACATTCTGGGGGAGCTGCAAAGAGCTGCCGCTAAGGTAGCCAGGGACATGGGTTTGACGGAACGGGGATTCAGGCTTGTTTCCAATTGTATGAAGGATGCCGGTCAGTTGGTATGGCACATCCACTATCACTTTTTGGCCGGTAGAACGCTTCAATGGCCGCCTGGGTAATTGACTCTATGGAGGGCGTATTGTATAATATTATGGTGTGGTAATTTCTATTTGGAGGTTGTTTTTAAGCTTGATTTTAAAGCAAGTTTTACGGTTTAAGCGGAGGGGAGGGAAGAGTCAGTGGCAGAAGTTAGAGTAGGCAAGAATGAAACCCTGGACAGCGCCCTCCGGCGTTTTAAGCGCACCTGTCAAAAGGCAGGGGTTCTCGCTGAAGCCAGAAAACATGAACACTACGAAAAGCCCAGCGTGAAAAGAAAGAAAAAATCAGAAGCTGCTCGTAAGCGCAAGGCTAAATTTTCCAAGTCATTTTAATTAAATATTGTTTAATAAGAGACCTTGCGCGGTCTTAAACAACAAACGTATATGCCCGGTGCTAACAGCGCCGGGCATTTAAAGTATTCATATGTGGGTGTATATGATGCTTCCGCAGGTGTGTACCCATGGTGGTGACTGACGGCATAGTGTGGTGGCTTTCGAAGTTGAAAACAGCTAACTTGCCAAAGCCCGATGATATTAATCTTGCCGGCAATACGGGTGTTTTTGCTGTAAAGGCATTACTTTTTAATATTAATTTGGGCAGTTCCGATGGCGGTAATTAAGAGATGATCTTGAACTATGGTATGAATCTAATCGCATAACGGAGGTGATTTGGGTGTCACCAGAACTGATTCCGTGGCTGGCGACTTTGGCCTTTTTGCTGGGCATATTGGCGCTAGTGCTGGAAGTATTTATTTTGGGTTTTGGAGTAGCTGGACTGGTGGGTATTATACTAATCGGCTGGGGTATAGTGTTATTAAGTATGGATGTTACTCTTACTTTTAAGTCTCTTGTAATTGCTCTGGCGGTCAGTATAGTAATACTTATTGTGGGTATCAAGGTTATGTCCAGGTTTAACCTCTGGCAGCGGCTAACCTTGGGTAACAGGCAGCGTAACGACGAAGGGTACAGTGCATCAAAGAAGGAATTGGTGGATTATGCAGGCCAGGTAGGCATCACTTTGACCCCGCTGCGTCCGTCCGGGGCTGCTGAAGTGGGCGGTGAGCGCTTGGATGTGGTCAGTGAAGGGGGATTTATTCCGGCCGGGGCTAAAATCAAGGTGGTGCGTGTGGAAGGGATTCGTATCGTGGTAAGGACGTGGGATCAAACTTGAACAAATATAATATCTGTGGTACGTCACTAACCATGGCGGGGGCAAATTTTTCAATATGCTTTAGTTATGGAAAAAACTTAGTGGGGTAAAAATATACTATACTTTTATCCTTGAGCATAAGTAAAGGGTAGAAAATTATATTTATAGAGGGGGTATTTAATGTTTGCCGGTATTACTTTTTTAATTTTGTTGGTACTTATTATACTGGCCGTGGTGATATTGTTCAGCTTTATACCGGTGGGGCTATGGATCTCGGCCCTGGCCGCCGGTGTGCGGGTAGGTATTGTCACTCTTATCGGTATGCGTCTGCGCCGGGTTATTCCGTCTCGCATCGTAAACCCGCTGATTAAAGCTTACAAAGCCGGGCTGGATATATCTGTAGACCAGTTGGAAGCTCATTACCTGGCTGGCGGCAATGTGGACCGGGTGGTGGATGCGTTGATCGCTTCGGAGCGAGCCAATATCACTCTGCCCTTTGAGCGGGCGGCCGCCATAGATCTGGCGGGCCGTAATGTGCTGGAGGCCGTACAGATGAGTGTTAACCCCAAGGTTATCCAAACTCCCTGGGTATCAGCGGTGGCTAAGGATGGTATTGAAGTTAAGGTGGTGGCCCGGGTGACGGTGCGGGCCAATATTGACCGGCTGGTAGGCGGTGCCGGTGAAGAAACCATACTGGCCCGGGTAGGTGAGGGGGTAGTATCCACCGTGGGCTCAATGGATAACCACAAAGAAGTGCTGGAAAACCCCGATTCCATTTCCCGCACTGTTCTGGAAAAAGGGCTTGATGCGGGTACTGCATTTGAAATATTATCTATTGATATCGCCGATGTGGATGTGGGCCGGAACATTGGTGCCACACTGCAAATGGACCAGGCCGAGGCCGACAAAAATATTGCCCAGGCTAAAGCTGAGGAACGACGTGCCATGGCGGTGGCCCGGGAGCAGGAAATGAGGGCCGCTGTGGAGGAAATGCGGGCCAAAGTGGTGGAGGCCGAGGCCCAGGTGCCGCAGGCCTTGGCTGATGCATTGCGGGAGGGTAATCTAGGAGTTATGGATTACTATAATATGCAGAATATATTGGCCGACACAGGTATGCGGCAGAATATATCCAAGATGGGTGAAGATAAGGAAGATAAGGAAGGAAGCAACTATCTTAAAAAGTAACTTTGAAAACCTTGTCATAAACTTCATGGGTATTTGGGAGGTTTAACATGTGTCGACAACCATTATTATTCTGATCATTGCATATGTAATTATTAGCAAAATCATGGGCCGGGACGGCCGTAACCTGCCACAAAGGCCCACCGGCCGTCCCCCTGGAGATGTTGAACAGCCTCGCCCGGACTATGCATCTTCGCGTGATGAAGACGTGCTGCTGTCCGGCCCGTGGGAAACATCTCCGCGCAGTGAAGATGGGCCGTTGTCCGGCCCGTGGGATATATCCACTCGCGGCGAGGATGCCCCGTTGCCAGGCCCGTGGGAGCAGGAGTGTTCTACTGGTGCCGAAAATAAGCCGCAGTCACCGACGGAGCGTGAAAATGAGCCGCAATTTCCGCGACAACAGCGGGAACAAACTAATCCTGCGGGTGACCCTCCGTTAGTATTGGGTGAACAGGATAGGCCGCGACGGCTTTTAAATGTAGCGCCGCAAGGGGATGCTGATCACAGTGACCAACCGGTTGCCCCTTTGTCGCGGCCGATTCCGGCAACAGACCCAAGTCGGTGGAGATGTAATGCTGGAAACCCACTTGCTGCCGCATTAAGCAGCAAAAACGCCCTGGTGGGGAGCATGATCATTGGTGATGTATTAAACTCTCGTGGCGGCAGGATTAAAAAAAGGCCTGGCCAATTTTGATTGTGTTAACATTAATGTAATTAAATGCTCAAATATTACTGGGTTGTTAGATTTTGTATTTATTTGCTATCCTTATTCAGGCGCTTGTTTAACTGTCCCAGGACCAACGATAAAAGTAACCCCGGCGCTAGTGTAGCCAGTATAACCATAATGGTGTTATACGTATACCAGGCTATCAAGTAAACCATGGCGATTAAAATAGACATAAGCATTAAGGGAAAGCTTATCTTGAAAAACTGAAAGAAACCCACCAGAACATTGTTTCTTTCAGCCATGCCTACTGCTACCAGGTTGGCTGAGGCACCAACAATGGTGCCGTTGCCGCCCAGACAGGCCCCCAGAGAAAGGGACCACCATAAGAAATCGATGTTTTCTAAAGCACCCAGTCGCCCCATCTCTTTAATCAAAGGTATCATGGTAGCTACGAAAGGGATGTTGTCCACAAAGGAAGAAGCTACGGCCGACAGCCATAAAATGAACAGCCCTGCGGGGAGTATAGAACCTCGAGTGGTATCCAGGGCGAACATGGCGATAGATTCAATAACTCCGGTGGCTTCCAACGCGCCCACTACTACAAACAATCCGATAAAAAAGAATATTACTGGCCATTCCACGCTATGTAAGGCACGTTCTGGATCGAACCGGGTAATTACCAGCAAAATTGAGGCCCCGGCTAATGCTATAACGGAACTTTCCAAATGCACCAGTTGATGTAGAGTAAAGCCAACAATAGTCAGGGATAAAACAAATATACATTTTTTAAGTAAAACAACATCTTTAATCTCATTATTTTCGTTTATTTCCATAATGGCCTGCTGCAGCTGTGTAGTTGTTTGCAGGCTGTTTTTATAAATGCGCAGCAGTATGTATAATGTCAGTGCATAAATAACTACCACCACAGGGGCCAGGTTGATTAAAAAATCCATAAAGCCCAGGTGCGTAGCGCTGCCAATCATAATATTGGGGGGATCGCCGATAAGGGTAGCTGTCCCGCCGATATTGGAAGCAAGTATTTCGGTTATTATGAATGGCAGAGGATTTACCTTAAGCTTGGTGGTAATTGCTAAAGTTACGGGCACAATAAGCAGCACAGTGGTTACATTATCCAGCAGGGCTGAAAAAACTGCCGTCAACAATGCCAGCGATGCCAGTACCCTTAGCGGCTCACCCCGGGCCATTTTGCTGGTGCGAATGGCTACATATTCAAATAACCCGGTTTGCCGGGTAATACCCACGATGATCATCATGCCCACCAGTAGCCCGATGGTATTAAAATCTATATAATGAACGGCTTCATCCGGGGTTAATATCTTGGCCAGCATAATAATTGAAGCTCCTGCGAATGCAGCCACGGCACGGTGTATTTTCTCTGAAACGACCACGGCGTAGGTGATTAAAAAAATAACAATGGCCCAAAATGATGTGTTTTCTAACATATTGGTCCCCCCTTAACATTTTAAGGATGCCTTATTTTGATCAACTTTAACCATACGACCGCAAAATAAAATTAGCCGGTATTCCCTATAATGTAATAGGGAATACCGGCTAATATATTTCTTGGTAACTTACCTGCCGCTTTGACTCATGGCCGGGTTAAAAATAACATTTACAAATCTTGCACGGGCACGTTTGGTTTACTTTATTTTCTTCTTAATAAAATAACCCTCCGGGTCTATTTCTTCCCGCACCAGTCTAATTTCTTCCAGAGTCGGCGGCTCAAACTGGTATACATTATCATCCACCAGTAGCTCGAAGCCGGTGTTTTCCTGTACGCTTTGTACCGTCTCCCCGGGCATGGTGGCTAAAAGTTTCATGCGCCGTGTATTTTCATCAAACCCCAGCAGTGCACGGGTGGTAATGACCCGGTATGGTCCCTTGCCTACCAGTCCCGCTTTTTTACGGGCACCGGGGCTGCCGTCTAAAAAACCCGGGCTGGTTAAATAGCTTAACTTTTCTTTAAAACGTCTCTTTTCATGGACCATGATAATGATGATACGTTCGCAGGATGCAGCCATATCACTGGCACCGCCGCTGCCAGGCAAGCGTACTTTCGGGCTTTGGTAGTCCCCAGGAAATTCACCGATCATAGTTGAGTTTAAATTACCATAGATGTCTATTTCGGCACCACCGATAAAACCGTAGTCGCAAAAACCCCGCTGGGCCAGTTCAAAAGCGGAATTAAGCCCCTGTAGGTACATGGCTTTGCTGGTGGTGCGTGAATCACCCACAGAAAGCGGCAGCCCCCTGGTTAAGCGTGGCCCTACTGCCCCTGCTTCAAACACCGGTATAATTCCTGCGGCATGGGTTAGTTGGGCAAGAGTTATGGCGACCATAGGCAGTCCGGTACCTGCAAATACTACTTTGTTGTTTTCGAGTATTCGGGCCCCGGCTACCACGATCATTTCCTGGGGGGAAAAATCATCGGCATAGTAGTCAAGGATTTCCATATTATATGCCTCCCCGGGTGCCCAGTTTTTTCACTGACCTGGCTGACGTTTTATAACTGTCACCGGTGTCCTGCCTTGATACACCGCGAATGAGACGAAAGTCCCTAATTTCAATTTGTTGAATATGCTGCAACTGGTTATACGGTATTTGGCTTAAAAACTCCGCTGTATTTTGGACGCCGTAAATATAATGATCGTAGTACATTTCCAGTGGTGCGCGGTCGCCTTTCCTAAAAGCCTCTCCGGCAGTCTGAAGCTCCTTGATGTGCTTATCATCAAAATAATAATGACTGTGGCAATTGCCGGGGTAGGCACCAAAGGGCACTTCCACCACCGCGTCCACAGAAAAGAAGGGTATATTTACCCGATTGGGGTCACTTACAATACTTTCATGCTCCACTATCCGCTCGCAAGTTAATATGGTATATCCCGCTGCCATAGCTATTTCCGGACAAGTGAACAATGGCCCCTGGATTTTACAGTTACCGTAAATATCGGCTTCCTGTACGTGAACCAGTGCCACATGGGGGTGCGCGGCGGGCAGTAAAGCCACCGGGTCGTCAGTAAAAGGACAATCCATTATTTGAGAACGATTTGCTTGCATAACATCGCTGCCCAGCGGACTGCGGCAGGGGATGAATGGAATACCCATGGCGCCGGCCTTAAACCTGGCCGACATATTAAAATTGCTCCAATCTTCCAATTCAACTTTACCGCTTTCGGCTAAATAACGAAATAGGGGTGATATACCGAACGATTCATGTGCCCAATAAGCAAATTCCATTCGCTTGATTGAACACAGGGCTGGGTTCAGTGCCATAGCGCCGGCCAGGTATTCTAAAGCCAGTCCGGCGGATTGAAAAGAGAGGGTTAAATCCTTTTTTTTCTGTCTGATAATCTCATGAATTGCTGCCACAGGCTGGCGGCTGTTAACAAAACCGGCAATACCAATGTTATAGCCGTCTTTAACAAAAGTGTTGATAGCCTCGGCCAGCCCCATACGCTTGTCCTTTTTGGACTTATCCTTATTGACAAGGATTTCCCTGGCTTCATCCGGCGTAAATCCAGTCCAGTACATAAATTCCTCCATTTTGTGTGTAATTTAATAGTTAGCAAAATAATTATAGCATATATTGTTTGATTAATTAGTCAGAAAATAATAAATAATACAAAATACATGACAAAATACATGACAATGTTTAGTATGAAAAAAAACCGGGCCAGGTAATAATCAACGGTTGGCAAGGACTACATAGCTAACCCATATATATAAAACGTTAAAATTATTAAGCAATAGTAATAGCTTTATGCGGCTTGTTAAGCCAGTTATTGATTTCGAACATATTGGAGATATCCCCTAATAGCAGTTTTTCTTTAATACCGTAATACTCAAGGCAGGTGCCACAGGAAAGTACGGCGGTGCCATGTGTGTGTAATTTTTCCAGCTGTTCCTGCACTGGAGTACCTGCACAGGTTAAAAATACACCGGTATTCAAAAACAATAGCGCCGCAGGCGGGGGATCCATGGCCACCAGGGTGGTGAACAGGCTTTTCATCAGTACCTGTCCCAGATCCGGCGAACCTTGGCCCAGTGCATTGGTTGTAATGAAATAAACCGGCCCGACGGTGGGCGTAACGGCAGCAGGGGTGGGGGCTGCGCTTTCGTTAGTTTGATTTGCTGTAGCCTGGGCGCCAATGCGGGTTATAGTCAAATGATAAAAGCCCTCTTTGGGCTGTTCGTTTACCTGGTAGCCCGCATTTTTGGCGAACAACACTACGTTTTGACGGGCAACATCGTTATCCACAATGGTGGTAACGGTGTCGACACCTGCTTCTTCAAGAGCTTTTTTGGTGTTGATTACCGGGTGTGGGCAGGCCAATCCCCGGCAGTCCACTAATTTATGATTCATTTATTAATCCTCCTCGTGTTGTCTAACAAAGTTATTATCGGGGTGTCGCCCCTAAATAACACTGATCAGCTTATCTTGAATCGGCAGCACCTGGCCTATTACTGCCGATGGTGTGCCTTGGCCCGCCAGTTCCGCCACCAACCGGTCTGCCAGGGACCCTGGCACCGCTATAAGCAGTCCACCTGAAGTCTGTGGGTCGAACAGTATCATTTGTTCTTCAGGTCTAAGGGAATTGTCCAGGGTTACCTTGCCAATTAGGTATTCTTTATTATCATAAGCGCCCCCCGGTATAATACCCATGCGGGCCATCTCTATTGTTTCGGGCAGCAATGGTACCGCAGAAAAACAAATCTCCAGGCTGACTTGACTGGCCGCAGCCATTTCGGCGGCATGACCAAGCAGGCCAAAACCGGTGATATCGGTACATGCGCTGGCATTGTACCGTTGCATGCTTGCAGATGCTTCTTTATTTAGCGCGGACATGCACTGCGCTGCTTGTTTGGCGGCTTCAGGAGACAGCAAGTCAGCCTTGATGGCAGTATTAATAATACCGGTGCCCAGTGGTTTGGTTAATACCAACCGGTCGCCGGGCCGGGCGGTGGCGTTGGAGATAATACCCCCGGGTGGTGCCAGGCCGGCAACTGCCAGCCCATATTTAGGCTCATCATCTCGTACCGTGTGACCCCCGGCAATAATACCGCCTGCTTCCACCACTTTATCAGCCCCACCCTTTAGAATATCCTCCAGGACGGCAATAGGCAGGCAATCGGGAAAACAGACTATATTCAGGGCCAAAAGCGGTTGGCCACCCATGGCATAAATATCGCTTAAAGCGTTGGCCGCGGCAATTTGCCCGAATAAATATGGATCATCTACCATGGGAGTGAAAAAATCAACAGTTTGTATTAACGCCTGATGTTCATTCAGTCGGTATACGGCGGCATCATCCGAGGTATTCAGCCCCACCAGAAGGTTCGGGTCTTGGGATACGGGTAATTGTCGCAGAACCTGCGACAGGGTATGCGGCCCTATCTTGGCTGCTCACCCGGGTGTTTTGGCCAGGCTGGTTAGCCTTACTGTTTTATTAGTCATTATTAGGTCGGCCTCCTTATCTATAGCATGTCACTTAATGTCTATTAAAATTTAAACAAGTTGTTATAACGTGTCAGTCGAATATTCTGTTTATGTTTACTAATTCCTTTATGAAAATAATAAAAAAATTTTATAGATAGATCGCAATCTAATAAAAATGCTTATTTTTTTAATAAGCAC
Organism: Desulfoscipio gibsoniae DSM 7213; assembly: GCF_000233715.2. GTDB lineage: Bacteria > Bacillota > Desulfotomaculia > Desulfotomaculales > Desulfallaceae > Sporotomaculum > Sporotomaculum gibsoniae. The sequence continues at coordinate 1,368,531 of NC_021184.1, forward strand.
AGCTATAAAAAGACCGGCAAAGGTATACATTAAAGGTATGGTTATGATAAAATTTGTGGGTAAATTAGTTTAACCATATATAAGGAGGAAATAACATTGCAGCCATTTGAAGTAATCATTTTTGGCCTTAATGCCCCGGTACCCCATGTAGGCTGAGGCCCCAGTCCCTCCGCAGGTTGCGGATCAGAAAAAACCATGAAACAAGATGCCGAGGAATTGGGTGCTACCTTGAAAGGAAGCTTTGGTGATGAGGTTGATGTAAAGTTTGTAGATGTTTCCACCGAGGCACTTAAGGAGTACCCCAACATTGAATCCATTTTGCCCCGGGTTCGGTTACCGCTGACGGTAATCAATGGCGAGCCCCGCTTCCACGGTGGCATTTCTGCCGAAGTTATTTCGGATGCCTTGCAGAACATAAAAAAAGAACAAAGCAATTAATTTAACGGGCTGCGCAAGTTCGCTGGCATATTTAACCAGACAGACGTTATTTTTCCCCTCCCCGCCGCATAAATTAGTGGCGAGGAGGGATTTTTTATGGCCTGGAGAGATCTAAAAAATAAGGTTAAACGTCAATTTTCAGATGTCCTGGATTTACCAGGGGATATTATGCTGGATTTGCCCAAAATAGTGCTGGTCGGCAACCTGCAGGTGTTTATTGAGAACCATCGCGGTATTCAAGAATATAACCCCCGTTTGGTGCGGGTGGTAGTAAATGACAAAGTGATTGAAGTAACCGGTGAAAATTTGACACTGCGTAATATTATGCCTGATGAAATCTGCGTGGAAGGACAAATAACCGGTCTTATTTTTCTAAGTTAGGGGGGCGAAAAATGTTTTTAAAGATATTAAACTACCTGGATGGTTATGTAACCATTACGCTTCCCGAGGAATGTCTGGAGAAGTTTGTTAACATGGCTACCACCCGGGGTATTTACCTATGGGGCATAACTAATGCGGCTGGAAACCAGGTAGCTTTAAATGCTCGTTTAAGAGATGTACAACCCCTACGCCATGTGGCCCGTATGACCCGCTGCCGTTTCCATATTATAAACCGCTCCGGTTTGCCCTTTTTTATTGGCAAACTGCGGCGGCGCCGGGCATTACTGGGCGGGGCATTGTGTTTTGTTATTGCGCTGTACGCGCTGTCATCTTTTATATGGTTCATTGATATAACAGGTAATCAATCGGTTACTGAAGATAAAATTGCCCGGGTTGCCCGGGAAGCCGGCCTATATCGCGGAGCTCCCAAGCGGTCTTTAGATACGGCGGAGCTGGAAAAAACTATTATGCAGCAGGTAAACGACCTGGCCTGGGTTGGCGTGTCTGTTGATGGGACAAGGGTATTGATCAAGGTCGTTGAAAAAGTGTTGCCGCCTGACAATGGGGAGCATCCCGTGGATATCGTGGCACTAAAGGACGGACTGATCAAGGAAATACTGGTATTGTCGGGGCACCCGCTGGTCCGGGAAGGGGATACCGTTACCAGCGGTCAAGTGCTAATATCGGCGTTAATACCGCCCCCTGAAATTGAGGAAGAGTCTAAACCTAATGCTGCTGAAGGAGAAGCGGAAAAAGAGCAGCAGCTGACATTACAATATGTGCATGCACGTGGGATTGTCCGGGCTCGCATATGGTATGATGTATATAATGAAATAAAACTTGAAGAGCAGGTAACCAAACCCACCGGAAGTGAGATTACCAAACTTTGCATGAAAATTGGGGGTAAGGAAATAATTTTAATGGGCCCCCATCAAGTGCCCTATGTACATTATACCGAGCACAGGGATGTGAAAAGGTTACCGGAATGGAGGAATATTAAAGTACCCGTCGAAGTTATAACGGTTAAATATACCGAACAGGGTACTTATACTAATAAATTAAGCAGGTCCGAGGCCCGTCGTCTGGCCGAAACCCAGGCGTTGGATGAATTGCGCTCACAAATGCCGAGCGGGGCAAAAATATTAAATACACAGGTGCGGGAAGTAAAAACCGCAGGTGAAGAGGATATTGTCCGGGTTCGGGTACAGGTAGAAACACTTGAGGAAATAGGCATGGAAAAACCTCATCAACAAGACGGAGGAGGTTCTGGTATAGTTGACCCAAAACACGGAAACCAGGCTGATGGAAACCAGAATAATCATTGACGATATTGGTGCCGCTGCGGAGATATTTGGTAAGCATGATGAAAATTTGTCATTGTTAGAAAGCTCATTGGGTGTGAAAATGGTGGCCCGGGGTGAAGAGTTGGTCATTATGGGGCAGCGGGAGCAGGTTGAAAAAACACGGGAAATAATTGAGCAGCTGCAGTCATATTACCAGGCCGGCAACCGGCTCACAAGGCATGAGATTAATTATGCCATCAAGTCGTTAAATTCCGGTAAGGCCGGGGCACTGGCGGGCCTGGCCCGTGATGTGGTGCTGGTTACGGCCCGGGGCAAAAAAATCAAGCCCAAAACAGTGGGACAGCAGCGGTATATAGAAAAATTACTCAAACATGATGTGGTATTTGCCCTGGGTCCCGCCGGCACGGGAAAAACATATTTGGCGGTGGTAATGGCCGTCAGAGCGCAGCGTAACCGGACCGTAAACAGAATAGTCTTGACCAGGCCGGCAGTGGAGGCAGGTGAAAAACTGGGCTTTTTGCCCGGCGATCTGCAGGAAAAAGTAGATCCTTATCTACGGCCGCTGTATGACAGTCTTTATGATGTGCTGGGTATTGAAAATACACAAAAGTACCTGGAGCGACAGGTGATTGAGATTGCTCCCCTGGCTTACATGCGGGGCAGAACACTGGATGATTCCTTTGTCATTTTGGATGAGGCGCAAAATACTACTCCTGAACAAATGAAGATGTTTCTCACTCGCTTGGGGTTTGGCTCCCGGGCCGTGATCACCGGTGATGAAACCCAGGTGGATTTGCCCAGGGGACAGCAATCGGGTTTGGTGCACGCCCGCCGGGTGTTGGACGGTATTGAAGGGATCGCTTTTCATCACTTCACCGGTGAGGATATTGTCAGACATCCTTTGGTGCAACAAATTGTCCGGGCTTACGAGGAAAAAGGGGCTTTGGCGGAAAAGACTGAGGTGTGATTTATATGCTTCCTCTGAGAACGGTAAAAGGAAAACTTACGGATAGTTTCAACCGGCTGGCCGGCAAGCGTAAAGTGCGCAGGGGGTTGGCCGCCGGTTTATTTTTTGTACTGCTCACTTTGCTTATGTCTGTGGATTTTATGCCCCAGAAGGTAAATCTTGTGGTTGGACAGGTTTCTCCTACTAATGTTTTTGCCCCGCGCAACGTCATTTTTCAGGATAAGGTAAAGACCGAGGAGGCCCGCAATCTGGCGGCCAATCAGGTGGCACAGCAGTATATCACCGACCCGCGGGTGAGCGTTGATGTACAGCAGAATATATCCACAATGATAAATACCATAAGTGAAATTCAGGGAAATCCGGAGCTGGATAAAAGCCAAAAAATAGCACAGCTCAAAGAAGAGATGCCCTTTGATCTGCCCAGTGATGTGCTGAAAACACTGGCCGAACCTGATCCGGGCAGCCTGGAACGGGTGAGAAACAACCTGACCTCGATGATAGCCCGGGCTATGGAAGCCAGGGAGGGCGTAACCCAGGAAAATATTAAAAACGTGGAAAGTTCGCTGGTGAACGAGATTAACAATCAGCAGCTGAATAACTCTTATACAGCGCTGGCGACGGAAATGGTGCTTTATTATTTGCGCCCCAATAAGTTCTTCGATGTTGAGAAAACCCAGAGCTTGCAGCAGGCGGCCAGGGAAGCTGTATCCCCGGTGATGGTAACAATTAAAGAAAGGGAAAAAATTATTGGCGTTGGGGAGATAGTCACCGAGGAACACATTGCCAAACTGGAGGCTCTTGGCCTTTCCCGCCCCATACTGCCGGTTTCCTCCATCCTGGGTTCAGCTTTACTGGTAGCCTTGTTGATGACGGTGGTGCTTTTTTACCTCTACCAGCAAAACAGGGAAATATATAACCATGCCGGTCATTTATACCTAATGGGTATCATAGTGATGGGTGTGTTAGGTGTTTCCAAGGCTGTAATTGCTATTAATATTACCCAGTGGCCGGAATTTGGAGCTCTTTTAGCTTATGTCGCTCCCATAGGAGCGGCGGGTATGCTGATTGCCATATTATTAGATTCACGACTGGCCGTGCTGGTGGTGGCTATTCTTAGTTTTCTTCTGGGTCTGATGACCGGTGGTCAGATAAGGTTTGCCGCAGTGGGACTTATCGGCGGCTTTACAGGCGTTTACGGGGTGAGCAAACTCAGCCAGCGGGGTGATATGGCACGGGCCGGTTTTTATACGGGAGCGGCTAATGTAGCAGCTATCTTTGCCATGGGCTTGATCGGGGATACGCCCATTGGCTTGCTGATTACTTCAAGCCTGCTATTGGGTACCGTAAATGGCCTGCTATCTTCTATTTTGACCAACGGAGCTATACCCTATTTGGAAAGTGCTTTTGGCATTACCTCTTCTGTGCGCCTGCTGGAGCTGTCCAATCCGGGTAATCCGCTTTTGCGACGCTTGCAAATCGAAGCGCCGGGCACCTATCACCATAGTTTGCTGGTGGGAAACCTCGCTGAGGCTGCGGCAGATGCAGTGGGGGGGGATACCCTGTTGGTGCGGGTTGCCGCATACTATCATGATATTGGTAAAATGAAGCGGCCCTTTTTCTTTATTGAAAACCAAATGGGGGGGGACAACCCCCATGATAAAATAGCGCCTACCCTGAGCACCCTGATTTTGACTTCCCATGTCAAGGACGGCGTGGAACTGGCACGCGAGCATAAATTACCCAAGGGAATTATTGATATAATCGAGCAGCATCATGGCCATGGCATGTGTAGTTTCTTTTATCAGAAGGCTATGGAGAATAATAAAAACGAAGGCGTTACTGAAGATGATTTCAGGTACGAAGGCCCCAAGCCACAGACCAAGGAGGCAGCTATTGTTATGCTGGCCGATGCAGTGGAGGCAGCGACCCGAGCCATGCAAAACCGTACCCCCGGACGGGTGGAGGGTATGGTACATAAAATTATTAAGGATAAGCTTATGGATGGGCAGTTGGCTGAATGCGACCTCACTTTGAAGGATCTGAACATTATTGCCGGCGCATTTATTCGGGTGTTATCCGGGATATTCCACAATAGGATAGAGTATCCGGATATGACCAAAGAAATGGAAAGGAGAAAAAATAAACGTGCCGGTACTCGAAGGCTGCCTGCAGGAAAGGGCGCCAATTAATAACGATGTAGAAAGGGGAAAGAATAAACGTGCCGGTACTTATAAGTAATCTACAGGAAAAGGTACCAGTCGATCACGACTTGGAACACCAGCTTACCCGGGTGGTGGCGCAGGCACTGGCTGATCACGATATACCCGAGAATGCCGAGGTAAGTGTGGTATTAGTGGACGATGAATATATAACCTTTTTGAATGGGCAGTATCGCGGTATTGATGGTCCCACGGACGTGCTCAGCTTTGCCATGCTGGAAGGCCCCGCCATGCCCGGGGATGAAGACGAGCCTATGTTGGGCGATGTGGTAATTTCTTTGGAAACCGCCCGGCGACAGGCAGTTGAATACGACCACAGCTTTACCAGGGAAGTGGCTTACTTAACCGTGCACGGGGTCCTGCACCTACTGGGCTACGATCACGAAACCCCGCCCGACAAACAAAAAATGCGCACCCAGGAAGAAACCATCCTAACCCGAGCAGGCCTCCCCGCCCCCTCTACCGGCACCACACCTTCCGGTGCCGGGTGTTGAAAGGTTGAAAGTTGATCCACTGCTAATTACTGCTTTCGCCCTTCAGTCACCTTTCAGCACCGGGTTTTAGTTCGCCTATTGGGATATGATCAGGCAGGTCAAGAAAGGTTAACACCGGCGTGGGTAATTGGGAAAGTTGATGCCTTGGGCGGATATGCTCCGGACTTAAAACTTAATTGTCAGGTGTGGGTGATATGGAAGAGGTGATGGCGGTTGCTTCGCCTGATACGTAGCTTTCGGTGGGCCATACATGGTATAGGTTATGCTTGTAGGACCCAGCTGAACATGAAAATTCACCTGCTGGCGGCAGCATTGGTAATGGCTGTTGGACTGTTATTACAAATGCCGCCAATAGAGTTAGCCGTGCTGTCTATAACGATATTTATGGTGCTGGCTGCGGAAATGTTTAATACCGCCCTTGAGGCGGCGGTGGATCTGGTTACTCCTGAATTTAATTTACTGGCCAAAATTGCCAAGGATGTGGCTGCCGGTGCAGTGCTGCTTACCGCTTTAAATGCGCTGTTAGTGGCTTATTTATTGATCTGGCCCCGTTTGTGGGACTTAATGAGGTGATTGAATGAAGCCGGAACAACTGATTACCATGGCCCTTAAGGCCCGGCTAAACGCCTATGTTCCTTATTCAAACTTTGCGGTGGGCGCAGCCTTGCTTACCACCGGCGGCAATGTATATACCGGTTGCAATGTGGAAAACTCATCCTATGGACTTACAGTTTGCGCTGAACGGATAGCGTTGTTTACCGCTGTGGCCAGTGGTGAGCGCAAATTCACTGCGCTGGCAGTGGTGGCTGGTACCGAAGAATATTGCAGTCCTTGCGGGGCCTGCCGCCAGGTACTGGCTGAATTCGGCGGTGAAACCAAAGTTTACTTGGCTAACCGGCATGGTGCCTATCGAGAAACGACCGTTGCCGAACTGCTGCCGGTGGCTTTTTCTCTGAAAGACATTACTTAATTTTTTAGGTGGAGTGTATGCAAATCACTGTGGCTATATAGGTAAACTCTTTACAGCCTTTTATATGCATGTAACGCAGGGGAGGTTGCTGCACCATTTTTTAATGAAAGGAACGGTAAAAATTAAATTGCATGATCCAGGTTTTAAATCAGGTTTTGTAACCATTGTAGGTCGAACCAATGTAGGTAAATCTACCCTGCTGAACAATATGCTGGGCCAAAAATTAACCATCATGTCCGATAAACCGCAAACAACCCGCCATAAAATACAATGCGTGCTTACCGGCGCGGATTACCAAGCCGTTTTTATCGATACTCCGGGCATTCACAAGCCAAAGCATAAACTGGGTGAACATATGGTGGGGACGGCCTTGAATGCACTGCGGGAAGTAGATGTGGTGCTGCTGTTGGTAGAAGCGGCCATGCCCGGTCCGGGCGACCACTACATGCTGGAACAGTTAAAGAAAGTAACCGGCCCGGTGCTGCTGGCCATCAACAAAATTGATCTAATTAAGCCCGACGAATTGATGCCTATTATTGCAGCTTTCCAGAAAACCGGCAATTTTGCTGATATTGTGCCTGTTTCAGCACTAACCGGGGAAAATGTGCAGCATCTCCGGCAAGTAATTATCAATTATTTGCCCGAAGGACCCCAATATTATCCCGACGACATGGTGGTGGATCGCCCGGAGCGGTTTATCATGGCCGAGCTGATCAGAGAAAAGGTGCTGCATCTAACCAGCCAGGAGGTGCCTCACTCCGTGGCCGTGGTAGTTGATGAGGTGGAACAAAGATCCCAAGAACTGGTGGCGGTGCGGGCGGTTATTTATACCGAGCGGGAAAGCCAAAAGGGCATATTAATCGGTAAGGGCGGTCGCATGCTTAAAGAAGTGGGTAAACAGGCCCGCCAGGAGTTGGAAGCTTTACTGGGCTCAAGGATTTTCCTGGAGCTATGGGTCAAGGTAAAAAAAGATTGGCGAAATAGAGATATAGATATGAGGAATTTCGGGTTGCTGGAGGAATAAATTCTTTGACAATTATACATGCAAGTAATAATATATATTTGGGGTAATAATTAAATAATGTTCTTCGTTAGGTGAGGCTACTATACAGACACAGGCCACTGCCCGGAAATGTCGAGAGACAGTAACGGGTCAGCAGGTATTACCGAATTAAGGTTTTATCTAATGTGGCTGAGAATACCTCTCTAGCTGTATAGAGCCAAAACTGCACGAATGAAGAAGGCGAATTAATGTTTATTGGTCTTCATTTGTTATTTTGAAGGCCTTTTATATTGCTTTTGATAGGGGGTGACCTGCATGGAAGAATCTCCTCACCGACGAAGTTTGGCTGTTTATGGTGGTTTAAAATTGCATAACTTCCGTGGAGGTGACCCGCATGATCAAAACTTATTTCTACGATGCCACCCGGAAACTGTTAGTCCATGACGTAGATTTAACTCAGAAGGATTTAATTCAACATGAGGATGATTTACTTTGGGTGGATTTGTATGATTTTGAAAATGGGCACGAGTTGAATTACCTGGCCGGTATCTTTGACTTTCACTACCTGGCGGTGGAGGACTGTTTGCAACAGAGTCCCCGGGCTAAGGTGGACGCTTATGATAAATATTATTTTTTTATGCTGCATGCTCTGCGCTATAAGGAAGACAGCGACGAAGAAATTATGCTGGAGCAGCTAAATGTTTTTTTAAGCTCCAATTATGTGGTAACCGTACACCGTAGAACACTTCCGACTTTGGGCCGTATGGCCAGGGAATGCCTGTCCAATAGGACCAAGTATATGGAGGAAGGTTCCGACATGTTTTTATACCACATACTGGACGGTATTACCGATGAATATTTCCCAATCCTTGACCGTATCGATCAGCGGGTTGACGAGCTGGAGGATCAGCTGTACGAGCAGGCCAGCAAGGAGATTACCGAGGAATTCCTGGCCCTGAAAAGGACTATTTTATCCATGCGCAGGGCCATTTTACCGCAAAAGAGAATGTTTTCCGGGTTAAATGGCCAGTTTGTGTTCCAAATTTCCAAGGAAAGCGAACCCTACTATCTTGATTTGGTTGACCATATTGAGCGAATTATCGACTCCATTGACGGTTTTAGAGATTTGCTGGACGGTGCCTTGGAGACATATTACTCCATCATCAGCGCCCGGACCAATGAATCCATTCGTGTACTGGCCGTTATATCATTTATTTTCATGCCCCTGACCTTTGTGACCGGCTTTTTCGGTATGAACGTGCCGTTACCCGAGCAGCACAGCCCCTGGTCCACCGTCGCTATTGCCGCGGGACTGATGGGTGTAACAGCATGGATGTTTCTGGTGTTTAAAATGAAAAAGTGGATATAAAGATAAAAAGACGGACCTGTTTGAATACCTTCTTGTCCCAATAGCTGCGCGGTATTCAATGAAGGCCGTTCTTTTTTGGGCAACCCCGTTATCAGTCACATTGGCAGCCACGGCTTTGTATCTTTAGCTTCCCGTCCGGTAAGGTGCTCCAGTTTCACAATTTCCCATATTTCTTTGATAATTGTTCCGCATTCTACTTGTACATTTTAATTGAGATAAGGATAGAAATGAAAGCAACTTTGTAACATTGTTGTTGCGCTGTCGGCAAGCAGAAAATATACTCTCAAAAACCAGACTTTCTTGCGGGGTCTGGCTTTTTCTAATGTATTCATAAGACTATTATTATGCTGATTAGTTTTTCGGCCATGTTAGGGGGGTAACAATTGTATAGTGTTTTTCTGGTGGAAGATGAGGTAAATTTGTGCCAAATATTGACTACATATTTAACCAAGGAAGGCTGGACGGTGCGGTCCTTTACCGATGGGCAATCTGCACTACAAGCCATTGAAGAGCAGCCGCATCTTTGGATTTTAGATATTATGCTTCCCGATATAGACGGCTACCAGTTGCTGCGCAGTATCAAAGAGGCGTCCCCGGAAGTTCCGGTTATCTTTATATCTGCTCGTGATGCTGATTTGGATCGTATTATAGGCCTGGAGATGGGCGGTGATGACTACCTGGCCAAGCCGTTTTTGCCCCGGGAATTGGTACTCCGCGCACACCGTCTTTTGGAGCGCGTTTATAAATCCAGGGAATCCAAAAGGTCGGCCATTGATTTGCAGCCCTATACTTTGGATGAAGAAAGGCGAATAGCCCTGCAAGGATGTTATAACATCGAATTGACGTCAAAGGAATACGATATGGTTTTATTTTTTGCCAAACACAGGGGCCAAGCTTTATCCAGGGATCAAATTATCAACCATGTGTGGGGAGAGGACTATGTAGGCACCGACCGCTCCGTGGATGATTTGGTGCGGCGTTTGCGCAGGAAAATGCCGGAACTGCGCATTGAAACAATATATGGCTTTGGTTACAGGATGACGGTTAAATGAAAAAAGTATCTCTTACAGTTAAAATTTGGCTTGCCCTTTCTCTGGTCAGTCTAATGTTGTACCTAATTACCTTACTTGTTATGCCTTCACTTATTAGAAGTTTTTTTACGGATGCCTTGATGGAACCACATAAGCCACCACCACCGGAACAAAATATTATTAAAGATAAATTACCTTCTTATTTTAGTTTTCGAGGTATAAATATTCGTAGCTTAATTATTCTGGATGATGGAACTACGATACCGGTACAGGCTAAACAAGTAGTTACTGCATCTCTTATCCATGAAATCAGGCAAAATGCCGAGTCCCAACAGAAGTCCAGGCAGATGTATGAGTATGTTGATAATCAGGGAAGTGTTCGCTATGTAGTACAAAAAAATATGATTTACGGGCATGATTTATATCAAATTTCATTCTTTAAAAAGTCGGAAGAAGACATTTTTATAAAAAATTTATTACTTAATTTCATGGTATTTGCCGGTATTACCTTGATTATCAGCTGGTTTTGTTCACTTTTTATTGCCCGTTATTTGACCCGGCCTTTAATTCAAATGAAGCAGCATGTAAAGCGCATAGCCAATCGTAACTGGCATGAACCCCTGGATGTGAAACAAGAGGATGAAATCGGCCAACTGGCCGGTTCTATAGAAACCATGCGCCAGCAGCTTGTCCGGCAGGATGAAGCGCAGCAATCCATATTGCAAAATATCTCTCACGAGTTAAAAACACCGGTTATGGTGATCCGCAGCTATGCCCAGGCCATACAGGACGGGGTTTATCCCAAAGGCGATCTGGCCGGTAGTATTCAGGTAATTGACGAGGAAGGCGTGCGCCTGGAAAAGTTGATTAAGCAATTGCTTTATTTAACCCGCCTTGATTATCTGGTTACCCGGGAACAGGCTTACCAGCAAATACAATTAGATAAGCTGGTTGAAAAAACATTGCAGCTGTTTTACCTGCAACGTCCTGAAATAATCCGTCAATTAGACCTACAGCCGGTAATTATTGCAGGAAGTGAGGAAACTTTAAGGGTCATGATAGAAAACCTGCTGGAAAATCACCTTCGTTACGCTGACTCACGTATTGAAATTACTCTGGGCTTAAATATTGAACAAACTGAAATATGGCTTTGCTTTTGGAATGACGGCTCACGAATTGAGCCCCATATTTATGATCAGCTGTTCCAGCCATTCCACAAAGGCCGGGAGGGTAAATTCGGTCTGGGATTGACTATTGTGCAGCGCATCGTAAGAATGTACAAGTGGCAAATTGATTTATCCAATGAAAGAGACGGTGTATCTTCAAAGGTGAAAATACCGTTAAGTCACTCTTAATCCGGTGCCAAGCAATACCTCTGACAAATTTTATTTTTTCCCATATTTCTTTGATAATTGTCCCACATTTGCTTTGTATATTGTAAGTGTGGTTGGCCACTTAAAATATATTGTTGGGAGGAATTAATTAAATGAGCAATTGGAAGACGAAAGTTTTATCTATTGTATTAGGATTCTCAGTGTTGGTACCTACTGCATCTTTTGCGGCTGATACCGTTACAGCCCCGGTGGATTTGCCTTCTAATGCAAAATTCAACTACCATCAACGATTTGACGGCGAGCAAGGCCTGTCAGCTCAGGACAATATTTTGGGTCTGGTCAGCAAATATGCGCCGGACAATATGGAAGAGTGGCAAAGCGTTATTGCTGAACGCGAGCAATTAATGAGTGAATTAAAAGAACAGGCACCCGAGCAGCGGCCTATATTATCCGATGAGATGAAAGAAAAGTTACAAGCTGTCCGGGAAGCAGTTAAAAACGGCACCATGACTCAAGAGCAGGCAGCCGAGGAGCTTAAGGAACTTGGTTTGGAAAAAGCAGGTGAAATTAAGCAGCGGCCTGAATTATCCGATGAGGTAAAAGAAGAGTTAGAAGCTGTCCGGGAAGCAGTTAAAAACGGTACCATGACCCGGGAACAAGCCAGTGAGGAATTTGAAAAACTTGGCCTCCAGGGAAAACGGGATTTACCCAATCAAAATAATATTATGGTTCAACTGGATAGCGCTGTAGAATCAGGTGATGAGTCCACCATTAAAGACCTTTTAGCACAGCTACTGGAACAAATGAAAGAGAAAAACCAACAACTCTCTACCAAATTGTCGGAAATAAATTAAGGCCTTTAAGACGGACTCTCTTAGGAGGGTCCTTTTTTTTGGCATAGTTTTATTTCACAATTTCCCATAATTTTTTTATATTTTTTTGATTTTTTGTTTGTATGCTTGGACTAGGTTATGGAAAGGGGATTGTTTTGTTAGAAGGGAATTTAAGATCCGGGGGAGGAACGTCATGCCAAACGTATCAGATTTTATTTCCAAACAATTAAATAAGAAGAAAGTTGTAATTGGCGTATCATCAATTGTTATAATTGCACTGGTCGGCTTTTATTATCTGGGAGGAGCTAAAAAGGCGGAGGGTAACTACATTGCCGAAACCGTGCAAAGAGGTACTATCTCCAGCACAATCTCGGCCAATGGCATAGTCGAGCCGGTAAATACTGTATCTTTAAGTTTTAAAAACTCGGAAGTGATTAATAAGATACATGTGAAACTGGGCGATCACGTGACCACCGGGCAGCTGTTGGCTGAACAAGATACAGCAAACTTGCAGGCACAGGTAACCCAGGCTTCGGCAAGTTTGAAATCAGCCGTTGCCAACCTGGCTATACAAAAAAACAGCGCCCGGCCGGAGGAAATAGCCCAGGCGGAAGCTGATGTCAGCGCGGCACAGGCGAGTTATGAACTTGCCAAATCAAATTGGGAACGCAATCAACAACTCCTTCAGCAAGAATATATATCCCAGGCCGAATTTGACCAAATAAGTTACGAATATGTAAACGCCGAAGCTAAATTAAAGCAAGCCGAGGAATCTTTGAAATTGCTTAAGGCGGGTAATCGTCCGGAAGAAATTGCAGCGGCCACCGCACAGGTGGAAAGCAACAGCGCGCAGTTGCAAATGGCTGAAAAAGAACTGGCTGAATCAAAAATATATAGCCCCATAGACGGTATTATAAGTGCTATAAACGGAGCGGAAGGACAGCGGGCGACGGCTAACAATAATAATACCAGCGGGGGCGGTTTTATAGATATAATATCGGAAGCCTTACAGGTTAAAGCTCAGGTTAATGAGTCCGATATCGGCAAGCTGAAAGTTGGCCAACAGGCGGAATTTACGGTTAATTCCTTTCCGGAAAAAACCTTTACCGGCAGGGTGAGTAGTATTTCCCCCCAGGCGTATACGGAATCAAACGTTCAGCTTTATGATGCTATTATTCAAATAGATAAAAATCAAACGGGGTTAATGGCCGGCATGCCCGCAAACGTGAACATTATATTTGAAAGACAGGAAAATGCCCTCACTATACCTAAAGGCGCCGTTACTTATGCGGCCAACTTTCAAAATAAAATGAGGCAAAGCGGCGATCCGAATGCTAAATCTATTGAAGGCAGTGCTAATAGCGGTCGTACGAACAGTACAAGGTCAGGCGGTGATACACATCCCAACATTGATGACACCGGTGGTGATACGGTTAAGGGGGATACACTAAAACAGCGGGATGTTGTCATCGTACTGAATGAAGCTGAAAAACCCGTGCTCCGGCAGGTGGTGTTGGGTTTATCGGACCTGAGCAGATATGAAGTTGTTGAAGGCCTTAGCATGGGTGAAAAGGTAGTTGTTGGAGCTCTTGGTCAGAATACCGGGGGTGTAAGCAGTCAGGGTAGTAACCCGCTTATGCCAGGAGGTGGTGGCATGGTGCGTGTCGGAGGAGCGGGGCGTTAACGAAATGTTAGCAGGATCGGCTTATGTATGTGCTATGGTCGAACATTATGTCTAAGTGTACAGGCGTTACTATGAAATCGGATGGTGATGGAACGTGTCCGGTAAAACAGCTATCATAATGGAAAACATTAAAAAAGTATATAACATGGGAGAAACGGAGCTTCATGCATTAAAAGGGATTAGTTTAACTATTCAAAATGGAGAAATGGTTGCTATCATGGGTTCTTCCGGTTCGGGTAAGAGTACTCTACTAAATATTATGGGCTGTTTAGACAGGCCCACCGGAGGAACATATTACCTTGACGATGAAAATGTTTCCAAGTTAGATAAAAATCAGCTGGCTGCTATACGCAATAAGAGGATTGGTTTTGTATTTCAGGGTTTTAACTTATTGGGAAATGTATCTGTACTGGCCAATATTCAATTGCCGATGATCTATGCCGGAGCAGCCAAGAAAGAAATGGTGGACAGAGCTAAAGATGCCCTGGCCTGGGTTGGGTTGTCAAATTATATAAACCACAATCCCGGTCAAATGTCGGGTGGCCAGCAGCAAAGAGTGGCTATTGCCCGGGCACTGGTAAACAACCCTTCTTTAATACTTGCGGACGAACCCACAGGTGCTCTTGATTCAAAAACAAGCATAGAGATTATTTCTATGATTCAGAGGCTCAATATAGAAAAAGGCATTACTGTGGTGATGGTTACCCATGAAAAAGATATTGCCCTTTATTGCCGCCGCTTAATCAACGTCAAAGACGGTCAACTTATAGGCGATACCCCGGTATTAAATCAAAGAAATGCTGCTGAAGATCTGTCGGCTTTTGCGGAGGAAAGGGGTGTTTTAAATTAACTTTATAAGCAATTTCGTGGTAGCAATAAACGGCCTAAAGACAAATAAATTAAGGTCAGCCCTGACCATGCTCGGTATTATTATCGGTGTTTCCGCCGTTATTATTATGATTTCTGTAGGACAGGGCGCCAGCAATAAGATTTCCAGTCAGATTGCCAGCATGGGTTCAAATTTGTTGATGGTTTCTCCCAGCTTTGGACAAGGGCCTGTACGAGGGGCCGGGGGTAGTGTCAACACTCTGACATTGGATGATGCTGAAGCCATTGCTGAATTAAATATGGTTACCTATGTGGCCCCGGAATTAAGTACCAACGCAACTATAGAATACACCAGTCAAACCTGGACGGCTCAGGCTGTCGGCACGACCCCGGAAATGCAAATGATTAAAGATTGGCCGGCCAGTGCGGGGTCTTTTTTTACTAAAGACGATGTGCACGGGGCCGCTATGGTAGCGGTTTTAGGTAAAACGGTGGCCGATAATCTTTTCCCGTCCGGCGTCAACCCGGTGGGGTCAACCATAAGAATTAATAAACTTCCCTTTACCGTAGTGGGAGTTCTTACTGCCAAAGGGGCTGCAATGATGGGCCAGGATCAGGATGACTTAATATACATACCGGTCAGCGCGGCTCAAAGAAGGTTAATGGGTGTGAATTATATCCGCTTGATCAATGTGCAGACCCAGTCGTCTGAAAGTATGAATTATGTCCAGGGCAGCATAGAAGCATTGTTGAGGGAAAGGCATCGCCTGGTTGGTGCTGAGGATGACTTCCAGGTGCGAAATTTAACTTCTGTTCTAGAAACCGCAGAGAGCACCACTGCCGTTATGACACTGCTTCTGGCCAGTGTGGCGGCCGTTTCCTTATTGGTGGGAGGCATAGGGACTATGAATATCATGTTGGTTTCTGTTACGGAAAGAACCAGAGAGATTGGCCTGCGTATGGCAGTGGGGGCTACCGATAGCAATATACGCAATCAATTCTTGATGGAAGCCCTGGTGCTTTGCCTGCTGGGTGGGCTGGCGGGGATTGTCGCCGGCATTGCCGGGTCACATATCATATCCAAAATATTTGGATGGCCCACATCGGTTACGGTATATTCTGTACTGTTATCCGTAGGTTTTTCGGCAGTCATCGGCGTTTTTTTCGGTTATTATCCGGCCAACAAAGCTGCGAAAATGGATCCCATGGAAGCACTGCGCTTTGAAAAATAAGTATTTTAAGATGTTGGAGGGTACGGGGGCATGACGACCGCCCCTGCCCTGGCCAGCTTGAGCATGTTTTCCAGATGTATTTCATGCAGGGGGGTTTCCCTGGGCAGTAGTATCAGGCGGCGCTTTTCCTTCAAAGTGACGTCGGCGGCGCGGCTGACCAGGTTATCGGCGTAGCCGTTGTTAGTGTTGCATGTTATAATTTTACGTGAAACCTAACAGTATAGCAATGTGTATTTGTCGCCCGTTGTCCCGATTGATACTGGATTCTATTGTTGTCCTGGTTCGGGTAATTGTTGTTAGAAGGTGGAACAAATGTTTATAGCAACCATATGCAAGTAGATTTTTTAGTTAACGCACACTTCTATCTACTGGCTGGGAGGGTTTGCATGAAACTTTACAAAGTTCTCGCGGTGGTGCTAAATTCACGGGAAATGCGTGACGCTCACCGCATTTTAACTATTTTCTCCAAGGAACAGGGCAAAATTAAGGTGGTGGCCCACGGGGTGACCAAACCCACCAGTCGTAAGCGGGGGGCGGTACAGTCCTTTTCAGTGACTGATTTTTTATTGCGCCGGGGGCGGGAATTGGACAGCATCAGCCAGTGCGAAAGCCGGGAATTTTTCCCAGGGCTATGGGAGGACCTGGATAAGATGCTGTATGCCGGACATATTGCTGAATTGGTGGATGCGTTGACGGTGGACGGGGATCCCCATGAGGCTGTCTTTATACATATTACTAAAGCCTTGCGGGAGCTGGATAAAACATCTGACCCGGAATTAGTGGTGCGGTGGTTTGAATTGCGTCTGATGGCACTGCTGGGCTATTTACCGGGACTTAACGGTTGTGTCAACTGTGGCGGCGAATTGAATGGCTCCACGGCCAGATTCAGTACTCAGGCAGGTGGCCTGGTGTGTTCCCGCTGTGCTGCCGGCGCGGGGGGGATATCCTGTAATAAGGGAACAGTAGCTGTAATGAACACGCTATTGAACTGGGACATAGATAAAATCAATAGAGTGCGCGTAGCGCAGCCATCCCGGGCTCAAATGAAATCCATCATGCGCGAATATCTACAGTGGCACATGGAAAAGCGCTCCCGATCACTGCAGTTTATGGATAAACTCAATAGTTTCAATCCCGTGTATAAATAAGCTACCTAAAAGGTTAAATTAATCTAAACACTTATTTGAATGCGTATAATTTCTTGAATGCTGTAGCACGGTGTGTATTAAGGAGTTAGATTCGTGCCGTCAAGTGGCAACAAGTTATTTGGCTTTAACAAAAACAATTAGCTATAGTAGTCTACAATCCCCAAAACTAGTTAAACTTTACTAATCGCTAATGTTCAATAATCATATTTTAAAGGGGGAAACCGTTCATGCTCAGCGATTTGGAAAAAATTGATTTAATTAGATCCAGGATAGGGGTCACCTATCGGGAAGCCAAAAAAGCCCTTGACGAGGCCGGCGGTGACGTGGTTGAGGCTTTAATCAAATTGGAGGAGTTGGACCAGTCATCAGCTGGGGCAGTGGACCAAGACGAGTTTACCGAAAAAGTTCAGGGCCGTGCCCAGGATATCATGGAGCACGTAAAGGGAATGCTGCAGCGGGGGCAGGATACCAGAATCAAGGTTAAACAGGGTGACCGCACTGTATTTGAAATGCCCGCTACTATGGGTGCAGTGGGCGTGTTGGCGGCGCTGGCCAGCAGCGAACTGGCTATATTGGGGGCTCTGGGCACGGCTACCGCTATGGCTAAAAAATATACCCTGGAAATAGAGCACCGGCCCAAGAAAGAAGCGGTTCAGCCCGAAAAGCCCGCCTCCGATGATACTTTTACCTTTAACAACCCTCAGGTGTAATAAACAAATTCTTGATTCAGGTGGGGTTTTAACCTCATAAATTGGGGACATTCCTCGAAGAGGTGTGTCCCCTATCTGCTAAATCTTAGAAGTTGTTATCCAG
Organism: Desulfoscipio gibsoniae DSM 7213; assembly: GCF_000233715.2. GTDB lineage: Bacteria > Bacillota > Desulfotomaculia > Desulfotomaculales > Desulfallaceae > Sporotomaculum > Sporotomaculum gibsoniae. The sequence goes on from NC_021184.1 coordinate 1,386,579, forward strand.
GAGCTTAGCGCCGCTTATCTCCCGCTTAAAGAAGCGGGAGTATTAGCGGCGGTTAGCTATCGGATAAACTTATACAATTGACTTTAATGACTAAATTTGATAAATTTATTTTGAAAATGAAATAACTTTGGCGATGAGGGAAAGATTAGCCACGATGATGTCATTCAGAGAGCCGGTGTTTGGTGCAAACCGGTGGCGCGTTTTGGTGAAAGGGGTTCCTGAGCTGCAGGAGGAAAGCCGGTCTCAAAACCGGTGAGTAAAACCTGCCCACAAAGAGTGGGCCGCCGAATGCCGGCGGTCAATCAGGGTGGAACCGCGGGAAAATGCCTCCCGTCCCTGCTTTATGCTGGGTCGGGGGGTTTTCATATTTTTTATATATACATGCAGATTTATTTTAATGGGAGGTTGGTTACATTTTGAATTTTCAGGAGTTAATTTTGGCCTTAAATAGGTTCTGGGCCAAGCAAAAATGCATTATTCAGCAGCCCTATGATGTGGAAAAGGGTGCCGGTACCATGAACCCTGCCACATTTTTGCGTGCCCTGGGGCCTGAACCTTGGCGGGTGGCCTATGTGGAACCCTCCCGGCGGCCTACGGACGGCCGGTATGGGGAAAACCCGAATCGGTTACAGCACTATTACCAGTATCAGGTGATCCTAAAACCATCACCGGATAATGTGGTGGATATTTACCTGGACAGTTTGCAAGCTATTGGTATTGACCCGCATAAACACGACATTCGGTTTGTGGAAGATAACTGGGAATCGCCCACTCTAGGGGCCTGGGGTCTGGGCTGGGAAGTCTGGTTGGACGGTATGGAAATCACCCAGTTTACTTATTTTCAGCAGTGCGGCGGTATCGACTGCCGGCCGGTGAGTGCGGAGATTACATACGGTTTGGAGCGCCTGGCCATGTATATACAGGAAAAGGACAGCGTATATGATATTCAGTGGGTGGACGGCGTAAGCTATGGTGACGTGCACCATCGCGGTGAAGTGGAATACTCACATTATAACTTTGAGGAAGCGGACACCGCCATGCTTTTTAAACTATTTGACATATACGAGCGCGAGTCAGAGCGGGTTGCGGCTAAAGGACTGGTGCTGCCAGCCTATGATTATGTATTGAAGTGTTCACACACCTTTAATTTGCTGGATGCCCGGGGGGCCATTAGTGTTACCGAGCGAACCGGCTTTATCCACCGGGTACGCAACCTGGCCCGGGCCTGTGCGCAAAAATACGTGGAACAGCGGGAAACAATGGGATATCCCCTGTTGAGGAAGGAGGGTGCCTGATATGAACAGGGACTTTGTACTGGAAATTGGTGTAGAGGAATTGCCGGCCCGTTTTTTGGACCCGGCGCTTACCCAGCTGCAAAAGCTCACCGGGCAAGCTTTACAGGATAACCGTCTTAACTGTGGGGAAATTGTAACCAGTGGCACCCCTCGTCGAATTACGGTTTTCGTTCGGGATGTGGCGGAAAACCAGCAATCTTTGTTGCAAGAGGTTAAGGGCCCGGCGGTGAAGGTGGCCTTCAATGCCGCGGGCGAACCCACCCGGGCCGCCCAGGGCTTTGCCAAAAGCAACCGCGTTAAGGTGGAGGAACTGGTGCGCAAATCGGTGGGTCCGGTGGAATATGTTTTTGCCGTCAAGCAAGAGGCAGGCCGACCCGCCGCTGATGTACTGAAGGAATTGGCTCCGGTGCTTATCGGGGGGCTACATTTCCCCAAACCCATGCGCTGGGGTGACCTGGACATGCGATTTGCCCGTCCCATCCGCTGGCTGCTTTGTCTTTTCGGCGGAGATGTGGTGCCCTTTACTATGGCCGGTTTGCAGGCCGATCGTTATATATACGGCCATCGCTTTTTGAGCAGCGGCAAAATGTCTGTCACTGATGCCGGCGCTTACTTTGAAGTGATGCGTGGAGCTCATGTAATTGTTAATGTGACCGAGCGCCGGGAAATTATTCGCCGGCAGGTCAATGAAGCTGCGGCCCGTGAGGGCGGGCAGGCGGAAATTGATGCTGATCTGTTAGATGAAGTTACTAATATAGTGGAATATCCCACGGCCCTGTGCGGTAGTTTTGATAAAGATTATTTGCAAATGCCTGAGGAGGTAATAATTACTCCCATGCGGGAGCACCAGCGCTACTTCCCGGTGCGTGGTGCGGACGGGCGCTTGCTGCCCCGGTTTATTGCCGTGGGCAACAGCGGCAATGATCCCGAAAGTATCAACATCATCCGGGCCGGTAACGAAAAAGTGCTGCGTGCCCGTCTTTCCGATGCCGCCTTTTTCTGGCAAGAAGATCTCAAGACCAATTTGGCGGACCGTGTGGAGGGACTGCAAAAAGTAGTGTTTCAGGAAAGTCTGGGCACAATATATGAAAAAGTGTTGAGAATTACCGCTCTGGCCGACTTACTGGCCGCTCGAATGGGTGCGGGACTGCAGGAGCAGGGGGATACCACCCGGGCAGCCTTCCTGGCTAAAGCAGATTTATTAACCAATATGGTTTACGAGTTCCCCGAACTGCAGGGAATTATGGGCCGGGAATACGCCTTGCGCCAGGGTGAACCGCCGACGGTGGCCCAGGCGGTATATGAACATTACTTGCCCCGCTTTTCAGGCGATGAATTGCCCGCAACTCTGCCAGGTCGGGCACTGAGTATTGCCGATAAAGCGGACACAATAGTAGGCTGCTTCGGTGTGGGCATTATGCCTACGGGTTCACAGGATCCCTATGCCCTGAGGCGCCAAGCTCTAGGCATATGCAATATTATTTTAGACGGCGAACTGGTGCTGTCAATTAAGGAAATTGTTGAGCAGGCCTATAGAGGGTATGCCGGCCGGGTGCAGATGAAACTATCGCTGGAGCAGGTTACCGGTGAGCTGGAGGAATTCTTCCAGCAGCGCCTGCGCGGTTTATTTATCGACCGGGGGCTGTCCTATGACACGGTGGAAGCCGTTTTAGCTGCCGGTATAGATGATCTGGCCGGGACCTGGCAGCGGGGCCAGGCACTGGAAAAATTCCGTTCCGACCCGGCCTTTGACGCTTTGCTAACTGCCTATACCAGGGCGCACAACCTGGCTAAAAAGGCGGCCCATGACAAGGTTGATGCGGCACTTTTTGATTCTGCGGCCGAGCAAGAGCTCTACCAGGCATTTCAGTCGGTATCCGAATCCGCCTGGGCCCAAATTAACAGCCGGGATTATGGCGCTGCGTTGTCTTTAATTGCTAAACTGCAAAAACCGGTGGATCGTTTCTTTAATGATGTGATGGTGATGGTGGATAATGATCTGGTCAGAGAAAACCGCCTGGCCCTATTGAAAAAAATTGCCACATTTATTGGCAGTATGGCAGACTTGAGTAAAATGGTAATACCAAATAGATAAAACAGGTGTAAATATGATGTAAATTTAAATTAAAAATATTTTAAATAGCAAGAGGAAATTTTAAGTGCGCATATAATATATATTATTTATAGGGAGCCAGGGTTAATAGTATGGCATATTTGCTCTGCAAGGGGCGATGATATGGAACTTAGCAAAAGGCAGGAGACTATTCTCGAGATAGTTAAAAAAGAAGGTCCCATTACCGGTGAACAAATTGCCGAGCGGCTGGGCCTCACCAGGGCCACACTGCGCCCGGATATGGCCATTTTAACCATGTCCGGCTTGCTGGAGGCCCGTCCCAGGGTAGGCTATTTTTACAGCGGCAAAAAACCCGGGCGGGAGATGGCCGAAAAGCTGCATCAAACATTGATCAGCGATATCAAGTCGGTACCCGTGGTGGTTCCTGAACAGTGTACGGTATACGATGCCGTAGTTACCATGTTCATTGAAGATGTGGGCACCATGTTTGTTGTTCGGGAGGGGGGCCTGCTGGAAGGCGTAATTTCCCGCAAGGATTTACTCAAGACCACCCTGGGCGGGCAGGATATTCACAATTTGCCCGTGGGGGTAATCATGACCAGAATGCCCAATGTTGTTTATGTGGAATCAGACGCATCGGTCTGGGAAGCTGCTCGCAGGTTAATAGCCCATGAGGTGGATGCCTTGCCGGTGGTGCGACAGGTTAAAGGAAATGACGGCCGGATAGATCTGGAAGTTGTTGGCCGATTCAGTAAAACCAATGTCACCAGACTGTTTGTTGAACTGGGTGAAGGTGGTTACTAAGGAGGCGGTATCCATATCCGCGGTGAATAAGCAACCAAGACCGGTAATCTATATTATATCGGATTCCATTGGTGAAACGGCCGAGTTGGTGGCTAGGGCGGCGGCCAGCCAGTTTAACGGCCGAGAGGTGGAGATTCGCCGGGTACCCTATGTTAACGAAGCATCGGAAATTCCGGAAATTGTGGAGGAAGCCGGTCAGTTTAATAGTTTGATTGCCTATACGCTGGTGCTGCCGGAGCTCAGGGAGACTCTGGTGGCAGAAGCAAAGAAACACCAAGTTTTGACGGTGGATATCATGAGTCCCATGCTGGATGCCTTAACCAAGCTGGAAGGCTCCCAGCCCAAGTTGGAACCGGGGCTGGTGCGCAAAATGGACCGTGAATACTTTCGCAAAGTGGAGGCCATTGAGTTTGCCGTTAAATACGACGATGGCAAAGACCCCCGCGGTATTCTGCGCGCGGATCTGGTGGTTATCGGGGTGAGCCGTGCTTCCAAAACGCCTTTATGTATGTACCTGGCCCATAGACGTATCAAAGCAGCCAATGTGCCGCTGGTACCGGAAGTAGCCCCGCCCGAGGAAATTTTCAGTTTGGCCCGGCACAAGGTGATTGGCCTGAAAATCAGCCCCAACCAGCTTAATGAGATCAGGCGGGAGCGGTTAAAATCTCTGGGCCTTACTTCCAATGCTGATTATGCCAGCATGGAGCGCATCCTAAAAGAATTGGAATACGCAGAAAAGACAATGAAAAAAATTGGTTGCCCAATAATTGATGTAACCAATAAAGCTATTGAAGAAACCGCCAGCCGGGTGCTGGAAATATACTACAGGGGGGAAAGGCATGGTAGTTAGTAAGTGGGTTTATACTTTTGAAGAAGGCCGGGCGGATATGAAGGATCTGCTGGGCGGCAAAGGTGCCAATTTAGCTGAAATGACCAATATTGGGTTACCGGTTCCTCCTGGAATCGTCATTACCACCGATGCTTGTAACCAGTTTTATGTGGAGAACAGGCAGTTTCCACCCGGCATGGAAGAGCAGGTGCGCGATAAAATAAAAACGTTGGAGGAGAAAACCGGCAAAAGTTTTGGTGACCCCGACAATCCCCTGCTGGTCAGCGTGCGCTCCGGTGCGCCCATTTCCATGCCCGGCATGATGGACACTGTATTAAATCTTGGCTTAAATGACGAAACAGTCAAGGGGCTGGCTCGGGCCGCCGGGGATGAACGGTTTGCTATGGACTGCTACCGCCGCTTTTTAAATATGTTTGGCGATGTAGTGCTGGGCATTGAACATGAAAAATTTGAGCGCATCCTGGAAACTCAAAAAGACATGGCCAATGTTCAATTCGATAACCAGTTAACCGCCGAGCAATGGCAGGTCGTCGTAGAAGAATATAAAAAGCTTATTGAAAGGGAAACCGGCAGTCCTTTTCCCCAGGAGCCCATGGACCAGTTGTTTAAATCCATCTATGCGGTGTTTAATTCCTGGAATAATGACCGGGCCATTGTTTATCGTAAGGTAAATAAAATACCGGACAGCCTGGGTACTGCAGTGAACGTGCAGGTGATGGTGTTTGGCAACTTGGGCAATGACTGCGGCACTGGCGTAGCCTTTACCCGCGACCCGTCCACCGGCGTAAACGAGCTGTATGGTGAATATCTCATTAATGCCCAGGGTGAGGACGTAGTGGCCGGCATTCGTACCCCGCAGCCCATTGCTACCTTAAAGGATGAAATGCCCGGTGTATACAAGCAATTTGCGGAAACATGCACACTGTTGGAAAAACACTACCGCAACATGCAGGATATCGAATTCACTATTGAACGGGGTAAATTGTGGATGTTGCAGACCCGTAACGGCAAACGTACCGCCCAGGCAGCCATTAAAGTTGCAGTGGATATGGTAAACGAGGGTCTGATTACCAAGGAAGAGGCCATCATGCGGGTGGAACCTGCCCATCTGGACCACCTACTGCACCGGCGCATTGACCCCAATGCTAGTTTACAAGTAATTGCCAAAGGTCTCCCCGCATCTCCCGGCGCCGCCGGCGGCCAGGTGGTGTTTGATGCCGATGAGGCTGAGAAACTGGGCCTTGAAGGGCAAAAGGTAATTTTAGTGCGTACAGAAACCACACCGGACGATATTCACGGTATTGTGCAGGCCCAGGGTATCCTAACTTCCCGGGGCGGCATGACCAGCCACGCCGCAGTGGTGGCCCGGGGTATGGGTAAGCCATGTGTCTGCGGCTGTGAGGCCATGCGCATTGATTATACAAATGAAGAGTTTTTAGTTAGCGGATTGACTGTTAAAAAAGGCGATATTGTTTCTATAGATGGTGCCACTGGCCAGGTTATGCTGGGTGAGGTGCCCATGATAGATCCTGAGCTCAGCGACGAATTCCAGCAGCTGCTCACCTGGGCTGATGAAATCAGGGCTCTGGGCGTGCGGGCTAATGCCGATACGCCCGGAGATGCTGCCAAAGCCAGGGAATTTGGTGCCGAGGGCATTGGTCTGACCCGTACCGAACACATGTTTATGGCACAGGACCGCCTGCCCATAGTGCAGCAGATGATCCTGGCCGACACAGACGAAGAAAGGGATAAAGCCCTTGCCAAATTGCTGCCGGTGCAGGAGGAGGATTTCTACGGTATCTTGAAGGCTATGGAAAGTTTACCGGTGACTATACGGTTACTGGACCCGCCTTTACACGAGTTCTTGCCCAACGCCGAGGAGTTGATGGTCGAAATTACGACCCTGCGGCTGACCGGAGGCGATGCCGGTGAAATCAAGCAAAAGGAAGAGTTGCTTAAAAAAGTACGGGCGTTGTCCGAATTTAACCCCATGCTTGGACACCGGGGCTGCCGTTTAGGTATCACTTTCCCGGCGGTTTATGCCATGCAAGCCCGGGCCATCTTCCAGGCAGTGGTACGGCTGGTACAGGAGGGGTATAAAGTAATCCCTGAAGTTGAAATACCGCTGGTCATCGATGTAAACGAGCTGTCCTTCCTGCGTAATACTGTGGAGCAGGTGGCGGCCGATGTCATGAAGGAAACGGGCGTGGAGTTTGAATACACTGTGGGTACCATGATTGAAGTACCCCGGGCCGCTCTGCTGGCCGATGAAGTGGCCGGCGCTGCTGATTTCTTCTCCTTTGGCACCAATGATCTGACCCAGACTACTTTGGGCTTCTCCCGGGATGATGCAGAGGGCAAGTTTATGCAGGATTATATCGAGAAAAAAATATTGAAGGAAAACCCCTTTGTGGTATTGGATCGTAACGGCGTGGGCAAATTAATGCAAACTGCGGTGCAGTTGGGCCGTAGCGTAAAACCAGATTTGTTGATCGGTATCTGCGGTGAACACGGCGGAGAGCCTTCATCCGTTGAATTCTGTCACCTGATTGGCTTAAATTACGTGAGCTGCTCGCCTTTCAGGGTGCCCATCGCCCGCTTGGCGGCGGCCCAGGCTGCTGTAATCAATAAAGACCAATCGAAGTAAGCTTGAAATAGTTAATGACATATGGTACTATTTAACCTGACTAACTTGGCGTAAGTCTCCCACTTCTATAAGTGGGAGTACAACGCCAACTAAGTCATGCATTTTGCAGTTCTAAAATTCAGGGGGAGTTGAATCTCCCCCTGAATTAAGAACTTGCTTCAATAGGAAATTTTATATTTTAAGTTTTATAGGGTTCCGCAGTTTTGAAAAGAACTGGTCTGGACCGAGATAAAACGCACAGTTTATCTGTGTACACGGAAGGATAAAAGCCTGGGAGATATTATGTATATCTTCCGGGTTTTTTTATTCTTGATGATTATGCGATGAAAGTGAGGAAATAACTAATGTTTAGAGAAATGAGAAGAGGTAAGCAATTATTATCAATGGAAGACACCGTAGCTGTAATGGACAGATGCACAAATGGTGTTTCTGGCGTGCTTGGGTGATGAAGATTATCCTTACGCAGTTCCACTTAGCTATGTCTATTGCAATGACAAAATCTATTTTCATTCAGCAAAAGCTGGACATAAAATCGATGCTATTAAGAAGAACCCAAAGGTATCTTTTTCAGTAATAGATGAAGATACGATAGTAAGTGAAAAATATACTACTTATTTCCGTAGCGTTATTACTTTTGGTAAAGCAAGAATTGTAGAAGGTGATGAATGGCTGGAAGCTTTTGAGGCTTTAGTTGAAAAGTATTCAGGAGACCAACCTGAAGAAGCCAAACGCAAGGAAATAACCGGATGTTCGCAAGCTTATATTATTGCAATTGACGTCGAGCATATAACTGGCAAGGAAGCCATTGAATACGTCAACGTAAAAAGATAATTACCAGAGCCTTTATTTATAAAGTGGTGAAGAATATGAAATGGTTATTGTTAGTCATAGCAGGACTTCTTGAAATGTGCTGGGCTGTAGGATTAAAATATTCGCAAGGTTTCACAAAACTTATGCCGAGTGTCTTTACTATAGTGGGGATGATAGCGAGTTTTTATTTTTTATCGTTGGCATTAAAAAGTCTTCCATTAGGAACAGCTTACGCAATCTGGACAGGAATCGGCACAGTTGGGACTGTGATATTAGGAATAATTCTGTTCAAAGAACCTGTTGACATGACAAGGCTTATCTTTATTGGATTTATAGTTATAGGAATTATAGGCTTGAAACTTGTATCTGCTCATTGATAATGATATTCATAAAGTGTTCCATAATGTGAAAAAACGGTATATAGTAATGGAAGAGCGTACAGCCTCAAGGGTGATAATGGAATAACTTTTATAAACATTACAGAAGGAATATTCTTCTCCGATGACTTGGTTAAAAAAGAGGAAGCTAAATAAATTCAAATACAACAAGGGTCAATCAAATAATAAAGTAAATACAAAATGGGTATTGTCTTTTAATAACTTTAAGAGGCATTACCCTTTTTCCCTTATTATGAAAAAATGTAAAGCAACCTTGACAAGAGGCGGCGAAACATCTATAATGGATGTAAAGGTAACTTGTCATGAAATGAGGTGGTTAAGTGGAAAATAAAGTTGAAGAGCTTAGAAAGCGTATAGGACTTAATCAAGAGGATTTGGCGAAGGCTCTTAAAGTTTCAAGACAAACAATTAGCTCAATAGAAACAGGGAAGTATAACCCCTCATTGGAATTAGCCTTCGCAATTTCAGACTACTTTAAAAAATCAATTGAGGAAATTTTTGTTTATGAAGGGAGAGGGGAAAATGAAAAAAAGTAATTTGTATGTAGGGCTGATATACCTATTTATAGGAATTGTTTGCCTGGTTATTGCGTTGAATTTCGAGTCTAGACTAGAAAGCCTATTATTTGGGTTTACAGGGGCAGGAATTTGCAGTGGAGCAGTTATCTTATGGAAATATTATTATTGGACAAGAGCGGAAAACAAAGACAGATATCAAGAAAAAATTGAAAATGAGAACATTGAATTACATGATGAAAGGAAAACCATATTGAGGGATAAATCTGGAAGATATGCGTATATTATTGGGTTGATAGTAATATCTATGTCTATTGTAATCTTTTCTATAATGGGCAGTCTTGATATAATAAAAAATTCCAAGTTTATTACGTTATATTTAGCTGGATTTCTGGTATTCCAATACGTTATAGGAATTTTAATGTATAACCATTTGAATAAGAAATACTGAATAAATGAAAAATAAGTGAACCTATAGAAACGTACAACATGTATGTATTGCGCATCAACAAATAACTTGTTTTGTATAAATGTTATAAGAAGTGTTCCATAATAGTAAAAAACAGCGATTGGTCTATTTTGATAGCGACGGCACAGGCCAAAGTTCAGAACGGCTAATTTTAGCGGCTTTAGCTTGCCTGTTTATCTTACTTTAAAGAGGGTCAGATGACCCTCTTTTATTTAGCGTCATTATTATGTTAAATATTTATTAACTAAAAAGGAAATTGGTAAAAAGTATAGAAGTACAATTAATCTCAGATGAACAAGAAAAAAAGCTTCTAATTTATAAAAAGTACTGGCTGCTGTAAGTTTAATTGTACAGGCTGTTTACAGTAAACAAGCTGCTATGTTGGACAGGCAGGTGATGCGGGTGCTGCAGTCACGTCTTTTTTGGGCCATAAATTTACCGGTGGATTTAAAAAGGAAGTTAGGAAATTTGCAATCCTGTTTGAAAACCGCCCCTGTTAATATTAAATGGGTTGAGCAGCACAACCTCCATTTGACTGTCAAATTCTTAGGTGATGTAGACGACAGCCGGGTTAGCGAAATTACCAGAGCTGTTAATGAAGCAGCCGGCGGTTTAGGTAGTTTTAAACTGGAATTGAGCGGGATAGGTTTTTTTCCGGGGCCGCGCCGCCCCAGGGTTATCTGGGTGGGGGTGCAGGGAGAAGTGCATAAGCTTCGCCTGCTGCACCGGCGGGTGGAAGAGTGTATGGCCGGACTGGGTTGGGATTCAAACAGTCAAGGCTTTGCACCACATTTGACCCTGGGCCGGTTGCGCACACCCCAGGGCGGTGAAATGTTGGCAGGTAAGGCAGACAAGCTTGCCAGCCAGCTGGGCGTTATTGGCAGTCTAACAGTATCCGGTATAGATTTGATGAAGAGCAGGCTTACCCGCAATGGACCGGTGTACCAGGTGCTGGTTTCGGTAAAAATATAAACCTGATCAGGTCGTCTGTATAAAACCTTTAATATAACCGGTAACGCTTGCCGGCGTGCTATCGATTAAACCAGGTGTCTTTTGGCATAAATCTTAGCTATTTGCATAAGTTTTATAAATTATTAGCAAAAAACCTTCTCATTTTGGCTATTACACTAGGTAGGGTGTATGTAAATACGTGTTTTTACACCAGATTAGCTCATTTATGGAAAGAGGGGATTCCTATGCTTATTATTGCTATAAATGGCAGCCCTAATGCAGAAGGCAATACTGCCCTGATGCTGCGGACCGCTTTAGATGAAATAACGACTGCGGGTGGTGAGGGGCATTTTATGCAAGTTTCTGATTTACTGGCCAAGGCTAAAGTGCCTTATTGCGTGGTTTGTTCTAATCCCTGTGAGGGCAGATGTTTCCGCGGCACAGCGCTGGAGGCTGCTTACGATTTGTTACGGCGCTGCGACGGCATAATAATGGGCAGCCCGGTATATTTCTGCACTGTTTCGGCCCAAATTAAAGCCTTTTGGGATAAAGCCCGTTACCTGCGCAAGGATAAAGCACTGCTTAATGTGGTGGGAGGTGCATTGTCGGTGGGCGCGGGCCGTTTTGGCGGTCAGGAATCTACTCTGCGGGCCTTGCAGGACATGATGCTTTGTCAAGGTATGACCGTGGTGGGGGATGGCTTTAATGATAATGATTCCGGGCATCTGGGTGCTTGCGCCCAGCGAATGGCCAAGGATGACCAGGATGGGCTGAAGCGCACCCGAATTTTGGCGCGGCGGGTGCTGGAGGTGGCACAGGCTACTGCCAGCCTGCGTGTCCACCGGACCCAGGGGAAGTAAAAGTATTGTTCTCCTGCCCCCGCTGGTCGTTTCGACAGGCTGCCGGGGGTATATTATTTACCTAACCGGAGTGTTCGGGCTGCTTCCAACTGGTTTAGTAGACGCAAAGCAAACTACTTAGACTTTTAAGTTAAGTTGGAGTAAATTAAAAGGCGATAAAATCCAAAAAATAACAGTTCGAGGGGTTGGGAGCGGGTGGAAATTCGTCAGCACACCGAGGCCATGGAAGATAACTATTTATCTCCATTTGGAGCGCGCAGCCATCGTTCAGTTGGCCGTCGCTTTTCTGAAGAACCGTGCCGTATTCGAACAGCGTTCCAGCGGGACCGGGATAGAATAATCCATTCTAAAGCGTTTCGCCGCCTCAAACACAAAACCCAGGTTTTTATTATTCCTGAAGGCGACCATTATCGCACCAGACTTACCCATACCCTGGAGGTGGCCCAGATAGCCCGTACGGTGGCCCGGGCATTGCGTTTAAACGAGGACCTTACCGAGGCCATAGCGCTGGGGCATGATTTGGGACATACTCCCTTTGGCCATGCCGGGGAAAACGCTCTTAACGAAATTATGCCGGGTGGTTTTAAGCACAACAGGCAAAGCCTGCGGGTAGTGGAAGAGTTAGAGGAGGGTACGGGGCTTAACCTGACCTGGGAAGTGTGTGACGGTATTTTACACCATACCGGTCCCGTACGCCCTTCCACCCTGGAGGGCCAGGTAGTTAAAATAGCTGATCGGGTGGCTTATATAAACCATGATATTGACGATGCCATCCGGGGCGGTATTTTACTGGTAGAAGATTTGCCCACATTTTGTTTGGATATATTAGGAAGAGAGCACCGCACACGTATTAATACAATGGTGACGGATTTAATTATAAGCAGCCGGGATAAGCCGTTGATCAGTATGAGCAGTACAGTGCATGAAGCCACGGATAAACTAAGGCAATTTCTATTTGACCATGTCTATATCGACTCCGAGGCCAAAGGGGAAGAGGGAAAGGCTCGGCATGTGTTACAATATCTATTTACCCACTGGGTCAAAAACCCCCAATGCCTGCCTGAGGAGCACCGTGCCAGATCCCAAGTTGTCGGCGTGGAGCGGGCGGTATGCGACTATATTGCAGGTATGACTGACCGTTATGCCATCGCCCAATTTAAGCAGCTTTTTATCCCTCGCTCTTTTGCTATCCCCAAAATAACTTCATTGTGCACGGCTTACGGTAAACAAAAAAATGTCGAACTCGGAAGGATAATTTATAGTGACAGCGAATAAATGTTAAACGACCAATATGTTTGCGTATGTGGTTCGGGTTGGAAGGTGATACCGGTGGGAGGTTTTATTCCTGAGGAAATAGTGGAGAATATTCGATTAAGGGCAGATATTGTGCAAATTATTTCAGATTACGTAACGTTGCAAAAAAAAGGCCGCAACTATATGGGACACTGCCCTTTTCACCAGGAATCCGATCCTTCATTTACAGTTACGCCCGATAAACAAATTTTTTATTGTTTTGGTTGTCATGCTGGTGGCAATGTATTTAAATTTATTATGCTTCAGCACAATTTATCCTTTCCCGAGGCGGTTAAAATGCTCGGTGAAAAGGTAGGGATAGCGGTTCCTGATGGATACAGCCCCCAGGTGCGGGAGCGTTTGCGCCGGGAGGAAAAAGCATGGAAAATAAACAATCTGGCCAAAGATTTCTTTCAATCTATACTGCTTCAGCATTCCGAGGCCGCTGCGGCTAGGGAATATATACATGGCAGGGGCATAAATGCGAATATCATCAAGGATTTTGGGCTTGGTTATGCGCCCGCTTCATGGGACACACTGATGAAATTCATGCAAAGCAAAGGTATTGGCGTGTCCGATTTGCTCAAGGTAGGGCTGGTGGTTAGCGGCGATCGCGGAGTATATGACCGGTTCCGGTCACGCTTGATGTTTCCCATAGCAGATGCCCGGGGTCGGGTGGTTGGTTTTGGCGGGCGTGTGTTGGGCGATGGATTGCCCAAGTACTTAAACACTGCGGAAACAGATTTTTTCAGTAAAGGTAAAATATTATATGGTCTTGACAGGGCTAGGCAAGCCATTAGAGAGATGAGGTACGTCGTTATTACCGAGGGTTATATGGATACCATAGCGGCTCACCAGTACGGTATGGCCAATACAGTAGCCTCACTGGGTACCAGTTTGACCAAGGAACACGGGCGTTTATTGATGAACTACACCAGGGAAGTGATTATTGCCTACGATGCTGACGCTGCGGGAGTGGCGGCAGCAGTGCGGGGACTTGACATATTACAGGAGTTGGGCTGCCGGGTTAGGGTGCTTTCCTTACCCGAAGGTAAGGATCCGGATGAATTTTTGCGGGCCCGGGGACTTGACCAATGGAAGCGGCAGGTGGAAAACGCCACACCGCTGGTTGAGTTCAAAATTCAAAGGGCCCTGGCTAAATATAATAATGGGCCTTTGGCCAGGGATGCTGTACTGGAAGAAGTATTGCCCGCCCTGGCAGCTATGCCCGGTGAGTTGGAAAAAAATGAAGCTATCCGGCTGGTTGCTGCCAGGTTATTTACTAGCTACCATGTGGTAGCAGAGCAGCTCCAAAAATTTTCCAACAGTAACCGAAAAAAAACAACAAAACCGGATAAAATTGCTAAAATTAAGCATAATATTAATAATAAAAGAATTGCCAATGATTTTGGTAAAAAAGCCGAATATGGATTAATAAGATTTATACTGGAAGATAATAAAGTTATAGATTTGGTTGCCGGTGCACTACCGGGCAATTTTTTTCAAGATGATTTTTGTCGTGAGGTTTATGCAAAAATAATAGATGCTTATAATCGATCATATGCGCATACATCATCTGTTGTACTTGATCACCTGGACGAGGAGTATCAGAAAAAGTTGAGCGCTATGTTAATTGAACCGGTTCCCGGCGAAAACCCGGAGCTGATTGTAAAGGGTTATATAAATGCCATTAAAAAACGACAGTTGTTGGAACACCGCCGGCAATTGCAGGATGCGCTGGCCGGTGCGGAAAAAGCCGGGGATTATAATGAAATTATACGCATATTACAGGAAATAGGATTTACTGATCAAACCCTGAAGGGAGGGGAAATGTTGCAATGAGCAGGGATGATTCCAAGGAAAAACGAATTGTCAAAAACGTTAAGGAATTAATCGAAAAGGGCAAAAAAAGGGGAGCCGTGACTTACCACGAGGTTATGGACAGTTTACAGGGCATAGAGCTCACCCCCGAGCAAATTGATGATGTATACGAGAAGTTGTCAGCCATGGGTATCGAAGTGGTTCCCGATGTTCAGGATATTGAGACCGTCAACGCTTCTCCCTTGGAAGAAGAAGATAACGACTCCAGTGATGATGTAGAAGTGGATTTAACCGTCCCCGAGGGCGTTGGTATAGATGATCCCGTGCGCATGTATTTAAAAGAAATTGGCCGGGTGCCCCTGCTGACGCCGGAAAGGGAAGTGGAACTGGCCAAGCGGATGGAGGAGGGCGACGAAGAAGCCAAGCGCTTGCTTGCCGAAGCCAACCTGCGTTTGGTGGTCAGTATTGCCAAACGGTATGTAGGCCGGGGCATGCTATTTTTGGATTTAATCCAGGAAGGTAATTTGGGCCTGATTAAGGCTGTGGAAAAGTTTGATTACCGTAAGGGATATAAATTTAGCACCTATGCCACCTGGTGGATCAGGCAGGCCATTACCAGGGCTATAGCCGATCAGGCCCGGACTATTCGTATTCCGGTGCATATGGTGGAAACCATTAATAAACTAATCAGGGTGAGCAGACAGTTGCTGCAGGAGCTGGGTCGTGAGCCGTTGCCTGAGGAAATTGCCAAAGAAATGGGTATTTCCGAGGAAAAGGTGCGGGAAATACTTAAAATTGCCCAGGAGCCTGTTTCGCTGGAAACTCCCATTGGTGAAGAGGAAGATTCCCACCTGGGTGATTTCATTGAAGACCATGATGCCCGGGCTCCAGCCGAAGAAGCTTCTTTTACATTGCTTCGAGAACAGCTAGATGATGTGCTGACCACGCTTACTGACCGGGAACAAAAAGTGTTGCGCCTGCGCTTTGGACTGGATGACGGCCGGGCACGGACCCTTGAGGAAGTGGGCCAGAAATTTGGCGTAACCCGGGAGCGGATTAGACAAATTGAAGCTAAGACACTAAGAAAGCTACGCCATCCCAGCCGCAGTAAAAAACTTAAAGATTACCTGGATTAGTTAAAAATTGCTTGATAAATTCTATTGACCGAGGGGTGTGTTTATTGTATAATAACTGCTGTAGCGTTCCTCGATAGCTCAACGGTAGAGCATCCGGCTGTTAACCGGAGGGTTGCTGGTTCGAATCCAGCTCGGGGAGCCAATCCCTCTGGGCCCATAGCTCAACGGTAGAGCATCCGGCTCATAACCGGCTGGTTCTAGGTTCGAATCCTAGTGGGCCCACCAGTGATTAGCAGTTAGTAATAAAGTAGGCCCCATGGTCAAGAGGCCTAAGACACCGCCCTTTCACGGCGGTAACCCGGGTTCGAATCCCGGTGGGGTCACCAAGGGCGATTAGCTCAGCTGGGAGAGCGCCTGCCTTACAAGCAGGATGTCGGCGGTTCAAGCCCGTCATCGCCCACCAATCAGTGAACGGCGCCGGAGTACAACTCCGGCGTCAAGTCTGAACAACTAAATGGGAGCATAGCTCAGCTGGGAGAGCGCCTGCCTTACAAGCAGGATGTCAGCGATTCAAGCCCGTTTGCTCCCACCAAAAAAAGCTAGCACCGAAGTCAATCTTCGGTGCTAACTTTT
This sequence comes from Desulfoscipio gibsoniae DSM 7213, assembly GCF_000233715.2. Taxonomy (GTDB): domain Bacteria; phylum Bacillota; class Desulfotomaculia; order Desulfotomaculales; family Desulfallaceae; genus Sporotomaculum; species Sporotomaculum gibsoniae. Next base: position 1,403,075 of record NC_021184.1, read on the forward strand.
TTTATTCTAACCATTGGCTCTGTTGGTAATTCTTGATAAGGAGGTGGGTTCCAATTGTTGGCAACCCTTTGCCCAGCGGGATATTAACATGGTCACAAGTACTGGCTGCGTGTTTGGATATACTAAATAGTACCGGATTAACTTATTTGATTTGGTACAATAATGCTGGAAGTATAATTATACCGTTACGGGTAATGATATTTTATTAAAGTCGCCCCCCGGTTTGGGCAATACATAACAAAAGCAAAGGGGGATGCTTATCAATCCGTACATTGAAATACCGCTCCGAGCATTGTTTGCCTATTTATTTCTTTTGCTGTTTACACGGATCAACGGACGTGAGCAAATATCCCAGCTAACCTATTTTGAATATGTGGTGGGTATTACGATAGGATCCATAGCCGGCACTTTAACCACTACGCCCGAGGATCCATTCGGCCCCGGATTATTGGGCATGGCCGTGTGGACGATATTACCCATTCTTACGGGCTTGTTGGTATTAAAATCAGTGCCTGCCCGCAAAATTATCGAGGGTGAACCAATCGTCGTAATCCAAAACGGTAAGATTGATGAAGAGGCTTTGGCCAGGCAGAGGACTAATTTGGACGACCTCATGTTAATGCTCAGGCAAAAAGATATTTTTAATATCGGCGATGTTGAAAACGCAATATTTGAACGTAATGGTGAACTTACGGTACAGAGAAAAAGCCAGTTGAATCCGGTTACTCCGGCGGATTTAAATATCAGCACCCTGTACCAGGGATTGCCCACTACTTTGGTTCAAGACGGGGTAGTTATTGAAAACAGGCTGAAAGAAATCAGCTTGAGTAAAGACTGGCTTTTAAAAAAATTGCAAACGGAGCATGGTGTAAATGAAATTAGTCAGGTTAGCATTGCTCAGCTGGATACCAGCGGTAATTTATACGTTGATTTGAAAAACGCCAATCCAGAAAACAAACCGCACTAATTATCACAAACGTAAATAAGCTAAATTGGTTTTATGAAAATATTTGAAAAGTATTTTCCAGATATAAAATGCAGTTTCCGGGGCATTATTAAATTTGTAAAAATTAAATTTTTCAAGGGAGGTACTTCAATGACAGTAGCAACCCAAGTCAAACAAACCTTAGCGGGTCTTAAAAGTGCCCAGGCCAGTTTAGAAACCTTTGCCATGCAAACCCAAAACCAACAAGCTAAAGACCTTTACACTAACGCGGCACAGCAGACCCAAACCATTGTGAACAGTTTGGAGCCCAGGATTAATGAGATTGAGCAGCAAGAGCCCCAGTATAAAGGATTTTAGTAATGAAGTTTTTCGTTTGACCATCACACTCTGTTTGGTAATGGCTAACGTAAAACGCTTATGATACCAACCGGATCAGGCGATCCGGTTTTTCCATCTTTTTTCAGTTTGGTATATAAAACGGCATTACTATACAAAATAAGTTTGCAGGGAAGGTGATTATGATGACGGTGAGCGCCCAGGTTAAGCAAACGATTGCGAGCCTGAAGGGTACCAGGGCCACCTTGGAAAGTTTTGCCGACATCGAGCAAAACGACCAGGCTGAGCAGATATTATATAAAAATATAACGCGTCTTGAAGGCGTCATTAAAGATATGGAAAATAGACTAAGCGTCCTGGAGTTTGAGGAACCTCAGTACAAAGGTTTTTAAGTTACTATGATCAATAGTAGTTATCAAAAATCCTATTAATATACAAGGGGTTAATCAGCATGGTCGAATGGTTGGAAGTTTTACTGCGCTCCGTCGGCTTATTTGTGATAACGTTGTTCCTTGCTCGTTTAATCGGTAAAAGACAAACATCCCGGTTGACTTTTTTTGATTTGATTACCGCTATTGTAATTGGTGGAATCGCTACCGTTATATCTTTAAACTTGGTACCAAACCTGTTACATGGTTTGGTTGCCCTGGTGGTTTGGACCCTGCTCCCGGCACTTATTTACCTGCTGTCTATCAAATACAAAACGGTTAGGGATATTGTCCAGGGTAAGGAAACGGTACTGATCAACCACGGTAAAGTACTGGAAGATAAATTAATGGAGGCCCGGTATACACCGGAAGATTTGTTGAGCCAGTTAAGGAAGAAAAATGCTTTTAAAGTGGCCGACGTGGAATTTGCGGTGCTAGAGCCAACCGGTGAGGTCAGCGTGTTGCTCAAAAAGGATCAACAGCCTGTTACCCCCAAAACCGCCGGCCTTAATGTAGGCCTGGAAAGCGTGCCGCAAACCGTTATTATGGATGGCATTATCATGGATGAGCCCCTCACCGCTATGGGGCTAAACAGAAACTGGCTACACACCGAGCTGGAGAAAGCAGGTGTGGCTCCGGAAAATGTATTTATCGGGCAGGTGGACTCCACTGGCCAGCTGTATCTGGATCTGTTTGACGATGCTATCCAAGTGCCCAAGCCTAAAACAAAAGAACTTGCCTGGGCAACCATCAAGAAATGCCAGGCTGACTGCGAACTATACGCTCTGGGCGCCAAACAACCGGAGGCCAGGGAGATGTACGGTAAATCCGCTGCGGTACTGGCTGATGTGGTTAATGAGTTGGAACCGTTGCTTAAAAGATAATTAAGTGTAAAAAAATAGGGAGTGTATTAAACTTGTCTAATAAACAAAAAAAGAAATTAACCGCAGTACAGCAGGAATACCAATCTTTTGCCAAGGCCAGGGAACCCGGACGGCCGGTTGCCAAAAATATCATTCGGGCGTTTATTGCGGGTGGTATCATATGCATTATAGCCCAGGGGATATCGGAATTTTTTCTGTGGAACTTTGATTTTACGGAAAAAACAGTTGGTAACCCCACTGTAGCGGTGATGATTTTAATATCAGTAATATTAACTTCATTTGGCGTATATGACCATATCGCCCAGTGGGCAGGGGCCGGGACGGCGGTGCCCGTTACGGGGTTTGCTAATTCCATAGCCTCGGCGGCCATTGAGCACCGCAGCGAAGGGTTTGTGCTTGGGGTAGGGGGAAATATGTTTAAACTGGCCGGCTCTGTAATCGTGTTTGGCGTTTTTGCAGCCTTCGTTATTGCCCTGATTAAAACAACGTTGGCAATGTTGGGGGGGGGCTAGAAGAGATGTTGCAAGGTCACCAAACCTGGGTATTTAATAACCGGCCCACCATTATATCTGCAGCCACCGTGGGGGGCCCCTTTGAGGCGGAGGGTCCTTTGGCAAATGATTTTGATTTATTGCACGGCGACCTGTGGCTTGGGCAAGATAGCTATGAAAAAGCACAAAAGAAAATGCTGGAGGAAGCCTGTGAAAAAGCTATTCAAAAGGGTGGCCTGCAAAAACAAGATATCCAGTTTTTCCTTGCCGGAGATTTGCTGAACCAAATTATTTCCAGCAGTTTTGCTGCACGGACAATGGCGATGCCTTTTTTGGGACTATACGGGGCCTGCTCAAGCTCAATGGAGAGCCTTGCCTTGGGTGCTCTGATCGTTAACAGTAAAGCGGGTAATTATGTGCTTTGCGGCACTGTCAGTCACAATGGGGCGGTGGAAAAACAATTCCGCTACCCCACTGAATATGGCGCCCAGAAACCTCCCACTGCCCAGTGGACTGCTACAGCGGCCGGGGTAGCCCTGCTGGCAGCCGAAGGGGAGGGCCCCAAAGTTACTTGTGCAACCATTGGTAGAATAGTGGATATGGGTATTAGTGATCCTTATAACATGGGCGGCGCAATGGCTCCGGCCGCAGTGGATACTATTACTGCACATTTCAGGGATTTGCGTATTAATCCCCGGGAATACGACATTATTGCCACCGGTGACCTGGGGCGGGTGGGGCATGAAATTGCTTCTGATTTACTAAAAAAACATAACATTGATATACCTACAGAAATATTTACAGATTGTGGACTTCTGATTTATGGGCCGAACCAGCAGTCGGAAGTACTGGCTGGTGGCAGTGGTTGTGGGTGCTCAGCTGCCGTAACCTATGGGCATCTACTGAATAGGATGAAAAAAGGAGAGTTACGCAAGATATTAATTGTAGCTACCGGTGCCCTTTTATCTCCGCTGTCATACCAGCAAAAAGAAAGTATCCCATGTATTGCGCATGCCGTTTCCATTGTATCTAGCCAATAAAGGGGTGGTTTTATATGGAAACTTATTTTTGGGCCTTTGTGGTTGGCGGGCTTATTTGTGTGATCGGGCAGCTGCTGATGGATGTGGGTAAACTTACCCCGGCCCATACCATCAGCAGTATGGTGGTGGCGGGCGCCGTTTTAGCCGGCTTGGGACTATACGAACCGCTGATAGATTTTGCCGGGGCCGGGGCCACCATCCCAATTACTAGTTTCGGCAACTCACTGGTGCACGGGGCGATGGCCGAGGCTGAGCAGACCGGGCTGGTGGGCATTATTACGGGCATTTTTGAAGTAACCAGCGCGGGTATATCGGCGGCTATTATTTTTGGTTTCATGGCGGCTTTGCTGGTGAGGCCTAAAGGGTAAACAAAATGGGCTGAGATAGTTGATAAATATCGCAGGCAGCCGCGCAAGATTGGCTGGAGTGGGAGTAGATAAAAGGTGATGAGAAGGGTGACAGAATGAACAAACTCGTTAAAGCTGTTATTTTATCTTTAATTATATGTATTATAGGCGGTTGTGCGGTTAACATGCCCCAAAGGAAGCCGGAGCCACAAACGGGCCAAGTTGAAGGACAGGCCCATATCAATACTGAGCTGACAAAGCAAGTGCAGGAGGTCGCCTTGACGGTGCAGGGCGTGGAAGAAAGTATGGCTCTGGTGATAGACAACCAAATAGCCGTGGCCGTTAAAGTTACCGGATTTGACCGCCTGCGTTTAAAATCTATAAGACAAGAATTAAATAGCCAAATTAAAAGTATGGCACCCGAGTACGATGTGCATGTAAGCACTGACAAAAAGCTTTTTGCACAGCTACAAAAGCTGGCAGAACAAATAAAAAGAGCGCCGCAAGATAATTTGCCGGCGCAGATTAAAGATGACTACAATGTTATTATTGAAGATATGAACGGTTAAAACAAGGCCGGCGGCGGGTATTGAATACCATGCCGTTAGCTTTGTCTGTAACAATAATTGATTACTTGGACAAGGATCGAATAAGTTCAACCATGTTTCGGCCCAACTGTCGCGCTGCCAGCATGGCGGCTTCGTCTTCTTCTACACTCTTACGCCAGATCGCTTTGCCTTCCTTTACGTCAGCCAGCAGTGAGCCGGCCACTCCATCTGACATTATGGGCTTGTTCTGATTCCTGGCATCCACTAACGTCAGTCCTTGGGCAGACATGAAAAATGTCATGATACGCAGTGCCGCTTCCTGACCCCCGTTACGCAGCCCGGCGTTGGTGACTGCGGCACCTACCTTGCCAGCCAACATATTTCGGGTTACATGCAAGTAGCGGGTGCGGTCCATAAAGTTTTTCATCAGCGTAGTTACATTGGCCCAGTAGGCTGGCGATCCCAGCACAATACCATCCGCAGCCAATAATTTTTCACCGATGGCGGGCATATCATCATCAGTGATGGAGCACTGGTTTCGCCCCATGCATTTATTGCAGGAGCGGCAGAGCTTAATATTATAATCGGTTAACTCCAGCAGCTCAGTGGTCGCGCCCAGGTCGGCGGCCTCGGCCAGCAGTGCATTCAGTAATATGGCTGTATTTTTCCCTTTGCGGTGGCTTCCATTAATGGCGATAATGTACACTTAGCAAATCCCCCTTGTATATCAATTATGATTTTTCTGAAATCATTAATTAAATTAATTATATCATAATAAACGCGTTTTTAGGGTGGGGAAAAGCAAAAACGCCCCGCTAAGGGGCGATAATTAGGGAGTATTAAAAAGGGTAATTAGGAGAAGGGATTGTTAACACTTATATTTATATTTTAACCAAAATATAAACAATTTCAGTCAAATACATGACAATTGTGCATAAAAATCAGAACTTTAAACTCTTTTCACTATAATTCGGTTGCTTCGCTGATCACCGGTTTTGACAAACTCATTTTTTCAACCATTCGACCATTGGCTTGAAAAGTATTTCTATATATGTATTGGGGTTGGGAATCGTCATACCCAACGTCTGCGGTATGCTAAGCGCCATGCCGATAACCAGCAGAGCTGCAAAGGCGGTTAATTCCCGCCACATTTTTTTGCGTACCAAGCCTGGCACCTCAAGACCGATGATGCCCAAAAAAGCCAGTATCATTAAAAGAACCATACTTTCCTCCCTGATTCACCTATCTTAACTCGCTAGAGTTAAGTACTTTTTACCAGCTATTATTTAGAGAGTCTATTGGTCGTCAGGCCGGTGCGCCTTATATGGGCTTCAACCTTTAGATTGATGTCGGCACTGATAAATGCCTCATTCCACTCATCTTTCAGCGCTGGCCAGGCCTCTTTATATTTTCTATGAAAGGCTTGTCCAAAGCCAAATACGTCTACCCCATAATCATATTTAGCCAGCTCAATGACGGATCGGGCGTTGGCTTCAATGGCGCGGGCAGTGCTATTTTCAATGGCGGTAAAGATAGGCTCATCGGTTAATTCCTCCGTGGACTGCTGCTCTAAAAGAGCTCCGTCCAGGTTCATTTGCACATCAAACCAAATGTTTTGTCCATCATAAAAGGGTTCCACCCTAGTGCTGCCCCTGGTAATGTCAATGGATATTTTTTTATCCGGTTCGGATGGTGAGGGTACGGTGATTTCCCCGACGGTTATTTTGTCTTTAAGCCAGAGCAGCCCCCTGGTTTGGTGATAATCCAGCCAGCCCACCAGACGTTCATCATCAAATACCGCTGTGCCGGTGAGGGTGATTTCAGCATGGATTTTGGTGGATGGTTGCTGGGCATTTTGGGCCTCCGGAATATTTTCGTACATTACCGGGCCCTGGGGCGTGCCGGACGGGGTTAATTCCATGCGGGGAAGAACCGGGTTTACGCCTTTGTTCGCCAGCATCATGCTTAAATCCTTTAACATCACCGGCACGCCAACCCCTGCCCCGATCATGCGCCCGGCGGCTTGGGCCGAAGTATTTTCGAGCAGGGAGTGGCTGTTTAAAATATCTCGGGCCTGTCCCCTGGCCACTATTACCCAGATGGTTTCCCGGGAGTGGGGTGCGCGGGAGAAGAAGTTTATGGCTTTACGTATACCTTCTTTAGCTAGCTGCTCGCCTAAAACCAGTATCACAGTGTGACCCCAATAAATATGGCGGGATACTTTGCCCTCCAGGTACCTGGTGGCGTCCATTACTGTTTCACCCTCCTGAGAAATCACCCAGACATTGTTTTGCTGCCCTCCCCCCCCGATCTGTTGGCCGCCCTGGGAGCCGCCCAAGGCGCTGGGTCTGGCTAGCTCCACCGTGAGCAAGATATTACCTTCCGGGGTACTGTCCAAACCCGCAGCCAGCACTATGGCCAGATCACTTAATTCTTTGCGGCTCCAGCATCCCCCTAGGGGAAATACGAGACTGATTATTACCAGCAGGCAAATGGTTTTTTTCATCATTGCCTATTTCCTCCTTGTCTTCTAACCAGTGCGATTAAAAGCAGGGTTAGCGGTATGACCAATTCAAAGGTTAACAGCTCGTATGGCGATACGTTGCCAAGGAAATGCGTTAACTCAAGCATATTTTCAGCCACGGCTATAGAAAGGGCTATTAGTATCACACCCACGGGCAGCACTAGTGGCCGGTAGTCTTTAAGGTTTAGCCACTGGGCGAAACCTAATACTGAAACATAATAGAAGATGGATATTTTTAGTAACCCTCCGATTATCCAGATGGCCATGATTATTGGTTCCGGGCGGTCAATGAAATTGGCTATATTAATCACCCTGGCGGCATTTAATACGGGAAAATTCATATTGCTGAAGACGGGGCCAAAGACGGCCACACTGGCCACTGCCAGCAGCGTAAAAAACAGCCCCACCAGGGGTATGGTAATAACGGCGGTGTGTCGGGTTTGTCCGGGTTGAGCTAAAAAGGGGATCAACATGGCAAAGGTGATAATTTCTCCCATCCAGCCCCAGGGAACGATGGCGCCCTTAAATATTTTTACGGTTTCGGCTTCAAAAACCGGTAGAAACCGTTCTAGTTTCATCTCCGGCAGAGCCAGCAAAAATATTAATATTACTGAAATTAATATGATCGGCAAAAAAATTTGGTTTACCCGGGCCAGAACTTCCAAACCGTTTTTTACGGTGTAAGCAGCCAGGGCCGCTCCTAAAATGTTAATAACAATCAGGGGCGTTTCGGGCATAAAAACATCTATTAGAAAATTACCATATTCCCTGATCATTATCGAACAAATATGGATAAACCACAGTAAGTATAGCAAACCAAGCAGCTTACCGGGCCACTTGCCCAGTATGTCCTCGGTGTATTCCACCAGTGTTTTGCCTGGAAATAAAGTGCCCAGACTGGCCGTGACCCACGCAATGGGCAGAGCCAGCAGTGTGGCCAGCAGCATGGACAACCAGGCGTCCTGCCGGGCATGCACGGCGGCAATAGCCGGGACAGCGAGCATTGCCGTGGCGATAATCATGGTTATATTTAAAAAAACAGCCTGTCCGCTGCTAATTTTGCCACCTTCCAGCAACTGTTTTACACCACCTATTTATTTTTGGGCTGCGGGGGCCGTGGTTGCATCCCCGGTGCTTCTCGCTGCGGGTTGTTTTGACCAATTAAATGCGGTCGTTTGCGCATGGCCCACCAGGGGGCCCGCACCGCCGAGTCCTTCAAATCCTCAGTAATAACAGGACCCAGCGGTGCCAGGTAGGGAACCCCAAAGGAACGTAAACTGGCCATGTGCACCACCATGGCGATTACGCCCCCAACTATGCCGAACAGCCCAAAGGATGCCGCCAGGAACATGAGCGGAAATCTTAACAGCCGAAAAGTGAAGCTGCCGCTATAGTAGACCGTGAAGGAGGCCATGGCCGTTAAAGCAACCACGATAATGGTAGCCCCGGCCACCAGCCCTGCCTGAACTGCGGCCTGGCCTATAATTAGCGCGGCTACGATGCTCACGGCCTGGCCCACGTCCCGGGGCAGCCGGATGCCGGCTTCCCTGATAATTTCAAAGGCTAATTCCATTAATAATGCTTCCACGAAAACAGGGAAGGGCACTGCCTCCCGCTGGGCCGCGATACTTAACAGCAGAGGCGTGGGCAGCATTTCATGGTGAAAAGAAACAATAGCAATATAAAGAGAGGGCAGCGTCAAAGCGATCACCATGCTGATAATCCGCAGCATGCGCACGCCGGACATGAAAAATGATTGCTCATAATAGTCTTCCGGTGTCTGGATGGCTTCAATGAATAAATAGGGTGCCACCAATACCATCGGTGTGCCGTCCACCATAATAGCCACCCGGCCCTCTAATAAATTGGCGGCAACTCGATCGGGACGGTCGGTGTGTGAAAGAGTGGGGAATACGGAAAAAGGGTGATCGCGGATCAGCTCTTCTATATAGCCCGATTCCAGCACTGCGTCAATTTTAATTTTCGACAGTCTGTTTTTGACCTCCTGAACCAGTCCGTCGCTTGCAATACCTTTAATGTAGATAACTGCTATATCGGTTTTAGTTACTTCCCCCAGCTGCAGCGCCTCAATTTTTAGGTTGGGATTTTTAATTTTGCGCCTGAGCATAGAAGTGTTGGTGCGTAGTGTTTCCACAAAAGATTCCCGTGGCCCTCGCACCACCGTCTCGGTTTTTGATTCCTCAATGGAACGGGCCGCCCAGCCCCGGCTGCCGACGATTAATGCGGTAGCATGCCCGTCCACCAATAGTATACTATCTCCGGACAAAATCGCATTGATTACGTCCTCCAGCTTTTGGCTTTCCTGTAATTGATGCACACAAAGACCGCGCATTTTAATGTAGTGCCAGGCATTTTCTTTGGTTATGGCCGCCTTGTCGGTAGCTGTAGGCACTTCCAGGGATAGTGTCCGCATAATTTGGTCGCTTACCTGGCTTTTATCGGTCAAACCATCAATATAAATCAAAGCAAGTTTTATATGTTCTCGCTGAGCAAATAAAAACTCCCGAAAAATTATGTCATTACATTGGTTGAAAATTTCCTTTAGGCTCCGGAGATTGTCTTCTATATCGCTACTTAAAGTCCGGCTTTGGGAAGTGTGGCCCGGGCCGCTTTGGCGCTGGCTATTTTGACCGCCGCTGGAGTTAACCGGCTTTTGGACCGGGGTGTTTAAACGGCGGGGTCGTCGGAATTTGTTAAAAAAAGCTGCCATAGGACAACTCCTTGTAAATTTGTTTATTAGCTTAGCTTTGAAAAAAGGGTATTAGCATAGCAAAGGTGATAATTTCCCCCGCCCAAGCCCAAGGGGCGATGGCACCCCGGAAAATAACTACCGCATTGGCTTCGAAAACCGCAGAAACCTGTTGGTATTCATCTCCGGCAGTAACTTTATTCTGTGTAGTTGGTGGTGTTATTATGAATTATTTTAAAAGATTACCAAGCTATTCTTAAAGAAAAAATATCTACTGTTGTTGCCAAAAAAGTGTATTGTTGGCAGGTATGATTAAAAATGTGGCAATGGGAGCCAGTATATATAGAGTTATTCTTATTCGGGTAAATTTTATATTGGTTTAATGGGAGACATATTTCTAGTTATCCTGGGAAACATTGTTTTAGGTGGTATAGATGATTGAAAAAGAAAATTTCAAAAAAAAGTTTAACAAAAGTGGCTTGGTGGTATCTAAAACCACCAACCAACTGGTGGGCAGTTTGCTGGCCGGAGACAAAAAGAAACGTCCTCCGGTGCTCTGGCTGGGTACCAATACCTGTGCGGGAGACAGTATATCTTTTTTAAACTCTCTGGATCCGGGTTACCGGGCTATTATTACGGATTTGATAGATTTTCGTTATAACCAATTTGTCATGACCGCCGAAGGGGATATGTGTACGGGCGTACTGAAAGAAACTCTGGCTAAGCACGCCGGCGAATATATATTGATTGTAGAGGGCACTGTGCCTACCCGATCCAATGGGCTGTATTGCGTAGTCGGCCATCGTAACGGGGAACCGTACACGGCCCTGGCGGCGGTGCAGGAACTGGGCGCGGCGGCAGGGTATGTGGTGGCAGTGGGCACCTGCGCCGCCTTTGGGGGGCCTTATGCAGCCCATCCCAATCCTTCGCATGGTAAAAGTGTTCAGGAAGTGCTGACCCGGCGGGTCATTAATGTGCCGGGCTGTCCGGTGAACCCGGGCTGGATTGTAGGCACCCTGGCTCACCTGGTGTGGTATGGTGAACCTGAGCTGGATGATTATAACCGACCCACGCTGTTTTACGGGGAAACCATTGATAACCTGTGCCAGCGCCGGCACTATTTCGACAGCGGTATATTTGCCGATCAATTGGGGGAGCCGTGGTGCATGTACAAGGTGGGCTGCAAAGGGCCGGTAACCTTCGCAGACTGTCCTTACCGCCAGTGGAACGGGGAGCACGTCAATTGGCCCGTTAAGGCCAATACCCCCTGCATAGGTTGTGTAAGTCCCGAGTTTCCAGAGCACACCATGCCTTTTTTTGAGCACCTGCCGGATATACGCCTGCCCGGTATTACCGTAAATGCCAACCGTATAGGGGCCATAACCGGCACCCTGACCGCCCTCGGCCTTGGCACTCACCTGGCGACCAGTGTTATAAAGGGACGGCTGCCCAAAACTATTAAAAAGGGTTTAGCACCTCCCAAATTAGGTCTCGAGGTGCTGCAGAACACGCCAGCGCAAAAGTTAGTAGATGGTATTAAATATAAATTAAAGAAAAGGCATTAATCGGGCTAGATATAAATTCGGGTGCATTCCTAAATCCTAAAAAATATTGGTAATTGGTGTTAATTTGGGATTGAGCGAGAATAAAGGAAGAGTAGTTTTAACCTCACAAATCAGCTTGAAAGGGGGTGCCAGTCATCAAATGAAAAAGATTACCATTAATCCGGTGACCAGGGCCAACAGTCCCTTTGTGGTGGAAGTTACGGTATCCGGTGGCAAGGTGGTGGAAGCCAGATGCAGTGTTCAGTTTTTCAGGGGGTTTGAGTTAATCTTAAAGGACCGGGACCCCCGGGACGCCAGTTACCTTACCGAGCGGGTGTGCGGTATTTGTTCCGCCGCTCACGGTACAGCGGCAGCCTTTGCCTTGGAAGATGCCGCCGGGGTACGACCGCCCCATAACGGTAATGTATTGCGTAATTTAATTTTAGGCGCGGATTTGCTGCAAAATCATATCAGGCATTTTTATCTTTTAAGTTTGCCCGATTTCATGCGGGGACCTGACCTGCATCCCTTTGTGCCTGGTTATAAAAAAGACTTCAGGCTCAATGGCCGAGACAACGAGGCTATGTTGCAAAACTACTATGAAGCATTGGAGATAGCACGGCTGGCCCATGAGCTGGTGGCCCTGTTCGGCGCAAAAGCACCATTCCCCCATAGTATACTGGCCGGGGGCAGCACCGTAGCACCTGCGGTGGATGTAGTCCTAAATTTCCGCTCCAAACTGCAAAAAATAAACGATTTTATTGCCAACCGGATGATTGCTGATGCCCATACCCTGGCCGATGTTTATGCTGATTACTATACCATTGGTGGCCGTAAAGCCGATATGCTGATATTCGGCCTATTTCCCCGGGATCAAAACGACCAGGGAAGGTATTTCCCCTTCGGGGTGGTGCTGGACGGGCAGGTGTGTCAAATGGACTCTCAGGCCATTAAGGAAGATCTAAGCCATGCCTGGTATGAAGATAACGGCGAAAATTCCGGCGTTTCTAAAGTAATGCGTAATCAAGAAGTACTAAATGATCAAACAGCGCCCGACCGGGATAAACAAGGGGCTTATTCTTGGGTGAAAGCACCCCGTTATAACGGCAGGGCAGTGGAGGGGGGACCCCTGGCCCGGCTATGGGTAAGCGGTGACTACCGCCGCGGTGTTTCTACAATAGACCGGATAATGGCCCGGGTGTTGGAAACCCAAAAGGTGGGCCAATTAATGGAGGGGTGGTTGAAGGAACTGCGCCCCGGAGAACCTGTGTATAAAACTTTTAAAATCCCTCAAAAAGCAGTCGGAGTGGGCTTAACCGGTGCCATGCGCGGTCCTCTGGGCCACTGGCTGCGTATTGAAAAGGGACGCATTGCCAATTACCAGATCATTACCCCCACGGCGTGGAACATGTCCCCCCGGGATGCAGAGGGGCAGCTCGGCCCAATGGAACAGGCCCTTTTAGATACACCGGTGGCGGATGAAAACGAGCCCATAGAAATCAGCCGGGTGGTCCGCGCTTTCGACCCCTGCTCGGCTTGCGCCACCCATGTGATTGCACCCGGCAAATCATTGCGGGAGTTTATGATTTCTTTGTAAGTAGTCTTGGGGTTTTATAAGCTTGTTATTAGACCAGTTTGTTGAGCTTTGTTACGCACAGCATAAAATAGCGCCCGGGAACCTTATCTATTAAGGATCTCAGGCGCTTTTTTTTAACTGAAACATTAAAGTTTATTAACTTGATCGTAATTTGTCAGATATATGTGTTGCCAGGCATCCGTATTTGCATTATTAAACCGCCGAATTGGAAATAGTGACCACCATGTTAACTTCGTTTTGGGCTCCGGCCCGGTCAAATAAGTCTCGTAACCCAGCCCATACTTCATCATCTGTACCCTGCAGTCGGGTGGACATGGAACCCACCTGGGTTTGCAAGTCATGCTGTCTCAGCGTATCCAGTGAATTGTTGATAATCTGGCTGGCGTTGGTTGTTTTTTGCGGGTAAAGAGACACCTCAGCCGTTAGCATTTTATTTCTCCTCCAATTTAAGTATTTTTTAAACACTATATGTAAAGCTATACCCCGCCAAGCCACAAATTATTTGACCTGGTATAATTTCCAAAACTTATTTTTTAGTCTACCTGCCATACTAATAAATGAATCAGGCTTGCTTGAGTAAGGCGCGTAGTTAGGAATAGTTAGGTCAACGTTTCAATTTTCAACAACCGGTACCAGGGGGAGGAGGTAAATGCAAAATTTATTGAAATTGGTATTAATAGCAGTGGCTATTTTGTTAATCTTTGGTCAATTAAACCTTAAACAAAAGATTCAGCAAAAACCAATCCCTCAAAATAAGCTTCCTATTGCACACCAGCCTGTTTACCCGAATAAGGATAAACAAAAGGCTTCGCTGGTCCCTCAAAATACTAAACAAGGTTGTGTTATATTTGAGAACGACAGTGTGGTGGTCTGCCGCTTAGACCAGGAATACGATGTTATTAACAAGCAAACGGGACAAACTATAAGAGTTAGTCACGGTGGTGTTGTTCACAATATTAATGATAAACTGGCCGGTATGCCCCCGCTGGTGGGGCATGCTATAGCAGAAGGTATTAAGCTGGTTGATGGCGATGAAATAACCGTCATTGGCATTGAGCCTACATTTAAAGTGTTGGCTGCCTACCCCAATCCCCGTACTGGCCGGGATAAAATTATCATCAACAAAGGAACCAATACTTTATATTTATACAAAGAAGGCGAGCTGTACAAAAGTTACCCGGTGGCCACCGGAAAAGATCCTCTGTATACACCCGAGGGTGTTTTCAAAATAGCCAATAAAATTGAGGACCATGGCCGGGAATTAAAGCCGCAGCTGGGTGATCGCTGGATGGGCCTCGCCGTGCCTTTTGAACAAGATAACCGGGCCGTAAAAGACGCCAGAGCACCGGTTGGTAGCAAGTATGGCATTCATGGTACCAATGAGCCGGATTCTATAGGTAAACATGCCTCGGGCGGGTGCATCAGGATGGATAACAGGCAAGTTGCCGAGCTTTTTAAATTGGTCGAGGTAAATACAATCGTGGAAATCAGGCACCAGTAATTATATGTTGTAATGAAATGGGAATTGCTTTTTGTGTACAGTTTTTCTATTATTCGAAACCTGATTTAATCAATTTTATTCCGAAGGGAGTACAAATCCAGTCATGGGGCTTGCTCTATGTTTTTGGTGAAAATGGTTTTTAGGAATAGCTGAAAGCTATGTTTCATGACTGGGACAACCATGGACGATAAAACAATAATGGCCAAATTAAATTGGTTTTATAGCCTGGAGCTGAGCCAGGTGGATTTATATACAGCCCAGGCCCATGCTGTGGAGGACATTTACCTGGCTAAAACTTTTGCCAGAATAGCAATGATTGAGCAGCAGCATGTAGACAAGCTGGCCGAGGAAATTAAAAGACGGGGGGGGATGCCCACCAGTCTGGGAGATGTTATTTCGCCCCTGCTTGGGAAATCCGCCGGTACATTTAGTGGTTTGCTGGGACCCAAGATGATACTTAAAATGAATATCACTTTGGAAGAAAAGGCCATGCAGGATTATAAAAATATAATCATGCATGTTGGAAATGACCAGCATCTGTTTGATGTTTTATGGGACAATCTGATTGACGAGGATCTACATACCGCGTGGTTTACCAATAAGTTAAAGGAGTTTGAGCATTAGGAACTTCCCTAGCCATTTTAACGATTTAACCCCTATATGTAAGAGAGACAATATATTAAGCCGGAGCGATAGGTATGATATTTGACAATAACCTGCTGGGATTACGACTAAAAGGCATTAAAACTAAACGCCACAGCCGGACCGCCAGGGCGTTGCACTGGGTGCTGGTGCCGTCTTTCTTGCTGCTGGCAGCCAGTGGTTTTTATATCCATAAACCCACCGGTGCACGCGGCTTTCGCAGTATGGATGCCGCAAGGAAAGTGCATTTTACCGCACAGTATTTCTTGGGCTTTTATCTTTTGTCCCGGGTATACTATGCTGTGGCCAGCCGGGATTACCGCAAGCTGTTCCCCGGTGCCGGCGACATAGCCGATGTCCCGAGGTTTGCCGCTTACGAGCTTTTTTTAAAAAGGCAACAGCCCAACTATCCCAAGTATAACCCCGGGCAAAAGTTGTTGTTTTCTCAAATGGCCATATTGTTTATAACACAATTGGTCACCGGAGCGGCCCTTTATTCCCCAGGCAAGCTGCAAATGTTGAGCCGTTATTTTGGTGGTTTGCACAATACCCGCCTGGTGCATTATTTAGTTGCAGTTATCTTATCAAGCGCGGTGGCGGGGCATGTTTATTTTGCGTTTACCAACAGCTTGGGAAAACTTAAATCGATTTTTACCGGTTATTTTAGGCCCAAGTAAAAGCTGGGTGGTGGTCATTAGTGAAGCAGATTGCCGTAGTAGGACTGGGCAACCCGTTATTAAAGGATGACGGAATTGGTCCCCGTGTGGTTAGGGAATTACAAAAAACCGGTATGCCGCCGGGCGTTCGGGCTGTTGAGGCAGGAGGCGTCCTGTGGAGCTACTGGAATTTACTCAGGGAGTGCAGGCATGTAATTGCTGTGGACTGCATGCAGGGGGGTGGTCCAGCGGGGGCTGTTTATCTAATGGGCCTGGAGCAGCTAAACAAAATAGAAACGGGAGCGGGGTCGGATGCCTGGATAGGCCATGAGCTGCACTTTCTGGATGCGCTAAAGTTAGCTGCTCACTACGGGGTTAGACCGGAGGTGACTATTATTGGCGTGGAGCCCGGCGAAATTAGCTTCTCCCTTGAACTATCGCCGGTAATTGAAGCCAGGTTGCCCCGGCTGGTGGAAATTGTGCGGGAACGGTGTTGGTGTTTGATGAGGTGAAACCCCCTTCTTGGTAAAGAGAAGGGGGTTTTTAAATTAAGCAAACTGTTCCGGCGGGGATTTCCTGCAGCTTATTTTTAAACCACAGCCATCCTTTGGATTCATTGCGGCAGAACCTTGAAGGGCTGGCGATGAATATCTTGTCATAATGGTTTTCTGTGCTCATTTCTTTGATTTTTTCATCCTGATCCCTGCTGGTGACGACTACCCGGGGATCCAGGCCTGCTTCTTTAAAAATGGGGATGATTTCTCCGTCCAGGACTTTGTTCCTCAGCCTTTGGGTAACCATTTTGTATTCAAAGTCCGGCATCCAGAAGCAAAGTTGGGGTATATCAGGGTACATTTGGTTGCACGGGGGATTTACATAGAGGACATCCAGTTGGGCATCCTCTAATTTGGACAGCCATATCGCTTTTTTAATCGCCCCCGTAGAGTATTGGGCACCGTTTACCGCCAGTAACATTCTGGTCATATTCATGGACCTCCTTATGGTTATTAACTTAATTGGATTTACTTGCGATTGGCTTTTCGGGCAACCAGCGTTTAGTTGCTGCTCTTGCCAGATCGGGTAAGGCTTTGTTTCATTTGCTGATCATATGATACGCCAATGCCCATTTTTGTTCAACGAGTTACGGTTGTTTTAACTTTTTTGCAGTTTATCCGGTAAATGTGGTATGTCGAAAATTTCACTTGGCTATAATGGTGCTGGTTAGCTGGTTAAAACGCAATAAATGACCGCTTATTTGTTTTGTTACGGTTATAACAATGATATCAATGTGGTAGCCCCTTCGTATTAATTGTGGTATTAAACTACATCGTCTTAATGGGCTATAATATTAAGGGAACTAATTGCCTATCATGGGCATTGTTTGATAGATAGGGGGATGTATAGTGGTAATGGAGTTATCAAAGCGGTTGGCCACGGTAGCCCGGCATGTGCCGGTCGGCGCGACGGTTGCGGATATCGGCACAGACCATGCTTATTTACCTGTTTATCTGGTCCGGCGGGGTATATCCCCCCGGGTGGTGGGAGTTGACATAAACCAGGGGCCGTTTGATGCAGCACACCTCACCGTGCGAGCCAGCGGGTTGGATGAGTATATCGATTTACGTATGGGAGATGGTTTTAACATCATAAAACCAGGCGAGGTTAGTGTAGTGGTGGTGGCCGGTATGGGCGGTAAAACAATATGTAAAATACTTGCGCAGGGCAGGGAGGTGTTGCAGCACTTACGGCGGCTGGTCCTCCAGCCCATGCGGGACATAGTTATGGTGCGAAAGTGGCTGACAGATAACGGGTGGCGGTTGATGGATGAGGAGATGGTAACCGAAGATGGACACTATTACGTCATTATAGTGGCTGAGCCTGGTTTTGAAAAAATTAAAAACAGCTTTGCATTGAAGCTGGGGCCGCGCCTTCTGGAAAAGAAAGATGCTGTATTGAGGGAATTTTTGAAAAGAAGGATAATAGAAATAAATATTATACTCGGGGAAATAACCAGTGCCCATAGCTCAGAGGCAAATACCCGTGCCCAGGTATTAAAACAAGAGGCTGAGGAAATAGAGGAGGTGTTGTCGAAATGGTAGATAAGTCAAAGGTGGTACTGGCCAGGGACTTGGTGCGGGTAATGGAGCGGTTGGCCCCACTGGAGTTGGCGGAAGAATGGGATAACAGCGGCTGGCAGGTGGGTGACCCTGATGCTAGGGTGCATAAGGTTTTGCTGGCACTGGATGTCACCCCGGAAGTGGTGGATGAGGCCGTGGGAAAAGGTGTCCAGTTAATCATTAGCCACCATCCCATGCTACTCAAGGGCGTTAAAGCGTTGCGCCGGGACAATCCGGCAGGGAGCCTGCTCTTCCGGCTTATTCAGGCCGGTATTGGTGTGTATTCCGCCCATACCAGTCTGGATAGTGCCGAGGGCGGGGTTAATGATGTGCTGGCCCGGGTACTGGGGCTACAGCAAATCGAGGTGCTGCAGCCGGTGCGATACCAGCAGCTGCTTAAATTGGTGGTATTTGTGCCCGCTGCCTATGCTGACGCAGTACGGGAGGCCCTGGGGCGGGCAGGTGCCGGCCATATCGGCAATTACAGTCATTGCACCTTTAACCTTAACGGTACTGGTACGTTTTATCCCCGGGAGGGTACTAGTCCGTTTATTGGTAAAGTCGGCCGTTTGGAGCGGGTGGAAGAGGTACGTATAGAAACCATTATTAATAAAGAGAAAACCGGTGAAGTGGTGCGAGCCATGTTGGAGGCTCACCCATACGAGGAAGTGGCCTATGATCTTTATCCCCTGGAAAATAAAGGGGCGGCCAGTGGGTTGGGCCGGATTGGCCGTCTGCCCCTTACGGTTACGCTGGCCGAACTTGCCGGTACAGTACAGCAAGTGCTGCAAGGGGACTGCTTGCGCTATGGCGGAGATCCCCACACTTTGGTGCAGCGAATAGCTGTGTGCGGCGGCTCAGGTGGTGATCTGTGGCCTCAGGCCGGGCAAAAGGGTGCTGATGTGCTGGTTACCGGGGACGTGCGCTACCATGCCGCCAGAGACATGCTTGCGGCAGGAATGAGCTTTATCGACGCCGGACATTTTGCCACCGAGCGGGTGGTGCTGCCTCCGCTGCGCGAGCAGTTAACCGTAGCTTTGGCACAAGCCGGGCTGGCAGTGGAAATTGCCGTAGCCACTTGCGAAACCGAACCCTGGATCGGGGTACGGTAAACCCGCTCTATTTAAAATGTTCGTTAGCCTTTAAGAGCTTTTTCGAAAAGGTAGGTTTTGGTGCCAGGTGTTGAAAGGTTGAAAATCAAGATTTTCAACCTTTCAACACCTGGCACCTATCAAGGCGATGCAAGCTTTGAGGGGTTGCATTTATAAAAAACCCTTTATTAAGGGTTTTTTTATTTAGAGCTTGCTTTTAATATTTTAATACCTTCAGTTATGGCTTGCGACCGGTTTTTTACACCCATTTTTCTAAAAATGTTTCTTAAATGTGTTTTTACAGTATCTATCGCCAGGTGGGTGGCTGCTGATATCTCCTTATTAGTCATCCCTTTAATCAATTGATAGAGTATTTCTTGTTCCCGTGGTGTCAGATCGATGGTCTGCGGCACCCACTTAACTTCCTCATTATAATCAGAATGGTTCGTTAGTTTAATATAATCATCTACAATTTGATTAAAAACTGTGGGATCAATTACCCTTTCCCCACGGTATACACTTTTAATAGTGTCAATCAATTTATCCCGGGAAACGTGTTTTAAAACATAACCGGCAGCTCCAGCTTCTAATGCTTGCCGTACGAATTCCGCATCTTCAAAAATAGTTAGGAATATAATTTTTATTTCCGGAAGATCCTTTAGTATTTGCTTGGCAGCTTCAATACCGCTAATCCCATTCATTTTTATATCCATTAAAATTATATCCGGTTTTAATAGTTGAGATAACCGGTAAGCTTCTTCAGCATTGTCACAGTTATCAACTATTACGATATCTTCACATGCACTCAACATATAAATTAATCCTTCTCTAATCATTGCATGATCATCTACTACAATGACCCTTATCTGTGTCATATAAACCTCTCCCATTTAGAAAATAATATATATTTTGATGGTCTGATTATATCTATTCTTTAATTTCTTCGTATTCTTGTATTGGTATAACTACTTGCACCTGTGTGCCTTTACCAGGTTCGGAATTGATTTTACTGGTACCGTTTAAAAGAAGGGCTCTTTCCTTAATGCTGGCCAAACCTAGTCGGTTTTGGATTTGGGATTGCTTTAGGGCCGATTTGCATAATCCAGAGCCGTTATCTGTAATAGATAGTTTAATTTCATTTTTATCAACAGAAAAATCGACCTTGACTTTTGTTGCCCCGGAATGCTTAATTACATTGGTGATTATTTCCTGGTATATGCGAAAAAGGGTAATCTCCAATTTTGATGGAAATCTTACATTTCCCTTACCCAGAGCTAGTTCTATTTTCAAATTGTGCTGTTCCTGTATTTTTTCGGAATATGATTCAATGGCAGGTACCAAGCCGTAATTATCAAGTATAACCGGTCTTAAATCGTAAAGAATTCGTCTGGTATCCTGTATCTGTTCACTTAATATCGCGGTTAAATCACTAATCTCTTGATACCATTCCTTCGGGTCTTTATTGCTGTTTGAAGAAATTCGTTGCATGCGATACCAAATACCAATAAGTGATTGAATTATGCCGTCGTGGAAGTCTGAAGCAAGGCGCTTTCTCTCATCCTCTTGGGCGGTGATTATTTTATTAACCAATCTGTGTAATAAAAATTCTTTTTGACTAAGTACATCAACAAGTCGTGCATTTTCCATAGCAATGGCCGTAACCCTGGCTATGGCGGAAATAATTTCGGTTTCTTCGTGGTCAAATCCCTTTGGCCCATAAGGCCTGTCCACTTGTAAAATACCCAGGGTTTTATCTTTTTTTGTAATAGGTGCCATAACCATCCAACTATAATTAAAATCTTTTATTATATCAACCGGTATATATTTTTTTATATTTTTTGGTGTAATAATTACAGGACGTTTATTTTTTATAGCTATATTTATGGCGGGGAAAATAGGATAGTTTTTTAAAGCTTTAAATTTGTCCTTTAATTGATTGTCATAGCTCCCCACGGCTACTGTTGGAAGAATAGATTCTTCATTCTTATCCAACATATACATACAGGTTCGGGCAAGAAATAAATCTGCTGTTAACTGGGCAACTACATGAAGGACTTGTCGTATATCCAAAGTTGAACTAATGGTGCTGATTACTTCCAGCCATGCCGCTAGTTTTCTAAACTGACGATCTTTTTGTGATTCAAAAATTGACTCTTGAATAATATCCGCCATGTGACGGCCCAGTGACAGTGCTTTTATTAACATGTAATCCGCGGTACCGGAGTCGGTGTTAAAAATACCTACCTCCATTGTGCCCACAGGGTCGCCGGTCTGTAAAATTACCGGTAGAGTTGTATATGCCACCGGGTGTAAAGACTCTAACAATTTTTCTTCATTTATTTCTGATTGATTTATATTTCTATATAAAGCATCCCAATATGCTTTTTTGTTTTCTGTTATGGGAATGAATTCATTCTCCGCATACCACCATACAGGAGGGCTGCCTTCCCTAACCAGCACCAGGGCGGCCCGCCGGAATTCAAAGGAATGAACAGAAGTTTTTAGCACCTGTTCCAGGGTTGTTTCCAATTTTTTGGTGGTCTTAAAGGAAGGACTTACCTGACAAGCGAGGATTAATTCCGTCTTCGAGGGTTTAATATCTATTTGCAAATTTCAGCCCCCTTTCCTTTTAAGTAATTTTACAGCCGCCTAAATTATCTGTCAACTTTTTGAACACATGGATTAACCTAAAAAGGTTAACTCTAAAGTCTTTAATGATAGTTAAACCAGTAAAATCCATAAATCTACCATTCGCTTACAAAAACTTATTTTATACATGGAAAAGTTGTATTATAAGAGGGAGTTTGTTAATTATTTATCTATATAATGTTATATTTGGATTTTTAGAAATATACTAAAATACAAAGTTTATTTGTACTACATCGCCAATATAAATTAGATTAACACCGTGTTACACTATATTTACTCCGGAGGGAAGTACATGGGAGATTTTAACCTTAGGGATTTGTTAGAATTTAGGCCTGAAGAAGGAGTTATTTCGCTTAAAGAAAGCAGAATGGTCCTCTTAGAGGCCACAGCTTTAAGTTACTTAAAGCACGATCTAATTTATACTCTGGGTCAAAACATTGCGCAAGGAATTTTGTTTCGCTTTGGTTACAGGTGCGGTTCTTACGATGCAAAAATGGTTGCCTCGGATTACGGCGGAGAGATTAAACACATTGGTCTTGGTCCTGCTATTTACCGCTGGAAAGGAAACGGCCAGGTCAAGGTTATCAAAGAATTACGCTTTGGAACTAATTTTAACAGGTATTATGCAGAAGGAAAATGGGAAAATTGTCATGAAGCCGAGCACTATAAAAAGTTATATGGTCTATCAGAATTCCCTATATGTTGGATTTCAACTGGTTATGCCAGTGGTTTTACCAGTGTTATTACGGGTCAGGAAGTAATTTGTCTAGAAAAAACATGCGTTGGCATGGGCCATAAAAATTGCAGCTGGGAGATACGCACCAGGGATAATTGGGGGAATCTAGCTATTAAAGATTTGTATGATATTAACTGTAATTTTAACTTTAAAGATCTGCAAACTATGATAGCAGAACAAAAATCTATTGATTCTAACCGAAAAATGACTCAAATAATTCTTGAAGGTGCTGGCATACAAGGGATCGTACAAACATTAAGTGAAATGCTCAACAGTCATGTTATCATTTTTGACCGTTTTTTAAATGTTCTTACGCAGTGTTGTAATGAACAAGATAATAATTTACAAATGGATATTTTGAGACAAGAATTGGAAGAGTATCTAGACAAAAATTTAAATTTTGCGTTGTCTAATTCAATTAATAAACTTTCTTGCTGGATGGATAATTATGAACAACAAACATGGATAATATCACCTATCATTGCTGGTTCTAATATATGGGGCTATCTCCTGGTTAAAGAAAAAGATAATTATACGGATTTAAGCTTATTTACTATTGAACACGCCAGCACGTTGTGTGCCCTGGATTATCTAAAAAAGGACTCAGCTTTAGAGGTGGAGTTGCGACTCAAAGGTGACCTACTTGATGAGATATTTTCAAATGGTGCATTAAACACAGAAGAAATTTTACCCAGGGCCATGAAGCTGGGCTGTGATTTAAAAATGCCCCATCAGGTATTTGTTTTAGATTTAATTAATTTGCATGGTAATTTTAACAAAATCAGTCCGGCGGGCGATGTTTTTGAGTTTGTTAAAGCAGGCATAGGAGATTTAATTAAACATCACTTGCCAGGCAGCTTATTAGCTGTCAAAAAAAACCGGATACTTGTTTTGATGAGAATCGGCCAGGATGAAAAGCAAGATGATCACATAGCCATATTTTCATCACTGACACGTCAATGGGTTAATGAACATTTACCGAATTATGCCGTAAATATTGTATGGGGTCGTACATGTCAGGATTTGGATGATTATCGTAAATCGTTCCAGGAGGCATGGAAGGCAGCAAGTATACTCAAAGAATTGGGTCGCCAGGATGAGGATATAGGATTTAAGGATTTAGGAATTTACGCTTTATTGTGGGAATCAGATAACAAAGAACAATTAAAGGATTATGCCCTATCCATACTTAAACCCCTAATGGATTACGATCGTGATCATAATACTAATTTTCTCTGGACTTTGGAATTATTTTTGGAGAAAAAATGTGGGCTTAGTGAGACTGCAAAAAGCTCTTTTGTACACATTAACACTTTACGCTATCGTATCAAAAGAATTGAAGAGTTAATCGGAATTGATCTTTCAAGCAATGAAGGCAGATTCCAAGCTCAACTGAGCATAAGGCTGCTTAAATTAATTGGAATGTCATAATTTGATTAAAATTATCTGAATCCTTTGAATTATAGCAATTTTGTTATAGTAGTATGGAAACCTCTGCAGAGGGTTGGCCGGCTAAAAAAATATTTTGGAGGTATGTCCAATGTCGGAATTTAATCCTTTAAACATTTTAATTGTCCAGGAAGAGGCGGAAAAGTACGCTAACTTAATTAAGGAGAGGTTTCCCCAAAAAGTTGCTAATGGCGAAATTAATCTAATGTTGGCTTTAAATGAGGTATCTTTACCGGATAACGTACTAGATACTCATATCATTGGAACATGGCCCCTGTTTGATGAACTTGCACAAATGCCGGACTTACAGTGGGTGATGACGTTTAGCTCCGGGGTAGATCACTGGGAAAAATGGGGCAAACTACCATCTCATGTTCCTCTGGTACATTTACCCGGTGGTTCAGGAATACCCGTGGCGGAATTTACCATTGGGTTAATGCTAAATCTCACTAAAAAATATAATGAGATGTGGGATAACCAGAAAGTAAATAAATATGACCGTATCCAGGGTGGAGAATTATATGGCAAAACACTGGGCATCATTGGCCTGGGTGGAATTGGCCGGGAAATTGCTAAAAGGGCTAAAGCATTTGATATGCATGTTATAGGCACAGAAATCAGAATTATGGATATACCCTGCGTAGATGAAGTTTATTTAAACAACCAGTTTGAAAAGGTACTGCAAATGAGCGATTTTGTAGTATTATCTTGCCCGGAAACCAGTGAAACCCTTGGCATGATGAACGAAGACCGGTTTAAAATGATGAAGAAAACAGCGTATTTTATCAACTGTGCCCGTGGTTCGCTGGTAATTAAAGAAGCACTTATTAAGGCCCTGGAAGAAGGTTGGATTGCCGGTGCTGCCAATGATACCCACTGGATTAAAAAACCACTTCCATCATACCTGCCACCGGATGATGAACTTTGGAACACCAAAAACCTAATCATTACTCCGCATGTCTCCAGCTGGACTGATATGTATGCACAGCGGTTCGGGGCGATATTTGTAGAAAACATAGCACGTTTTATCAATGGAGAGCCGTTGGTTAGTGTAGCTCCGGGATTTGCCGCACCAAGGTAATAGCTTATTACTATGCTGCCCGGTAGAATGAAGTAAACGGCTGAAAGGGGTAGTTATGACAGCTAATGCACTTGTTAAACAATTCTATGATGTAGTTAATAATCCCGGTAACGCTCCACGTGAATGGCAAAAACAACAGGGTGGCAGGGTTATTGGGTGGCTAAAAACAGATGTTCCCGAAGAATTGATCCATGCAGCTGGTTTTTTACCCTACGGGATTGTGGGAGGCAAGACAAAATTTAGCCGGGTAGATGCGCATTTACAGTCGTGGGCTTGTTCTCTTATGCGCAGTTGCCTGGGAATAGCCTTAAACGATGAATTAAACTTTCTGGATGGATTAATTATTCCCCATACCTGTGATACCACCCGCATGGTATCAGGTATCTGGAGACAAATTCACCTCCTGCCTTATATGGAGAATTTTTTTCTACCCCGGCAGGTGGACCGGGCTAGTTCTAAGATGTTTATGCTAGCAGAATTAATGAGACTTAAAGAAAGCCTGGAGGTGTACTCGGGAAGTGCAATAACAGAAGAAAACTTGAGAAACAGCATTGCTCTCTATAATGAAAACAGGGGTCTTATGCGTCTTTTGTTTGCGATGCATGAAAAAACCCCCGGGTTAATTAGCTGTCGCGACCTGTATACCGTAGTAAGAGCTTCAATGATGATGCCTAAAGAAACGCACAGTCACTTGTTAGAGCAATTGTTGCAGGCACTGCGCATTCAAAATAACGTTTATCAGGGACGTGATAAAGTTAGAGTTATTATATCAGGTCCGGTCTGGGAACCTCCTGAATTAATGGATATTATCGACAGTAAAGGAACTGTGGTGGGAGATGATCTCCTTACCGGTTTCCGATATATAGCTAGCGATGTCAATACGGAAGAGGAACCGCTGGCAGCACTAGCTGAAAGACAATTAAATAGAATACCCTTTGCATGTTTTGATAGTACCCAGAATCCCCGTCGACAGTTTTTAGTAAATCTGGTCCGCCAAAAGCAAGCTAAAGGTGTAATTTTCCTACATCTGAAGTTTTGTGAACCGGAAAACTACGATTACTATGATCATAAATTGGCTCTTGAAAAGGCCGGTATCCCCAGTACACGCATTGAAACAGAAGTTGGGGGAGTCTCAGTGGAACAGATGCGTACCAGAATTGAAGCTTTTTTTGAAATGTTGGGGGGGATTTAAATGGCACCCAAACAGGAGTTTAAAACGACTGCAATGTTTAAACAGTTAATGTCCCAGTATTATGCTCAGGGAGTAGAAGCAAGGAGGAAAAATATTCCGGTAGCCTGGGTTACAGCAGTCTTTCCTGTAGAAATTCTTTATGCAGCAGAAGTTTTTCCCTATTATCCGGAAAATTTTGGTGCGCTGGCTGCCGCTCGAAAAATTGCACATGATTTATCTGAATTGGCTGAAGCCAAAGGATATTTTTACGATCTTTGCGGTTATGCCCGGTGTGGTATTGGAGATGCTTATGCACAGGAACATCCTGTTGGAGAGATCGAGCGACCGGATATAATATTTTGTTGCAACACACAGTGCGGCAGTTTGCCCAAATGGTTTGAAGCGGCCAGCCGATTTTATAATGCACCATATTTTCTGTTAGATGCACCGCTGATAGAAGATGCCTGGGAAGAACAGGTAAAGAAATATTTTATTAAACAGTTAGAAGAAATGATTGACTTTTTGGAACAGTCAACGGGTAAGGCCTTTGACTATAACCGCTTAGTTAGAGTACTCGATTTATCTAACGAGGCGTGCAGGTTATGGAATGAAATATTGGACACAGCGGCGCTTAAACCTGCACCTTTCGGATTTTTTGATGCATGTTTTCATATGGCCCCAATTGTCACCTGGCGTGGTACAGAGGAAGCTGTGACGTATTACCGGGCTCTAAAAGAAGAGCTGGATGAACGTATTAAAAAAGGTATATACGCCATCCCTAATGAGCGTTACAAAATATATTGGGATCATATACCTGTTTGGCCACGTTTACGGTGGTTTGCAGATCTCTTTGCTGAGCACGGGGCTTTGGTGGTAGTTTCTCAGTATACCCATTCCTGGGCGTATAATTTTGACCCGTCAAATCCACTGGAAAGTCTTGCTGATAATTACTTGAAATCCTTTGTCAATCGTAGTTTTGATAAGCGGATTGATTTAAAGATCAATTTTATGAAGAAATACAATGTTGACGGCTTTGTATTATTCTCTAACCGAAGTTGTAAGCCCAACGCATTCGGCCTTTATGATAAAAGTAATGTAATAAAAAATGTTACCGGTTTGCCAGGAGTTGTGTTTGAGGCTGATATGTCGGATCTGCGTTTCTTTTCTGAGGAACAGGTAAGGTCCAAAATAGAAGTGTTTGTGGAACAGTTAAAGGAAAGATAAGAGCAGCAATACAATTTATAAATTGTGGCAATGAGTAATAAGGAGGTTATACCCTTTGAGAAAGCTTATGTCGGGAAACGAAGCCATTGCCTACGGGGCTTACCTCAGCGGAGTTAAAGTAGGTTCGGCCTATCCGGGAACACCCAGCACGGAAGTTATGGATAATTTTTCAAGGTACCCTGGAGTATACGCTGAATGGGCACCTAATGAAAAAGTAGCGCTGGATGTCGGGATAGGCGCTGCTTATGCCGGAAGCAGGGCTATGGTGGCCATGAAGCATGTCGGTCTTAATGTGGCTGCTGATGCTCTCTTCTATAGCTCCTACACAGGGTTGAATGGTGGACTGATTATTATTAACGCCGATGACCCTGGCATGCACAGTTCGCAGAACGAGCAGGATAACCGGGTTTATGCAAAATTTGCTAAAGTACCCATGCTGGAACCGGCTGATAGCGAAGATGCCAAAACATTTGTAAAAGTTGCATTGGAGCTTAGTGAAACCTTCGATACTCCAGTGATATTAAGGACTACCACTCGGATATCTCACTCCAAAAGTAGTGTAGAGTTGGAAGATAGTGCGGCACCCGCATCGGAAAAATCTACATCGCCGGCCTATAATCGTGATCCGGGTAAATTTGTTATGGTACCGGCCAATGCCAGGCGCAGGCATCCGGTGGTAGAAGACAGGTTGGCAAAGCTGGCTGCTTATGCCGAGACCGCTGAGATTAACCGCATTGAAATGGGGAAAGAGCAGTTGGGTATCATTGCCGGTGGTATTGCCTACCAGTATGCTCGAGAGGTGTTTCCAGACGCTAGCTTTTTAAAGCTGGGCATGGTTTACCCGCTACCGCAAGAATTAATACGCAGTTTTGCGGCAAAGGTTAAAGTGTTATTAGTAGTAGAAGAACTTGAGCCCTTTATTGAAGAGCATATTCGTCTTATGGGGATACCAGTAAAGGGTAAGGGTGTTTTTCCCATCACTGGAGAATTTAGTCCTCATCTGGTTAGGGAATGTGCTGCTAAAGCAGGATTAATAAATATGGAACAGGATAATTCAAGTACTACAGTATCCCAGCCTGAGTTGCCGGTCAGACCTCCCATGCTATGCCCGGGGTGTGGTCACCGGGGGGTTTTTCATACCTTAAGCAAGTTAGATGTCTTAGTGCTGGGGGATATAGGCTGTTATACCCTGGGTGCCGCTCCGCCCCTGTCGGCAATGCATACGTGTGGATGTATGGGAGCCAGTATTGGTGTGGCTCATGGCGTAGATAAGGCGGGGGTAAGTGACCGCAGCGTAGCTATTATTGGCGATTCCACGTTTTTCCATACCGGCATAACCCCATTGATTAATGTGCTATATAACCAGGGTACGACAACCACCATTGTACTGGATAATAGGGTTACCGCTATGACCGGGCACCAGGTAAATCCCGGTACGGGACTTACACTGCAAAATAAGGAAACCAGAGAAATTAATATCAGTGGTCTGGCTAAAAGCATTGGTTATGAAATGGTTGACGAGGTTTCACCATACGACTTAGATAAATTGTCCAGCGTAATTGAAAAACACATCAATAGTTCTCTTCCATCCCTAATATCAGTTAAGCACCCCTGCGTTTTAAATGTGAAAGAAAAGCACCCGGCCCCGGTTGTTGACCAGGATATCTGTGTCAATTGCGGTACCTGTCTGGAACTGGGATGCTCACCTCTAACTCAAGAAGAGGATCATGTAAGTATCAATCCCTTGTTATGTAATGGTTGCGGTTTATGTGTTCAGGTTTGTCCCGCAGAAGCTATTTTAGTAAACGATGATAATAACGGCAAGGAGAGGAGGTAGGCAGGTGAAAAACAAAATTGACTTTATGTTGGCCGGGGTTGGCGGTCAGGGTACTATTTTAGCCAGTGACATACTGGTGGAAGTGGGCTTAAAATTAGGATATGATGCTAAAAAATCGGAAGTACATGGAATGTCCCAACGGGGTGGCACCGTTGAGAGTCATGTTCGCTGGGGGGAGAAGGTTTATTCCCCGGTAGTCGAACGAGGGAAACTGGACTATTTGATTGGTTTTGAAATGTTGGAGGCTGCCCGTTGGACTTCATACATGAATAACCAGTCAGCGGCTATAGTAAATCGCTACCGTGTGCCGCCGCCATCGGTTAACTTGGGTCTTGCCAGTTATCCGCCGGATGAGGAATTGCAGCATTTTATCGAGACCCGGGCCGAACAGTTCCAATGGGTGGAAGGAAATGCAATTGCACAGGAATTGGGTAACCCGGCTGTGGCAGGTGTCGTATTGCTTGGTGTGCTGGCATCAAAACTAGGCGGTAGTGAAGACGTTTGGTTAGAGGTAATTGAGCAATTAGTTCCACCCAAATTTATTGATTTAAATAAACAAGCATTTATTAGAGGAAAAAGGCTTAATGCTTAATTTTAATATGAATACTTGGGGTTGATAATTCCTACCAGCCCCATACGATTTCTATTTTCTGAAAATTAAAATATTTTACACTATTAAGGAGGGTACACTTATATGTCTAAAAAGCCCAGCCATAATCTAATTTGGGATCGCAGTGCCGAATGTATGTCGTTAAGTGAACGCAAAGAATTACAGCTTAACCGTTTGCGGGATTTAATAGAAAGGGTATATGTTCAGTCTCCTTTTTACAGAAAATTATATACGGAGCATCAGATAAAACCCCAAAACATTAGATCGCTGGAGGATTTACAACAGCTACCTTTTACTGTTAAAAGCGATTTGCGTGATAATTATCCTTTTGAACTTTTTTGCACGCCTTTAAAGGAGGTTGTCAGGTTACATTGTTCCAGTGGGACAACCGGCAAGCCAGTTGTATCAGCTTTTACAAAAAACGATTTAGACATGTGGTCTGAAATGATGGCCCGGTCCTTCACATCAGCAGGTACAACCAACCGTGATGTTGTGCACGTCTCCTATGGTTACGGATTATTTACCGGAGGTCTCGGGGCGGATATGGGTTCCTTGCGGGTAGGAGCCTCCACTGTACCGGTCTCCGGTGGATTAAATAATCGCCAGATTATGCTGTTAGAGGACTTTGGTGCAACGGTTCTGGCTTGTACCCCTTCCTATGCACTGGTCATTGCTGAGGCGGCAGCTCAATTAGGTGTGGATATCCCCAGCAGGTTTAGATTAAGGACCGGTATATTTGGTGCAGAGCCCTGGACCGAAGAAATGAGGGCGGAAATTGAAGAAAAGTTGAATTTAGAGGCCTATGATATTTTTGGCATGGGTGAAATAATGGGTCCCGGAGTAGCGGTGGAATGTCCTTACCATAATGGCATGCATATTCAAGATGATTACTTCTTGCCCGAAATTATCGACCCTGATACAGGGGAACTGTTGGGACCGGGTGAACAAGGTGAATTGGTGTTAACTACATTAACGAAGGAGGCCATGCCCCTGATTAGATACCGTACCAGAGATATTACCAGATTGGAATATGAACCTTGCCCGTGTGGACGTACCAGTGTCCGTTTTCATAAATTAGCCGGGCGCACAGATGATATGCTGATTATCCGCGGAGTTAACGTTTTCCCATCCCAAATAGAAGGCGTTTTGCTGCGTTTTGAGGAGTTGGAACCCCAGTATCTGTTAATGGTAGAAAGGGTAAATAATTTGGACCGCCTGGAGGTTCTTGTAGAAGCCAAAGATGAATTTTATAACCTTGGTGAGGAGGCTATCGAAGCGTTTTCTAATAAAGTTAAACATGAATTACACCAGATGTTGTATATCTCCACTAAAGTTACCATTGTACCGCCAAGAACAATCCAACGCAGTGAAGGTAAAGCCAAACGTATTATCGATAAACGAAAAGAGAGTATTTAACAAACATCTCATAAACACCAGTTGCAGAATCATGACGATCATTAGCACTTTTATACGGATAGTTTTTATTCATCAGGAAGCTTGGATAGCATCTTACTTTAACAGCCTGTTAACCAAGCGTTCTATTACGCCGGGCTAAAAGGAATCCAGCTTCCTATTTTTCTTTCTTTGTGCTTATGCTTGAACTTGCCGGCCTGGATTTGTAAATGATACTTTCCTTGCGATACCAGCCCAACCATATCATATCTTATTTTTTTCATCAGATTATTCAAAATGTTTAGAATGTAATACGGGTTATCTCCAAGGGGGTGAATTTAATGTTGGGTTTAGAAAACACAGGCGTTATAATTGCTTATGTTTTGTCTGTCGGCGGTGCTGCATTATGTGTTGTTTATGGAGTTCTTAAGTGGAACAGTAAAGATTAATAATTTTAAAAGAGAAAGGGGTTAAATTATGAGTTACGGGATGCTCCTGTTTATTGCCTTGCTGTATATAGGTATAACCGTATATTTAGGCTGGTTAGGGTATCAGCACACTAAGTCAAGTAAGGATTATATGATTGCAGGAGGCGAGGTGCACCCTTACCTGATGGCAATGGGGTACGGTTCAACTTTTATCAGTACCTCCGCCATTGTGGGGTTTGGTGGCGCTGCTGCAGTTTATGGCATGAGTCTTTTATGGTTGACGGCTTTTAATATTATTTGCGGTGTATTTATTGCTTTTGTGATTCTGGGTACTAGAACCAGGTCGATGGGAGCAATATTAAATGTTCAGACATTTCCCGAAATGCTTGGGGTGCGTTTTCGGTCAAAATTTATCAGAACATTCAGCGCAATTGTTCTTACTGTTTCCATGCCGCTTTATGCTGCCGCTGTAATGATAGGTGGAGCACGGTTTATGGAACAGGCATTGCAGGTTAATTATACAGCTGCGTTGTTAATTGTTGCGTTTATCGTTGGTGCCTACGTTATGGCCGGAGGTATGAAGGGTGTGCTTTATACCAGCGCATTTCAAGGAACCTTAATGCTGTTAGCCATGTTCTTACTGATGGTTTTGACATATGTCAAATTAGGCGGTATTACCGCTGCCCACCAGGCCCTTACGTCTTTAGCCGATAAGGTGCCTGCATCACTGGTGGAACAGGGACACATGGGCTGGACTGCCATGCCGGAAACAGGCTCTATATTGTGGTTATATGTTATTACCACCCTGGTAATGGGTGTAGGCGTTGGCGTGCTGGCGCAACCCCAGTTGGCAGTACGTTATCTAACAGTAAAAAGCAATAAAGACCTTTACCGGGCGCTGGCTCCTGGTGGTGTATTTATATTAATGATGACCGGGGTTGGCTTTACAGTGGGTGCTTTATCAAACGTTTTCTTTAATGATAAATTTGGCAAGATATCTTTATTAATGGCCATAGATCCTGCTACCAATGCTCCTAATATAGATAAAATTATACCATTATTCATAACAGAGGCTATGCCTTCCTGGTTAGGTTATCTCTTTTTATTAACTCTATTAGCAGCTGCTATGTCTACCCTTAGCGGGCAAATCCATGCCATTGCCACTTCCGTGAGCTATGATCTATTTAAATCTAGCCGTGGTGACAAAGGGCAATTAAAACTGGCTCGTTACGGTACCCTATTTGGCTTTTTAGTTACTTTATTAATAAGCTTTATATTACCCGGAAATATTATTGCAATTGCAACCGCAATATTTTTTGGTCTTTGTGCTGCTTCGTTCTTGCCTATGTATGTTTCGGGACTTTTTTGGAAAAGGGCTACGGTTCCCGGAGTTACCTGGGGCATGGTTGTCGGTACCGTGGTATATGTTTTTGATATGTTGTTTATGCATACCAAAGAGGCTACGATTTTTAAGGTGTCGCAATTGATTTTAGGTAAGGATACTATTGCCGGCTTTCCCTGGAATGTTATAGATCCGCTAGTTATAGCTCTTCCGGCAAGTATAATTGTGACTCTGGTTGTTAGTTTAGTAACTAAACCCATGGAGCAATCACATATAGATAAGTGCTTTGGTTTTCAAAGTTTAAGGAATCAAGAAACAACTAATACATTAAATAGATAATTTATGTTTTAAAATTTTTTAAAAGGAGGATTAATATGCCATTCTGGCAGCAGGATTTAGAAAGCATGTCCCAGGAGCAAATCCAAAAGTTGCAGTTAAAAAAAATACAAAACCAGGTAAGTAAATTATATAAAGATAATACTTTTTTTAAAAAGAAACTGGATGATATCCAAGTAAAACCGGGAGACATTAAATCCCTGGAAGATGTTAAATATATACCCTTTACCTATAAAGAGGATCTTCGTAATAATTACCCCACAGGGCTGGTTTGCGGAAATTGGGACAATGTCATAAGGATACACATGACCTCCGGTACAACTGGTGTGCCTGTGGCAATGGCATACACCAAGAACGACCTGGATGTTTGGGCTGATTGCATGGCTAGAAATTTTGTGGCCGGCGGTTTGCACAGCGGTGATATAGTACAGCAGGCACATGGTCTGGGCTTGTTTACCGGTGGTTTGGGTTTTCATTACGGGCTTGAGCGTGTTGGGGCAAAAGTTATTCCCACTGGTTCCGGGGGTACGGAAAGACAATTACGGTTAATGAAGGAATGGGGCACAACGGTATTTACAGGTACTCCTTCTTATGCTCTATATTTGGCTGAAATCGCCATGGAAAAAGGCATTGACCCTGTTAAGGACTTAAAATTGCGCCTAGGCTTTCACGGAGGGGAACCCTGTACCGATGAAATGAGACGGCGGATAAATGAAAGACTTGGTTATACCGCTCGTGGTGGAGGTATGCGCCGTTGTTATGGTTTAACGGAAATGGGTGGTCCTATGAGTATGGATTGCCATTATGCTACCGGAATTCACCTTTGGGCGGACCACTATATGGTTGAAGTGATTAACCCTGACACAGGAGAATATACACCACCCGGGGAACCTGGGGAACTTGTCCTCAGTAACTTGAGCTTTGAGGCTATGCCCATCTTGCGTTACCGTACCGGTGATCGTGTAATAGTTGATTTTTCACCGTGTCCTTGTGGGCGTACTCATCCCAGAATAACGAATTTTTTAGGCAGAGTGGATGATATGTTATTGGTAAGCGGGACAAATGTGTTTCCTAGCCAAGTGGAAAATGTATTATTGCAACAGTCCGAATTGAGTGAAAATTGGCAATTGATGGTGGGTGATAACAAAGGGTTGCATACGCTGCGGGTTGAAGTAGAACCTATGCCGGGAGTTATCATTAGTGAAAAATATATTAAAGATTTAGAAGGAAAACTTCACGACTTTCTGGAAATAAGATGTAAGGTTGTTATTATGCCGGTTGGCAGTCTAGCCCGATTCGAAGGGAAGGCTGTTCGGGTTGTGGATGAACGGAAAAAAATATAAAATACATTATAATAAGCAACATGCACTTAACGGAGTGTTGTAGATGGACCAATATATAACTCATTATTTGAATTCATTTCTGAAGGATCTAATAGTAATTGTAGAAAATATTATAAAGGATAAAACAAAAAAACAAATTATTAGTAGTGATACTGATCATATTGCTATTTTTATATCTAATAGTCTTAGTGATAACCACGATAATGAATTCATTATTGATCTAGAATTAAACCTATCAGCAAAAACAGCGGTCTTGTTTCATCTTGCTTTGCCCAAAGAAAATAGGAATCAGGGATATGGCTCATTAATTGTCAATGAAATAGAAAAAAAATTAAATGCTTTGGGTATACAGTATGTGTCATTACCTGCGGAGCACCACTCTACTGATTTTTGGTTAAAGTTAGGTTACCAGTTTAAATTTCTTTATGAAAAGGAGTTTTATAGGAAAAATATAGATCGCCATTATCCCAGTGTGGCTTATGAATTAGAAAAATATCTATAATACCAAGAATTATATCCTGGTTATTACCGGCCAGGTATTTTTTTTGTGGGTTTTGGGGTAATGTAAAGTCACCCAAAAGCATTAATTCTTTTTTCACCCGGCAAAAACCTTTTTACATTCCTTTTAGTGATTTAAACGTATGTCATTATATCGTATAGTTAAATTTAAATAAGTCTAAAGCATCATAGTTCAAAAAACTGTGCCGCTGGGACGGCGGTCACATGCCTGGGGAACTAGGTTGCAGTAAGGACCTACTATGAACCAGGAAACTCCGTAACTTTGTTTTGCTCATGGAAGCCCCTTCCTGAGCGGAGCGAAGGGAGGGGTAGTTCACTTTCTTTTACTTATCGGGTAAAGATTTTAAAAAATTTTTTAAGGAGTTGATAATAATTGGCTGTTAAAACAGTAGCAGTATTAGGTGCCGGTGCTATGGGAGGCGGTATTGCTCAGGTGGCTGCCCAATCCGGTTATAATGTTATATTAAATGATGTAGACATTAAATTTGTAAATAAAGCCATGGAACGAATTGATGCCTTTATGCAAAAAGGTATTGAAAAAGGTAAATTTACTCCTGAACAAAAGGAACAGGTACTGGGGCGTATCAATGGTACCACAGATATGAATCAATTTGCTGATGCCGATTTGGTAATAGAAGCCATAATTGAAGATCTTAATGTTAAAAAGAATGCTTTTAAGGAATTAGACAATATCTGTAAACCGGAGACTATTATTGCCACCAATACTTCATCCATGTCCATTACAGTACTGGCTAATGAAACCCAAAGACCTGCACAAGTGGTTGGTATGCACTTCTTTAACCCACCGCCAATCATGAGGTTGGTGGAAATTATTCGCGGTTACTATACAAGTGATGAAACAGTGGCCATTGTTGCCGATGTAGCCAAATCAATGAGGAAATCAACAATTGAAGTTAAAAAGGACTACCCGGGATTTGTAGTTAACCGGTTGATGTTGGTTCAATACCTGGAAGCTATTAGATTGGTGGAAAACGGTGTGGCAACTCCTGAGGATGTAGATGCTGCACTAAAGCTTGGCCTTAACCACCCAATGGGGCAATTTGAGTTGCAAGATTTTGCCGGCGTTGATATCGGCTACCATGTTTTAAATTACTTATATGATGAGCATAAAGAGGCATTCTGGACCCCCCCGCAAAGCTTGAAAAGTTTGATCAATGCCGGGCGCTTTGGTCGCAAGACTGGTGCCGGTTGGTATGACTATAAAAAGTAATTAAGGGGGCAATGAATATTGCCATTTAAAACTTTATTATTTAGTAAACAAGATACTATTGCTGTTATAACATTAAACAGGCCTCCCATGAATGCCTTAAATAGCAAAGTATATAAGGAACTGGGAAAGGTCATTGACGAACTAAACGAGGACTCTTCGGTAAAGGTCGTTATTGTTACCGGGGCAGGGGAAAAGGCCTTTGCCGCAGGAGCAGATATAACCGAAATGGTTAACTTATCCACCACGGAAATGCATGAATTTTGTTTAATATCACAAGATGCATATAATAAATTTGAACAATTAAATAAACCAACCATTGCAGCTATCAACGGGTTGGCGCTGGGTGGCGGTTGTGAATTGGCGATGACTTGTGATTTTAGGCTGGCATCGGAAAATGCCCGGTTTGGTCAACCAGAGATAAACTTGGGCATAATTCCCGGTGGTGGAGGCACTCAACGATTGCCTAGATTAATTGGTTTAGCCAGAGCCAAGGAGTTGCTTTACCTGGGCGATATGATTGATGCTGTTACGGCGGAAAAGTATGGCCTGGTTAATAAAGTGGTGAAGCAATCCGAACTGATGAACGAAGCTATGGCTATGGCCAAAAAATTAGCATCCAAGCCTGCGGTAGCCATGAAGGTGCTAAAAAATACCGTGAATAACGGCGTAGAAATGAATATTACTTCCGCTACCAATTTTGAAACCAATAGTTTTCTAGTTACGTTTTCCAGTGAGGATAGGCTTGAAGGTATGAAAGCATTATTAGAAAAAAGAAAGCCTAATTTTAGTGATAAATAAATTAAATTCATAATCAGCCGCCAGTTTTCTAGACTGTCGGTCTTTTTTTACTTCAAAAGCATTTAATCATTTTGAAGGCTTTTGCAGTGCAATCTAACTGTATTATGAAAACATTGTTTTAATCTTTGCTGGAAAAAAAATCCGTTAGGAGTTTGTGATATAATCAGAATTGTTTAATAATCAGATACAGAGGTGAGTTATATATGCGATTTACTCCTCGAAGCGAGTTAATGGTACGAATTTCCAAGCTTCAGCAAGCGATGTCTGATGCCGGGTTTGACGGAATCGTTATAGCCCAAAACGCGGATTTATTTTATTTCGCAGGCACGGTTCGGCAATCCAACCTATACGTTCCGGCTAGTGGAGTTCCAGTTTTAATGGTCAGAAAAAGCTTGGACCGGGCCAGGGAGGAGTCTAACTTGGGGGAAATAGTACCGCTTTCAAACTTAAAAGAAATGCCCAATGTACTGGCATCATACGGTTATCGGAATTTGGGCGTGCTGGGATTTGAGATGGACGTATTGCCGGTAGCACTGTTTATGCGTTACCAGAAAATACTTCCATCGGCAAGACTGGCAGATGCCAGCGAGTTAATCAAAAGGGTCAAAATGGTCAAATCGGCTTATGAAATAAACCTCATGAAAGAGGCTGCCAAGATAAATCAAGTTATCTTTTCACGGGTCAGGGATTATTTGCGGGAAGGTATTACCGAAATAGAGCTCGCGGGTAAGCTAGAGTTGTTATCACGACAGATGGGAAATCAGGGTTATATAAGAATGCGTGGGTTTAACCAGGAAATGGCATTCTATGTCATATCCGGGCCAAACCTGGCGGAGCCCAGTTATCTGGACACCCCAATTAGCGGAACAGGGCTCAACGTCTCTTTGCCCCAGGGAGCGGGCTACAGGAAAATCCAAGTAAACGAACCTGTAATGCTTGATTACGGTGGCGCATTTGATGGCTACATTGTGGACCAGACCAGGACTTATTGCATCGGCCGTTTGCCGGAGAAAATGACCCGGGCCTACGAGACAGCGATAAGCATACAGGAAGAACTTAAGCAAAAGGCGGTGCCGGGGGTGTTGTGTAAAGACCTTTATGCACTGGCCGTTGATATAGCTAACCAGGCTGACTTGGGTAACCATTTTATGGGTTACTCCGATGCTGTGCATTTTGTGGGCCACGGCGTAGGTATCGAGTTGGACGAGTGGCCGGTATTGGCTAAAAGGTTCAATATTCCTTTGGAAGAAGGCATGGTTATGGCTATAGAACCCAAATTTGTGTTCCCCGAAGGGGCTGTGGGGATTGAGAATACGTTTGTTGTCAGGAATAACGGGCTGGAAACAATCACTGAGTTTGACGAGGGAATTATCTATCTATAAAGGAATGTATCAGGGGAATTAAGGAAGATTTGCGTCCAAAAAAGGCTCAAATGTCGCATGCTAGTCGACTTTGAGCTTTTTATTATTTAAAGAAGAAATCATTTTTGAATGACTTCAATTCTGACAATTCAGAATATTGTATTAATAAGCGTGCTGTAATTTGGCATGCTTTTTGTTTACTTAAAATATAAAATTAGTGTTTGTGAGATGTCAAAACCACCAAACTGGGGTATAAAGTGATGTGTTAGCTTAATAGTAAATATGGGGAGGGGATGTGGAGAGATTGGCAACCTGGATCAGCTTGAGATAATGGTAGAGGCCAGTGAAGAATTTTATAATCAGGGAGAAGAGAGTATTGAATATTTTACCAAAAAGCTATATTATGAAATGCATCAGACGCTGTATATATCCAGTAAAATAACTATAGTGCCACCACGGACCATTCAGCGTAGTGAAGGCAAGGCCAAGCGGATTATCGACAAGCGTAAAGAAAAAAATTAAATTTATAAAGGGGTGGTTATTGTGACCCAGCTACAGAAGGAAACTATGGTTGAAAATAGCAGCAGGTTGGGCTTCCATTACGGTTATATAATATTAATTATCGGCATTTTAACTGTTACGGGTGCCCTGGGCTTTGCCCGATTCGGCTACGCAACCATTGTGCCTTCCATGAAAGTAAGCCTTTTGCTGAACAATACTCAAATGGGAGCGATAGCCACCGGGAACCTGATTGGCTATACAGCCTTCTCCCTGATCGGAGGTTTTCTCGCTGCCAGATACGGGCCCCGGCTTATTATCGGTTTTTCAATGTCTTTAACTGGAGTTACCATGTTCTTAACCGGATTGTCCGGCGGGTTTGCTTCCGCAGTGGCTTTGCGTTTTTTGACCGGTTTTGGTAGTGCAGGCAGCAACGTGCCAATGATGGGCCTTGCTTCGGCCTGGTTCGGCCCTAAACGACGCGGGATGGCAGCTGGATTTTTAGTCGGCGGTTCGGGTCTTGGCTTTTTTGTAACCGGCTTTCTAGTGCCCAAGGTAATCGCAGCCTCGCCGCAAAACGGCTGGCGATTAAGCTGGTTTATCCTTGGTGCACTGGTGGTTCTGTTAGGCTTATTAAGCTACATCTTTCTGCGGAACAGCCCCAAGGATAAGGGACTTTTGCCACTGGGTGTTGAGTCGGTAGCTTCCCCACAGTCGTCCGCCAGTTCTATGGTTGATCAAATGGGTGAAGTAAACAAAGCAGCTCCCGTTAGTGGGCCGGAGGCGACTACTAAGAGTATTGTTTGGAGTAGCGTTTATGCTTCCCCGGCAATGTGGCATCTGGGTTTTATATACCTGTTTTTCGGTTTCGAATATATAATCTACGGTACATTTTTTTCCACTGCGCTTGTGAGTGATAAAGGGTTCACCCAGGCACAGGCCGGGGCGATGTGGGCATTAGCAGGTGCCATAGGTATCTTCAGCGGCATTCTGTGGGGGGCCGTTTCCGACTATATTGGCCGCAAGTATGCCCTGGCAATTGTTTTTGCTTTACATGCTGTCTGTTACTATTTGTTCTATTCCGCTAACGCAGACGGTGGTATGCTGTTAGTTTCTGTGATACTCTACGGTCTTACAGCTTTCAGTATACCAGGCATTGTAGCCGCCACTTGCGGTGACTACGTGGGTGCGAGATTGGCACCGGCTGCTCTGGGAATGGTTACTCTTTTCTTTGCTATAGGCCAGGCGGCAGCCCCTTCTGTGGCAGGTTACCTGGCTGATGCAACTTGCTCTTTCAACAAAGCTTTTCTTCTGGCTGCAGCAGTAGCAGCTGTTGGCAGTGTTGGCTCGCTAACTTTGGGGCAGCCGAAACATAAATTGTAATTTTTTAAGAAGTGTCATGATATGTTGTAAATTAAAAAGAATATGGAGATGATTTAATTGCCAAAAATAATAAGCTTAATGCCGGAAATTTATTTTAAAGATCCAGGTACACTGTCAATTTTAGAAACTTTTAAAGATGATCTTGTTTTTTTTACAAACTATGAACCCAGTCAAATTATAGCCGCAGCCAAGGATGCAACCTGTTTGTTATGCCCGGCTCCTTACCCACTTATCACAGAACAAATTATTAATGCCCTGCCCAATTTAAAATTAATCCAATCTACTGGCGCCGGCTATGACAAGATCGATATACAGGCGGCAGCGCGTGCTGGGATTCCTGTAAGCAATACCCCGGGCCTGAACTCAATTTCGGTGGCCGAACTGGTTTTGGCGGTAATAATTAATCTTCAGCGGGGATTAGCTTACGCCGATCGGCAAATAAGAAAAGGTTTATACCAGCCTGTAAGGGAAAAGCTTTTGGCTCGTGGGATGTCGGAAATAACGGGAAGTAAATGGGGAGTAATCGGCTTAGGGCAAATTGGGTCCAAAGTAGCCAAATTAGGAAGAACGCTTGGGGTCGAAGTTAACTATTTCAACCGAAAGCGTAAGGTTGAAATTGAAAAAGAACTGCAAATTAATTATCTCAATCTAGAGGAACTATTGGTAACCAGCGATGTCGTTATCGTTTGTTTGGCTTTGACTGCCGAAACCCAAAAGTTAATTGGATTCAATGAAATGAAGTTAATGAAACCAGATTCCCTTCTAATTAATGTGGGCAGGGGTGGGATAATTGACGAGACTGCCCTGGCTGAAGCCTTAACCCTGGGGGAGGTGGGTGGAGCAGCGCTTGACACTTTTGAAACAGAACCTTTGCCCAGCGAACATCCCTTTTTAAATTTGCCGGAGGAGATACAGGATAGAATATTTCTCACCCCTCATTTAGGCGGGGTTACTACCGAAGCATTAAACCGCATGCTGAATTGTGCTCTAGCCAATTGCGTTCGAGTTATTAAAGGGGAGAAACCGCTAGCGGTGGTGAACGGGGTTGAGTAATAATACCATTATCATTAGCTAAATCCGTGGTCAAATGTTTAGAATCAATAATAAATGAATTTTTGTAACAGGTCATCTCTTTTGTGTCTATGCTGCAGTTATCAGGGCTACCGCTTATGTTTTATAAACCCCAACCATTTCGGTATACGGGGTTTATTTGTTGTGGGGCACGTTGGTTTTGTATCTACATAATTAAGATATATTGATTAATAGAAATATACTAAAATGCTTCTATTATTTGTGCAAGCCCGCCAATATAAATGAAATTCACACCGTGATAAACTATAATTACTAACATTTCAGAGGAACCAAGTGGATTATGTATTGGCTATACTTTAACTCTTATAAAATGGAGGTGTTGGCATAAATGTTAACCAGCAAGTGGATGCACGTTGGCACCGTGTTAAAGATGAACGCATACAATTATCCGGATAAATTGGGGTGTCAGGATAAGTATAAAAGCTACACCTTTAAAGAATGGAATGAAAGGTCCTGTCGCCTGGCCAATGGCTTAAAGGATCTAGGAGTAGGTCGCGGTGATCGTGTAGCAATAATTGCATACAACTGCGTAGAGTGGATGGAAATTTATGCTGCATGTGCCAAAGGCGGACAAATTGCCGTACCAATTATGTTCCGTCTCACGCCTAATGAATATGAATATATTATTAATCATTCTGAATGTAAAGCATTGATTGTTGATGAACCTTTTGTAGATGGAGTCAATAGCGTACGTGGAAGGCTTACTTCTATTCCGGAAGAAAATTATATTTTTTTAGGCGATGGAAAAGCGCCGGAAGGGTTTATAAGTTATGAAGGTGTTATATCCAATGGAAGTGCTCAAGAACCCAGTGTATTGGTTGACGCGGCGGATACATGGACAATTATGTATACATCGGGCACAACAGGGAAACCCAAAGGTGTGGTTAGATCTCACGAAAGCTATATGGCACAATACTTATTAAGCAATATGAACATGGGGGTCAGGCCAAATGACAAATCCATGTTGGTGATGCCCATGTGCCATGTTAATTCTATATATTATTCATTCGCTTATACTTGTGTTTCCGCCTCCGTAATGGTATATAATATGCTTAGTTTTGATTCTGAAGATCTGCTGAGGACAATGGCTAATTACAAAGTAACTTTTACTTCTTTAGTGCCCACTCATTATACTATGATCCTGGCATTACCGGATGAAATTAAGCAAAAGTATAATGTCGATAGTATCAGGCAGTTGTTGATTTCATCCGCTCCGGCCAGAAAGGAATTAAAGTTGGCCATCATGGACTATTTTAAATCCGCCGAGTTATGGGAAGCATACGGTTCAACAGAAGCTGGGTTAATAACATACTTGCGGCCGGAAGATCAAATGAAAAAATTAGGGTCTATTGGTAAAGAGATTTTTGGTATAGACAGGATTAAATTATTAAATGAAGACGGCCAGGAGGTTCCTGAAGGAGAAGTTGGCGAATTGTATACCAGATCATCAAACGCCTTTAATGAATATTGGAAGGATCCGGGAAAAACCAGGGAAGTATTTCGTGACGCATGGTGCACTTCCGGGGATATGGGGCGAAGGGATCAGGATGGTTATTATTACTTAGTTGATAGAAAGAAAAATATGATCATTACTGGTGGCGAAAACGTCTATCCATCAGAAGTGGAAAATGTGGTGGGCATGCACCCGGCGGTAAAAGAATTAGCTGTTATTGGCGTACCGGATAAGAAATGGGGTGAATCAATTAAAGCTGTAATTACCCTGCACGAAAATTATTTACCAAGTGACGAACTAGCAAAAGAAATAATTATGTTCTGTAAAGATAAAATCGCCGGTTATAAACGGCCAAAATCAATTAACTTCATCAATGATGATGAATTGCCAAGAACCGGGACAGGAAAGATATTGCATAGATTGCTGCGGGAGAAATTTAGCCATGACTAGTTACTAAGCGGACTTTTTATTTAAAGATTTTAAATATTATGTTAGGGAAGATTAATA
Source organism: Desulfoscipio gibsoniae DSM 7213 (assembly GCF_000233715.2). Classification (GTDB taxonomy): domain Bacteria; phylum Bacillota; class Desulfotomaculia; order Desulfotomaculales; family Desulfallaceae; genus Sporotomaculum; species Sporotomaculum gibsoniae. The sequence goes on from NC_021184.1 coordinate 1,446,917, forward strand.
ATGGCAATTTACGTTAAATTTATGTCATATTTAAGTAATATAACTGGGACCAGTGAGTACCATATAAAAAATCCCTGTAAAACGATGGAAGATGTAATGGAGCATCTTATGGATCAATTTCCTGATCTCAGGGAAGAACTATTTGATGAATTTGGTGACATAGGCTATATTTACCAAATTATATTAAACGGCAGGCGTATATTGTGGCCTGGTGAGAAAGAGATAAGTGTATTACCTGGTGACGAAATTTTATTTCTTGCATTTTTAGGCGGTGGTTAACATACAAATTATATGCAAGCAGGTCAGTAAATTAATATTAAAGTGATTTGCTATGATAGCCCTTCAAGTTGAGGGCTTATTTATTTTGAAGTAACCTAAAAAGGTTAACCCTTGTTTCACCCTCAAATAACCTAGTATCCATGCTTTTAAGCGATTTCGTAAATTTTCTATTTATTTTATAGTATATTGATAAACAATTGGATAGTTTGAGCATTAGCAAACTAGAATAATTACAGGAAGTGCAAATAAGATGATAACTGCTGGTATAGATGCAGGCAATAAGTTTACTAAAACGATCATTATGAAGGATGGCAAAATTATAGCCCGTGGACTAGTATACAGCGGCTTTGATTTAAAGAAGTCCGCACAAGATGCTTTAGCTCAAGCTCTAAACGAAGCCGGGTTAGCATTGGAAGATATTCAATTTAGTGTAGCCACCGGTGCGGGTAAATTGGATGTTGGTTCTGCGGACGGGACTATCTCCGATGTTAGTGCGGCTGTCAAAGGAGCGACTTATTTCTGCCCGGGTGCCAGAACAATTGTGGATGTGGGTGCTGAGGGAGGTAAAGCTATAAAAGCTAACGATAGGGCAAAGGTTATTGATTTTGCTATTAACGACAAATGTGCAGCAGGTGCAGGATCATTTGTTGAATCAATGGCCCGGGCACTGGAAATACCCGTAGAACAATTTGGTGAGTTATCATTGCAGTCCGATAAAGCGGTACCAATGAACGCTCAATGTGTTGTTTTTGCAGAAACAGAAGTAGTATCGCTGATTCATGCCAATGTACCCAAAATGGATATAGCCAAAGCAGTAAATGATGCCATTGCCGGCAGAAATGTTTCCATGGTTCGCCGTGTAGGAATGACAAAGGAACTAGTCCTCGTGGGTGGAATGGCGAGAAACGTAGGCTATGTGCGGGCTATGGAAGAAGGCCTTGAAGTTAAAGCGTTAATTCCTGAATACCCTGAATTTGTTTCCGCAGTAGGCGCGGCCGTGGCAGCACAGGAAAAATTTAAATAATAGTATAATAAAAAATAATTAGGGGACAAAAATGGTTTTTGAAAAGAAAGAGTATTGGAGATGGAAAGAATATAACTGGAAGAACCCGGATACTGACTGGCGTAAAGCCAATATTATCACTGCCGGCGTTGACGTGGGCTCAGTTAGTTCCCAGGCTGTAATTATGTGCGACGGTGAACTTTACGCATACTCCACTATGCGCACTGGTTCTAATAGCCCCAATAGCGCTTTAAATGCCATAAATTGGGCAATGGAAAGTACCGGCTTAAGCCTGGACGATATTCATTTTAAAGTGGGTACGGGATATGGTCGCGTCAATATCCCTTTCGCTGATAAAGCAATAACGGAAATTGCTTGCCATGCTCGGGGTGCAAATTATATGTACGGACCCACTGTGCGTACCATCCTGGATATGGGAGGACAGGATTGTAAAGCCATTCACTGTGATGAAAAAGGTAAAGTTACTTCCTTTCTGATGAACGACAAATGTGCAGCTGGTACCGGACGTGGTATGGAGGTTTTTGCCGACCTGCTTAATATATCCATTGAAGAAGTTGGTGATAGATCGCTTCAAGTGGAAAAAGAGCCTGAGCCGGTAAGCAGCACCTGCGTGGTATTCGCCAAATCGGAGGCAATTGCCCTATTGCGTTCGGGCTGGTCCACTGAAAAAGTACTGGCCGCATATTGCCTGGCTATGGCTCGCCGCGTTGTATCGCTCATAGAGAGGAACGGTATGGAGCTTGATTTTGCAATAACCGGTGGCATTGCCAAAAACGATGGTGTGGTAAGTAGGATAGAGAAAGAAATGGGTGTTAAAGCCTTAAAGCCCAAACATGATACTCAAATAGCCGGTGCTCTGGGGGCAGCTCTATTTGCCAAGGCACTGGTGGAAAAATCCGGGGAAAAGTGATGCCCCGTTAAATGGGTGGCTGAGGTGAAAATTATGATTGCTAATTATGGCTACAAAGATGGTGCCGGTGAGTTTTTTATCAGTATTGATACTGAGAAGTGCGCCTCTTGTGTAGAAAAGCCATGTGTAAAAGCTTGCCCGGAACAAATATTTTATATTTACGAGGATGACTATGATGATGAGGTTGTTGGTGTTAGGGATAAAAGCCGTAACCAATTACAATATATTTGCGCGCCATGCAAACCATCTACCGGCGAGCCAAAGCTAACTTGTACAGAAGCCTGCACCTCCGGAGCTATTAAACATTCCTGGTAAAATGTGCAACCAGTGGGAAAGCCAGCTCATACAACAATACCTTCAAGAATACGGTCAACTGCCGCCAGAAGGTAATGAAGAACTGGATGACCTCTTTAAAAGGGGGAATATCTACTACATGAATATGGAAGAGTATAAAGATTTAATTCAAGTGCCCTTGGGCAGAGTTCATGCCGACAAAGTTATTAATAATGCCAGAATAATCAATACTTACACCGGCAAGGTACAGTCCGGGCTCAAGGTGGCTATAAAGGGTAGCCGAATTGCTTATGTCGGCACATCAGATAGTATGGTAGGTGAGGAAACAGAAGTTATTGATGCCACGGGGATGTTTCTGGCACCGGGTTATATTGATCCCCACGGACATACTGATTTTGGCGCTAATCCAATAACTCTGGTAAATGAAATACTTCCCCGGGGTACAACGGCTATAATGACTGATACTAAATCATTAACAGCGGCCCTGGGGGTAACTGGTATTCAGGCTTTGCTGGATATGACCGAACAACTGCCATTGAAATTCTTTTATGCTGTTACTGCAGCCAATCCGATTTTTCCACATCTTGAGGGTGAAGAAAGCCTCTCCATGGAGGAGTATACCAGATTCATCAATCACCCCAGGGTGCTTGCGGTGGGTGAGTTGGTAAGCTGGGTCAGGGCTATCGATCTTGATGAAACGGTATTAAGCAAACTAAATCTGGCTCGCCGTTTGAATAAGCGCATAGAGGGCCATGGAGCAGGTTGTTCGCCTGAAACACTAAATGCTTTGATAAATGTCGGCATAACATCTTGTCATGAGAGCATTACCCCGGAGGAAATACAACACCGGATTAACCTTGGTATACATGCCATGCTTCGACATGGATCTATTCGCAGTGATTTGGAAGCCCTTTCGCGTGTAATTACTATGGACCCGGAGTTGGATACCAGATGGATGATGTTAACTCCGGACTGCTTTAGCCCGGGTGATATTTTAACCCACGGCTATATGGTATTTTTGGTTGAAGAAGCTATCAGGTGCGGTGTACCTCCGGTGAAGGCGATACAAATGGCAACTATAAATCCTGCTCAATACCTGGGGATTGACCGGGTGGTGGGAGGGATTGGACCCTCACGATATGCGGATATACTATTTTTGGAGCACCCGTCATTACCTGCTCCGGTAAAGGTAATGGTCAATGGTGAGATAGTGGCGGAAAACGGTAAATTAATACAACATTCTCAACTAAATTGCCCACGCTTTCATCCTGGGAACTGGCGCTCCGGACGGGTGCCTTCCTTTAAGGCTGCTGTAACCGAGCATTTTTTAGTTAAGGCCGTTGCAGCGGATGGAGAATATGAGCAAGTTCCCGTGATAAAAATTGTAAATCGTACTATCACCAAGTTAGATTATGTGAAACTACCGGTAAAATCCGGCGAACTTATAATTAATGACGAAGATATACTTAAAATTAGTATGTTACACATTAATAGGGATAGGTTTGCCACGGCGTTTATGAAAGGCTACGGTGCTTCTATTGGCGGTTTGGCCACCAGCACTGCCCACGACCACCATACACCATTTGTAATAGGTAATAATGAAGATGATATGGCACTAGCCTTTAACCGGATGATGGAAATAGGTGGTGGACTTGTGCTGGTGGATGGAGGGCAAATTAAAGGAGAATGTCCAATGGTTATAGGAGGAATTATGTCAAACCGGGACATGGGTAGCCTGAATAGAGAATTAAAGGTGATTGAACAGTATCTCATGGAAAGGGGTTGTAAATCCGGTCCTTTGATAACACTGGACTTTTTGGCGCATACAGGAGTGCCTTTTATCAGAATAACCCCTTCCGGACTGTACGATGTGCGCAGTAAGGAGATTTTATTTTCATAAAGTTAATATTTTAAACTCTTTCGCAAGCTTTAAGGTTGTACAGGTTGGAATTGTACAACCTTAAAGCTTGTATTTTGCTGCAGCTAAATACTTTTGACGACTAATCGCCAGCAATGCTTAAAAACAAAAAACCGGTCAAAGTATTCATAATTATATGTATAATTTGCCGGTTTTTTATTGTTTCTATTTAAAAAATTTTGAGAAAATTAATTTTATCTATCTTAACTTTTAAAACAACTAAAATTTTTATTCCAACACAGTAGATTCAATGGCCTGCTGCCTTAACTTATACCTTTGAATTTTGCCCGTTGCTGTTTTAGGCAGTTCTTCAACCGGTACAACCCAACGCGGGTACTTATAAGGAGCAATATTCGATTTGACAAATTTCTTTAACTCTTCTAAAAGCTGATCATTAGAATCTACATTTTGTTTAAAAACTACATAAGCAAGTGGCTTATACATTCCATCAGAATCAGGTTTGCCCACCACACCGCATTCAAGCACTGCCGGGTGAGCCATTAATGCATTTTCAACTTCCACTGGAGAGACCCATATTCCGCCAGCCTTGATCATATCATCGCCCCGGCCGACATAGAAGAAATATCCATCTTCATCTTGATAGTATTTATCACCGGTATTTATCCATTCACCGATGAAGGTTTCTTTGGTTTTCTGGTGTTTGTTCCAGTAATAAGCCGCTATGCTATCCCCTTTAACCATTAAAGTACCGACTTCACCTTGCGGTACGCGGTTTCCATCGGCATCCAAAATCTTAGCTTCATAACCCGGTACAACTTGACCAGTGCTTCCTGGTTTAATTGCACCCGGTCTATTGCTTATAAATATATGCAATACTTCTGTGGAACCTATGCCATCTAATATTTCCAGTCCAAACTTTTCCTTCCACTTTAAAAATATTGGTGCGGGTAATGATTCGCCGGCTGATGCACAATGCCTGATGGAACTCAAATCATAATCCCGTTCTGCATTTTCTATTTGCAGTATTGCACCATAGGATGTTGGTACTCCAAAATAAAGTGTGGGGCGGTATTTAGTAACAGTTTTCAATACTGATTCCGGCGTCGGTCTTTGAGGTACTAATACTGTGGATGCACCAACGCTGAAAGAAAAGTACAGGCCGTTACCAAGCCCGTAGGCAAAGAATAATTTGGCCACTGAAAAAGTAATATCATTTTCATTGATACCGAGAATGCCCTTGGCATAATATTCGGCACAGTAAATCATATCGTGATGCAAATGCACGGCACCCTTTGGAAAACCGGTGGTTCCCGAACTATAAAGCCAAAAGGCAGGGTCGTCCGCTGTTGTGGCAGCAGTGGACAAATCCGTGGCTGACTTTTTCAAAAGGTCTGAAAAATTAAAATACTTTTCAGGTGCGTCATCGCCAACCACAATGATGTGCTTTAGATATAGAAGCTCATCGTATATTTCAATAATGTTGCCCAGTAGTTCCTGGCTGACAATTATTGCTTTAGCACGGCTGTCGTTTAATAAGTAAAGGTAGTCTCTCGGTTTAAGCATTGTATTGGTGGGAACCGGTACAGCACCGATTTTCATAGCACCAAAAAAACTGTAAGCAAACTCGGGACAATCAAAAAGCAACAGCATTACCCTGTCTTCTAATCCTATTCCCAAAGTTAATAATGCATTACCGGTACGATTTACGTTTTCATATACCTCCTGATAAGTAATAGTTTTATCTTCATAATAGATAGCTACTCTTTCACCACGTCCCGCCTTAATGTTTTGGTCTACAAAATACTCTGCAGCATTAAATTTTTCCGCAAAAATTATTGGTGATGGTGACATTATTACTCCCCCTTCCTTTAGCAGCATACAGTAGCAAATAAGATGCCTAATTTTTTGTTTCATATCTAATTAGTTGTCCAAGTGGCCTGAATGGCGCAAATTTAGCGGTGATTGGTTATTTGCAGATATAATGTCTTAATAATTAGTTGGTGCCAAATTGATTTTTGGTGCCTGGTTGAACCATTTTTTTTCAGTATTGCACCATGCTCTATATGCGTTTAATTAGTATTACTTGCTGGCATTATGCCTTTTTTGTGTTTTTATATTATAACGCGCCATTTTACGGATTACACTGGAATGTGAAATGCCCAATGCCTTAGCTGCTTTTCGTGATGTTGTGTAACGATTTATAGCCATATCCAGTAACTCTTTATCCAGTATATCATGTGCATCCTTTATCGGCAGTAAATAGTTAATGGTAACTGGTGGAATTGTTTTCTTATCATGCAGTAGCAGCTGTTCTTTGACCTGCTGAGCCTGAATAACATCTCCTTCATACAGGATAACCAGTCGCTCAATAATGTTTTCCATTTCTCGAACATTACCGGGCCAGGAGTATCTCTCCAATTCCGTAAGTGCTTCAGAATCCAACCGTTTTTCTATTTTATGTTTTTCCTTGCATTTCTTAAGAAAATGCAGTGCCAGCGGTGCAATGTCTTCAATGCGTTGGCGTAGTGGAGGAACTTTTATGGGTATTACATTAATACGGTAATAAAGATCCTCCCGGAAAGTACCCTCTCGTACACATTCCCACAAATCTTTATTAGCAGCGGCAATAACTCTAACATCAACCTTTATGGGCTTGGTGCCGCCCAATCGATAAAGCACTTGTTCTTGTAGTACGCGCAGCAGCTTACCTTGTATACTTAACGGCATTTCGGCTATTTCATCCAACATAATTGAGCCCTTATTAGCCAGTTCAAATAGTCCCATTTTCCCTTGTTTTTTAGCCCCTGTGAAGGCACCTGCCTCGTAGCCGAAAAGCTCTGCTTCCAGTAAAGTCTCAGGGATGGCGCAGCAGTTAATTTGTACAAATTTGCCATACTTTGCCCTGTCACCACTATTATGTATAACCCTGGCAACTATTTCTTTACCGACGCCAGACTCACCGGTAATTAACACTGTACTATCTGTTTGGGCTAACTTGATAGCTAAATATAAAATCTTTTGCATTTCCTTGTTTTCAACAATAACCGTGTCATGATGAAACTTTTCTAACAATAACTGGTAAAGTTCAGTATGATACTGTTCATTTAAAATTTGAGTTTGTTGCAATTTTTCCTTTAATTGGTTTAATTCAGTAATATCCCGAACATTAGTTATTACGCCCGTTACTTTGCCCAAATGGTCGAACACAGGATTGCCCGTCACCAGCACCTCTTTGCCCGTTGGGTTAATATATTGATAAGCAGTAACTGTGCGCTTTTCCTGTAAAGCTTTAATGGTTACAGATTCCCATTTAAAAATACCTTTCCTGAATAAATCATCTATTCGCTTACCGATAAAATAGCTATCGTCAAGACCGGTTAAGCGAGCTAAGGCCTGATTTATTCTAACACCTCTGCCATGCACATCTGTAATCATAACACCATCAAAAGAGGTTTCGATAATAGTGTCCAGTTGGTTGTAGAGATGCCGAACGGTATTTAATTCGGAGGACACCCGTTCAAGCTCAGTTATATTTTGAAAAATTGATTGGGATGGTAGAGAAAAATTTTTCAGAACCATTGGTACAACCCCTTTGCAGATGCATAAATAAAGCTTAAATATATTTTACAATCAATATGGCCACCTGTCTGTTAAGCAAAGGGAGGAATTGTGGGCTAGCCCAAAAGTATTAAATCTTTAAATAGTGTCACGAGTTATCTGTTGATTAGTAAATATTTATAATGTTCTGGAAAGTTGTATTATGCTGGTGATATAATTAATTTTATATAAACTATTATTATGGAGGTTTTATGAAAAATCAAAAATTGCGACCTTTAAACAGGCAGAGTTTATATAATTTAATTTGTACTGCAAAGGGTGACGTCAAAGCTGACCTCTATATTACAGATAGTATGGTGGTAAATGTTTACACAGGTGAATTAGTTAAGTCAAATGTGGCAATAAAAGGTCGCCATATAGCATATGTGGGTGATGCAGTCAACATGGTTGGAAAGGAAACCCGGGTGCTGAATGCAAAAGGTTTATATCTTTGTCCCGGATATATTGAACCTCATGCCCATCCTTTTCAAACATATAACCCGGTTACCCTGGCCGAAAAAGTAATGACTTTGGGAACTACTACTTTAATATGCGACAGCCTATTTTTTTTTAATAACATGGATGAAAGGCAGCTGACCCATCTCTGGCAAGAACTAGCTGAACTGCCGGTAAAAATACTTTGGGGGGTTCGCCTGGATCCCCAAACATATTCCCCTCAGCGTATGGAACAATTCTCAATGCAAAGAATTGAGTACCTATTGGACCAAACGGTGGCCAGGCAGGCAGGGGAACTCACTGACTGGCCTTCACTGATTTCCGGCAGGGAACAAATGCTTAATAATATGCTCACGGCAAGCCGGTTAGGCAAACGTGTTGAGGGCCATGCGCCCGGAGCGTCCTTGCAAACTTTAAACGCGCTGACATCCGGAGGGGTAACAGCTTGTCATGAAAGTATTACGGGGGAGGAAGCTATACAACGTTTGCGCCTGGGCATGTACGCTACGTTGCGTCATAGTTCACTCAGACCGGATCTGCCTAAATTACTGCAGGATTTATTAAACGCCAAAGTGGATTTGCGCAGAACCATGATTACCACTGATGGTACAACACCTCCAACCATACAACATGGATTCACCGATTATATACTGCGTTTAGCCATTGAATCCGGCTTGCCCCCGGTGGAAGCTTACCGTATGGCTACTATCAATCCGGCGACATACTACGGATTAGACAATGAACTGGGCGGTATAGCCCCCGGTAAGCTGGCAGACATTCTTTTCCTGGAGGATCTGACCAACCCTACACCTGTAAAAGTGTTAACTGAAGGTACTTTGGCGGCGGAAAAAGGCAGAAAGCTTATAGAATTTGATCAACCTAACTGGCAAGACTATAACATTACTTCGATCTCGAGTTATCATATTGAGAGGACTGATATTATACCCCCTGCTTATGATGGTTTATTTCCAGTAATGCAGTTTGTCAGCCCGGCAATAACCAAACAACGGGATTTAAAACTGCCGGTGCGGGATGGTGTGATAGACATAACCGGTGAATCCGGCTTGATTTATGCCGCCCTGCTGGACCATATGGGGAACTGGATCTGTAGCGGAATAGCTGGCGGATTTGCTGACGACCTGTCCGGAATGGCCTGTTCTAATACCTATTCAGGTGATATTGCGGTGTTGGGGAGAAATCCTGAGGAGATGTTGCGAGCCACCAGGCGTGTGTTTGACATTGGAGGTGGTGTGGTGGTTGCTGAAGATGGGCAAATAGTTTTCGAATTACCCCTGACTCTGGGTGGTATGATGAGCGACCAGTCCCTTGATGAATTAATTGCAAAATGTCAAGAACTGTACTCATTACTGGCTAAAAAAGGCCATACTCATTATGACTTGTTGTATACTATCCATTTTCTTTCTGCCACCCACTTGCCGGAAATTCGTTTATCTCCGCATGGTATTTTTGCCGTGAAAGAAAAAAAAGTGTTAATGCCGACCAGGAAAATAGGTATTTGAACTACTGAACTGGTTTTTGCGATTTTCACAGAAAGGCGGTAGCATATTGTACTTAACTGAACAGATAACCGTGCTGGGCAACCGGCACTTTCGTATTTACGCTGTTGGTAAAAATCCAGCGGTGCTGTTGGAAGGTGCCGTTAGTGCCGTGGTACCTGCTGTTGCGGGCCAGGTGCAAAGTAGTGATATTGCACCGTCAATTAATCATTTGGTGATTATGCATGCTCATTTTGACCATGTTTGTGGCATGCCCGGGTTGCGACAGTTGTTCCCCGGCGCGCGTGTTGCCGCATCGGCCAAAGCTCGGGATGTTCTGCAGCGTTCCAAAGTGGTGGCGCACTTTTTTGCAGAAGACGCTGCCATGACCCGGGTGCTGTGCAATGAGGGTTATTTAACGGAAACAGCCGGCATTGCTGCTCCAGCAACCATTGATGTGGACGATGTTATTGAGGATGGGATGTGCTGGGAACCGTCCCCTGGGGTGCGTTTGCAATTCTACCATGCCCCGGGGCACAGCCCGTGCAGTTTAGTGGCCTATCTCCCCGAAGGGGAAGTGCTCTTCAGCTCGGATTGCGCAGGTTTTCCCATTGACAATAATCGCTTGTTTCCTATTTTCTTTGAAAGCTATGAAAAGTACGTCTCCACCATCAACCGCCTGGCGGATTTGCCGGTAAGCATACTGGCCGGCGCACATGAACAAATCATTCAAGGATCAAAACAGGTCCGGGAGTTCTGGAATTTAGCTCGTACTGAGGCGGAATGGGCTCGGGAAAAGATTATCCTATTGCTGCAAAAGGGATTGGATGAGATGTCGGTTGTTGAAGAACTGTTTGAATACTATTATACCGGTAACCTGCGCATTTACTCGGAGCAAAATATCCGGCTTTGTTGTAGTTTGTTGGTCAGGCGGGTTAAGGAAACTATCGAGTAAAACAGAACTTTTATAGCTGTTTACAATGATGGTGTTTAATTGCAAGTCAAAGTAACGGCTGGGCAAGTAACTTTATAGCCTGTATCATTGCTAACCGGTTTTTTGATTGTAGCATGACTTGAAAATAAAATTCCCGGCTAAATGGCTCAAAACTATGCACCGGGTGTGATAAATATCACGGTCAACCAGTTATTAATAATATGGTTTTAGACGGCTAAATTATATATAATGTGGCAAAACAGGTGGTTTCCTGTTAAGGTTCAAGGGGAAACCAACAGGAGGTGCATTATTATGCTAAAACTACCGGGTAATTGTATGACCACTGCTATGGGTATATTGCCCCATAAGGAAATAAACGCTGCTATGGAAGTTGCTCTTACCATGGATATCCCTTTTTGGCCTCAGCTCCCCGGGTATAGCTTTTACGAGGACATGTACGTACAAGTAAGCGAAAATTTTCCCGGGATCAGGCTGGATGAACAAAAGAAAAAGTTATGGCTGGATACAAACGCTTTTTACGAAGAATTGGGCGCATACGCAGTGCACAGTGAGGAGGAAAGTACTTTTACGCTTTCTGATGCCTATTCCGCAGCGTTTAAAACCTTTTTAAAGCAGGATTTAAGCGAGTTCGCAGTGGTGCGCGGGCAAAATATCGGGCCCATCAGCTTTGGGCTCAAGGTCACCGATGAAAATATGAAACCCATAATTTATAATGACGAAATACGCTCATTTATGTTTGATTTTATTGCCCGTAAAATTAATGCTCAATACCGCCAGCTGCTTGATGTGCACCCTGTGCCCTTTGTGTGGGTGGATGAACCGGGGCTGGAAATACTGTTCGGGTCCTTTACGGGGTATGCAAGTGATCTGGCTAAAAGAGATTTTGCCGGTTTTTTAGATACCTTGGAGGGTCCCCGCGGCGTGCACTTATGCGGCAATCCAGATTGGTCATTTCTACTGAGCGGGTTGGATTTGGATATTCTATCCGTAGACATCTATGGTAACGGGCACATATTTACCCGCTATGTTGATGAAATAAAAACTTTTTTAGAGCGTGGTGCCATAATTTCCTGGGGTATTGTGCCCACCCTCACCGAGGAATTAAATGTAGAAAGCGTGGATATGCTGGCGCGCAGGCTGGAGGAATACTGGAGTTACTTGTCAGGCCGGGGGATACCGCTGGAGGTTATTTTAGACCGTGCCTGGCTGGCACCGGCCCGGTGCTGCCTGGTTAATGCCGATGGTGCTGCTACTGTGGAAAGAGCCTTTCATGCAGTTAACCAGATATCCAGGCAGCTGCAGAATAAATACGGGTTGTAACAGTTAAGCATACGATAAAGCATGCAATAAGGCATCGACCGGCGCGGATAAACCGTGCTAATATTGACAATATAAAACGTAAGCTTTAAAGTTGAAAAAGGTGAAGGTTAAAATAATAAGATGCTATAATAAGCTGGTGTTATATTTGGTCTGGTACTTATTTGTGCCAGGGCATATATATAAGCAGTCGTGCATGCGTGCTTTTATAAGCAGGTTTGCAAACTCTTGCTCGGTAATGTCCAGGGTTGCTTATATAGAAATTTTTTATGGAGCGGATTATGAACGAAAATAAAATTATGCAAAAACTAAACAATGGAAAATTAGATTTAATGGATAAAAATAATTACCTGGTATCGGAGGTGCTTCTACCGCTGGTATATAGTACCGGTGGTCTCGAGATCCTGTTTGAGGTGCGTTCCCAACACCTTAACAGGCAGCCCGGGGAAATATGTTTTCCCGGGGGCAAAGTAGAGGAAAACGAGCTTAGTCAACCGGGTTCCGCCGCCGTGAGGGAAGCTGCTGAGGAACTGGGATTGTCCACCGGTGATATAACGACCATAGGTGCGCTGGATGTGCTGGTTACCCCTATGGGAACATTGATATACCCCTTTGTGGGACGGATATTGTCCCCCGGGAATATTGCACCCAACCGTGGCGAGGTGGCTGAAGTTTTTACTGTGCCCTTATCCTTTTTTCAGTTCAACCCCCCGCAGGTGAGTAAAGTAGAGGTGGCCACCCGTTATAGTAAAGATTTTCCTCTGCACCGGGTGCCGGAAACATATAGGGGTGATTGGACTAAGCGCTGGTCCTACCCCACATATATATATGAATACAAAAATTATTTTATTTGGGGCATGACAGCCAATATTTTACATCATTTTTTAAGTGCTATTATCGAGTAATAGACGAAAAGTTTGTTAACAAAGCGACTTGCTGCATTTTCAACTTGAAGCACTGTAATGGGTATAGGGGCACGATCTTCCTCAGATCCACGAACGTAACTTATACTTGTCCAGTATAGTTACCTGGCCTTTTTTAACGTCAATAGCCTTTTGTCTTTTAAAATCATTAATTATGCGATTGGCGGTTTCCCGGGAAGTGCCAATTAAACTGGCCAGATCTTGATTGGTCAACGAAATGTCAATGACTATACCCCGGTCAGTTTTAGTACCCTGTTCACCGGCCAGGAAAAGCAGCATGCTGGCGGCCCGGCGGGTAGTATCCATTAAAGCCAGCTCAATCAGCTGGTTTTGAGATATGCGCAAGCGCCGGGCCATGATTTTAAGCAATCCCAGAGCCATATCGGGGTTAGTGCCAATGATTTTTTCCATATCAGCGTTTCTAATAAAGCCCACGGTGCAGTCCTCGATTACCTCAGCGGTGGCCGGATAAGTGCCATCGTCAAATAAAACCACTTCCGCGAATACTTCCCCGGGGTTGATAAAATGTAATATATGCTCTCGCCCGTCTTTGGTTTGTTTGGTTACCTTGACCCGGCCGGACTTAACAAAAAATACCGCTTCGCCCGGCTCACCCTCCATGAAAATAATTCTTCCTTTTTGGTAGTTCCGCTCTAAAATGAATTTTTCCATTTCTTTTAGCTGTTCATTTTCCAGTAAAGCAAATAATGGGATTTTTTTCAGTATTTCTATATTCTCCGCCATCAATATACTCCTTATATTAGGATCTTAATGTTAGGCATTATTATAACATGTCCAACAGTGCGGCGGTCCAAAAAATAAGGCCGGAGCAATTATCCGGCCTTGACCAGGCTAAAAAATTCGTTGCCCAACTTGGTGGCGCTGCAAATTTTGCTTTTTCCTTCTGTAGAAATTTCCACCAGACCCAGTGCATACAGCTGCATGATAATATGATCCAACACTGCCCTTTTAACCCGGGCAGACAGTGAAAGATCCTCTTTGTTCATGTTGCCTTGTTCCAACAACGCCTGCAGCACCCTTTCCGCTTCCTCGGGCAGCCTTTCATTGGCTTTGCGCAAAAAATCGGCAAGGCTTGTAGTAGATAGCATATTTTCCCTAACCTCCTGTTTAACTAGTTTTATTTAGATATAGTATGTGCACTTTTTGCTTGATTAATAAGTCAAAAAAGCCCGGCCGAAAAAAAAATTCGACCGGACCTGGAGTTAGTTCTTTTATGATTTTTTTATTCCATGCTGTCAGCTATTAATTCACTGAGATCCTTAACCGCCATTTTTTCGTCCTTGTCAATATTTTTCAGGCTGTCCTCCAGCATAACAATGCAGTAGGGGCAGGCAGTGACCAGGTAATCGGCTTCTTTGTCCATAGCTTCCTGGGCCTTGACATCCGAGAAGCGCATACCGGCTTCGGTTTCCATCCAAATGCGGGCTCCACCGCCACTGCAACACATACTGTCGTCTTTGATTTTATCAAATTCCATAAACTGTACATCAGGAATGGAAGTTATTATTTCCCGTGGTGCCTCGAACACTTTACTGTGCCTGCCCAGATAGCATGGCTCATGGTAAATGACTTTTTTATCCAGCCCTTTAGCAGGCTTGATTTTGCCATCTTTAAGCAGCTGGGCATATAATTCGGTATAATGAATTACTTCAAACTCGCCGCCAAATTCGGGGTATTCGTTTTTAAATGTCCAGTAGCAGTGGGGCGAGGTAGTGATGATTTTCTTGACTCCTTTGCCGTTAAACAGTTCAATATTAGCTTCTGCCAGGTTGGTGAATTCCTCTTCGGCACCAATTTTACGTACAGCTTCACCGCAGCATTTCTCTTCATTGCCGATAATACCGAAACTGACACCCGCCTTCTGCAGGGTGGTAGCAATGGCCCTGGCAATCTTCTGGCTGCGGCCGTCAAAAGCTGATGTGCAGCAAACAAACAGCAGATATTCTTGCTCACCGTTAAAGGTGGGAATATCCAGTCCCTGGGTCCAGGAGGTACGCTTTTCGCTGTCTTGGGACCAGGGGTTGCTGTTGCTGTTAATACTGCCCAGCACGGCTTTCAGGTTTTTGGGAATGCCACCAGTTTCACAAAGTACGGAGCGCATGGCACGAACGACATTAATAATGTTTACGCCGCGGGGGCAGCGCACTACGCATTGACCGCAGGTGGTGCAGGCAAAAAGAATATCGTCGCTTTCATAACCGTCCAGGCCCAGCCGACCCATGTAAATCATTTGGCGAATGCTGAATGGGCTCTCTTTTTCCATCCTGCCCCAGGGGCAGGAGCCGCTGCACAAGCCGCACTGTTTACATAAGGTAATATCTTGGCCGCCCATTTCCAGGACAACTTCTCTAACCTCATCAAAATAATTAACTGCTTCTGACATGATTCTCCTCCTCTTCCCTTGCAGCTTTTAAATTAGGACACATTTGTGGCCATTTATTTTACCCTAAAGCTTCGTCAGTTTTAATATAAAATCCTGCTTCTAAATTAAAAAGTTGAATATATTTCTAGCGATAGTAATTGGAAATTAATGACAAGCCGGCTAGCCATAATATTAACAGGGAACAAGGCAAATTAATGTATAATAATTTTAAAGCTGGTTTTCGCTTTATAGCGGAGCGGGTAGTGCCGAAGAGTATTCGGCGGTGATAAACGCGCGTTACTGATTGCAACTGTTTTCTCGATAAAGGAAAAAGTGCACAAGCGCAGAAATAATATAAGGTAAGGGGGGATAAAATAATGCGGCAGAGGAAAGAAAAAACAAGAAAAATAGCCATACTGGGGGGGCCTGGCACCGGCAAAACTACGCTTTGCAAACAGCTTGACGTAGAATACAGCCTGGCCGGGTATATTAGCGATGTATGTCTGGAGTATGCCCGTACCTATATTGCTCGCTATGGTACACCTTTCACAATTTTTGAGCAGTTTTTGCTATATGAGGGTCAAAAGCGCCGGGAAAATGAGTTGAGACATTGCGATATTATTTTCTGTGATAATGCTACTATTCTTAACTATGTTTACGGTTTAATGAATTGTGATTTCAAAAGCGATAAGGAAACATATGCATTAATAAAGCTTTTTGAATGGGCCATGAAGGACCTGCCGGGATATGATGTGTTTTACATTCCCAGGGAGTTTGCCTTTGAAAAAGACGGCATTCGTTACCAGGATGATGAATATGCAGTGGTAGTTGATCAAAAAATTAAAAACTTCCTCGATATTATGAACGTGCCTTATGTGGAAATAACCGGTGACTTGCCCACCAGGGTGGAGAAAATGAAGCAAATAATTGGTTTTGAGAAAAAGAAGCAGCCGGTTGCCATTATGCATGACATTGATACCCAAAAGGTGTTGGATAACGATTAAAAATTAGTCTTTTAGTTAGCTGCAACCGGAGCAAATCCGGTTGTTTATTTTTTAAGCAGTGCTTGCGGTGGGGTCGCGCTCGCTTAATGATTTGTGTGAAAGGGTGAAGGAACAGCTGCCCGAAGTCTATATGGTAGGTGATGCGGTAGCCCCGCGCAAAGCAATGCATGCCATTTACCAGGGGTATTTAGCCGGCTCTGTTTTGTAATATTTATATAAACGAATAAAAGTGAAAAGCCCGGGATTTTTATCCCGGGCTTTTTTTTATATGATGATAGAGTTCTGGTAGGTAAGCTCGTCAAACATTTCTATATGATTCTTGCTTACATTCTTACCTATGCGTACCATTAACATATTGGCGGAGTGTTCTAGGATTTCAGGGTCGTCAGTGTGCCGCCGCTTAAAGTTTACTGATCCAAAAATGTGCTTGAGCATACTCTGGTATTCCCACACTCCAAGACCGCTGTTTTTCAGATCCCAGTGCCAATAGAATTCTGTAGTGATTATTACATACTCTTCCAGTACGGGGTTTTTAAAGGCCTCATGCAAAATCGCCTTGGCCAGACCCCTTTTCTGCCATTCCCGGCTGACTTCAATGGCACCTAATTCCAGGATGCGGGGATGTCTGACCCACCGGCTATACTGATTAGGGTAGTGAAATAGAATATAGCCAATTATTTCCTGTCCAGATCGGGCGATGTAAACCATTCCTTCGGGAAGGTTGGCTACCAACCCAAGCGCCTCTTTTTGCCGCTTAGCATTTCTGAAGTTGTTTAAAGCCTGGTTAATTTCCAATGTGTCCAGATATGCCTGGGAAACTGGCCCTTCAATTACTACCGGGCCTTTATCCGATATCAATTCCTTAGCCATAGCCACCACCATTTTTCGCTTAAATTTATAAAAATGCGCCCCCGGCGTTATTTTCATTTGTCTGACCCGACGGGTCATGGCTCTCTTAATTAACTTACGTATAATAATTTATATACGTTATATTGTCAAGGGATTATTGTATAAAATATTCTGAATTGATTCAGAAAATCCTTCTAGCCGGAGTATTTTTTTATTTATTTTAGAAAAATTATTTTAATTCCAGGTAACCCCGTATTTTTGTGATCGATAAAGCAATGCCGAACGGGTAATACCTAATAATTGAGCAGCCTTGGTTTGGTTACCATCACTTTTTTTCAAAGCTTTTAAAATCAGTTCCTTTTCCACTTCCTCCAGCGATATGCCATGCTCCGGAATTTCCAGCAACAAACCTGAACTTGGTTGGGGAGAAGCATAAAGCTCTCTGGGCAAATGCTCAGGATTAATAGTTGTGCCGTGGCAAATAATGGCAGCCCGCTCAATAACATTTTGCAGTTCCCTAATATTACCTGGCCAGTTGTAGTTGCATAAAAGCTCCATAGCCTGGACAGATATGTTTTCTACTTGGTACGTTATCCCATATTTATTTAAAAAATGCTTAGCAAGCAGTGGTATATCCTCTTTGCGCTCCCTGAGCGGCGGCAGGTGGATATGTATTACATTTAACCGGTAAAACAAATCTTCTCTGAATTCACCTTTGGTAATCGCTTCATTCAGCTGGCGATTGGTGGCTGCAATAAGCCGAACATCTACAGAAAGTGTTTCAGTGCCACCAACTCTCTCAAACGTTTTTTCCTGCAGTACTCTGAGCAGTTTAGCCTGCATATTTAAAGGCATTTCGGCAATCTCATCTAAAAAGATGGTTCCTTTGTCCGCAAGTTCAAAGCGCCCCAGTTTGCGTGTCATTGCGCCGGTAAAGGCACCCCGCTCATGGCCGAATAACTCACTTTCCAATAATTGTTCCGGTAGGGCTGCACAGTTGACTGCAACAAAGGGGGCATTATGCCGCGGACTGTTATTGTGAACGGCTACAGCGGCCACTTCCTTACCTGTGCCGCTTTCGCCGGTAATTAATACACTGGCATTACTGTGGGCGACCCTTTCAATAAGGGCGATAATTTCCTGCATTATTCTGCTTTGGCCCACAATGTTATCGTATTTGCTGGTCAGCTCTGAGCGCAGGAAAGTTACCTCGGTTTCCAGCTGGCTTAATAACAAGTTTTGTTTGATCACCAGTTTCAACTCGTCTAAATCAAAAGGTTTGGTGATATAGTCGGTAGCACCCATTTTCATAGCTTCAATGGCTGTTTCAATGGTGCCGTGGGCAGTAAGCATAATAACAGGAAGCTTTGGGTTGATAGCTTTGGCTTCCTTTAAAACTTCCATGCCATCCATGTCCGGCATGCGCAGGTCCAAAATTACCAGTGAAGGAGACTCTTCTCGAATCAGCCCTAGACCCTGTTGGCCCCGGTAGGCCACCAGGGTCTGGTAACCTTCCTGGCGCATGGCCCGGTCCAGTGCCCAACACATATGCTCTTCATCATCAACTATTAATATTTTAGGTGCCATGTTTATCCCCCCAGTTTGATGACATTAATTATAAAGATCCAATATTTCCGGCAGGGGTAATTGTACTGTAAAGGTGGTTCCTTCTTTAACATGACTTCTCACGTTGATATGGCCGCCGTGCATGCGCACTATCTGGTGGCTGATGGATAGCCCTAGACCGGTACCGCTTTCCTTGGTGGTATAAAACGGGTCAAATATACTATCCAGTTCAGATGAATCGATACCTTGGCCGTTGTCCGTAAAATCAGTATATGCCCATTTATTGTCATGATAAGTTCTAATGGTCAATGTTCCACCATCGGGCATGGCTTGGGTGGCGTTCAGTATTAAATTAACGAAAACCTGCTTGATTCTTTCCGCATCCACCTCTGCGGCGGGTATGCTTTCGTCCAGCTGTAACTTTAGTTGGATACGCTGCTGGCGTAGCATGGAAGAAGTAAAGGTTAATACTTTTTCCAGCAGGGCATTGATGGACGCGCTTTGGACTATCTGTTTACTGGGACGCCCGAAATCTAGTAATTCCTCAATAACTCTATTGGAGCGGCTGATTTGCTCATTAATTACTTTTACATATTCTTTGGTTTCGCTGATGTGGGCGAAATCCTTCTCCATTAACTGCACGGTGGTTTTTACGACACCAATTGGATTGCGCAACTCATGGGCCACACCGGTAACCAAGTGTCCCAGTGCCGCCAATCGTTCCGAGCGGCGCAACTCCTCCTCCAATTTTTCCTTTTCGGCCAGAGATTCTGCCATTTTATTAATCTCCTGGGCTATTTGGCCGATCTCACCGGGTAAGTCAGGTATAGGGTGACTGAGATCCCTTTCCATAATGTGGAGTCCGTTTTTTATTTTAGTCACCCCGCTGGATAAATTGTGCACGACAATCAGTGCTCCAATGGGACTGATCAGCAGTGCCAGTAGGGTGAAATAACGAGTTAGAGTACGAAAGTAGCGACTTTGGGCAAAGATGGGGTGTACCCCTTGGTCGGCCCAGGCAACGGCAACCAGTTGGTTGTCAATATAAACCGGGGACAAGTATTCAAATGTTTGGTCATTTAAGCTGCTGGCCAGACGTGCCAGCGGTTGCCCCCCGGCGGCTACGTTAATTAAACCGCTGTTGGCCTCATCCAAAATCCTTCTTTCCCTATCTCTTTGTTCCTCCGGACTTAAATCGCGGTACTGGTGCAAAAAACCCTGTACAAAGATCTGGCCTGTTTCGGGAATATATAGCCCGAAGCGCACTCCCGGATTACTGGGTACCAGTGGTTTGGCTGCTTCGTCGAATGCTGCTTTAAGCAGTTCAGTTTTATGAGTGGTATCAAGGTTGTTGATACTTGTGTCACTACTAGTGTTAGTAATTGTTTTCTTAATGTCAGGTATTATCACTGAATTAATAATGGTGCCCAGTTTTTCCTCGCGCTCTATAAACATGGCTTCATCGCTGCGGCTGGCAAAAAACAAGTCATATAGAATTACCAGTATTGGAATTATTAGCAGCAGCGTGATAATCAGCAAAAATTGATTACGCAAGCTTCCACCAATCAACCCGTCAAAAAAACCGGTATTTATCTTATTCATGGGATTACCTTTCTGTAATAATTTGGGTGAAGCCAGGCGCTGATTAGGCTTTGTGCTCTTTTTAACAATTGTAATTGTTTAACGAAATAATTGCAAGCCATTATTATAAAGATTGTCTGATAACGCACAAATGACTGTCTGTTATTATGCAATAGTGCAAGCCTTTATTTTACTTGTGTCTTGGTTCACATTTGACTCGGATAAATAATTAATAAATAAAATTGTCTCTTATCAAACAATGGTAATGTTGTTGAGTGTTTAAAAATCCACAGATGATGCGATATTTATTCTGGCATGATATATGCAACGATAAACAATCAATAAAAATAATTTTTTTCACATTCTCCGTCGGGAATGTAAAGAACGCAAATTCATTATATCACATTCTCAAATTGCAAAAAAGGAACAAAGGGGGGATGAACTGGAGAGTACCTGGTTCGCGGTTAAATGAGCCAGACGTTATAAATTTAATAATGCTATATTATTTGGTTATTAATTGTAAAGTGATTACTTTTAAAAAAAAGATTATAGTAGCGGGGGGAAAAATATGCTGGAAGGAATTTTAGCCAAGGCAAGCATGATCATGGAGCTGGCTAACAACTCCCAGGTGGCCTCGGCAGTGACCCAGGCCTCGGGAACGCCGGGGATGCCCTGGTGGGCGTGGCCTCTTATATTGCTGGTAACATGCTTTGTTATGGGCATAGTGGCTGTGATGGCGGGTGTGGGTGGCGGAGTGCTGTTTGTACCCATCGTAGGTAGTTTCTTTCCGTTCCACCTGGATTTTGTACGGGGCGCGGGACTGATTGTCGCCTTGGCAGGTGCCCTGGCGGCAGGCCCTGGTTTACTGAAAGCCAATCTGGCTAATTTGCGACTGGCCTTGCCGGTGGCGCTTATTGCATCCACCTTCAGTATTGTGGGAGCGTTTATCGGCCTGGCGCTACCGGCAGACTTATTACAAATTTGTTTGGGTATTACCATCAGCTTGATTGCGGTACTTTTTATATTCTCGAAAAACAGTGAATTTCCCAATGTAGGGCAGCCTGATGCATTATCTCGTTCTCTTAATATCAGTGGTTCCTATTATGAGCCCTCGGCCGGTCGTCCGGTTAAATGGATGGTCTGGCGCACTCCACAGGGATTCTTGCTTTTCGTGGCTATCGGTTTGGTTGCTGGAATGTTTGGTCTGGGCGCCGGCTGGGCCAATGTACCGGTATTGAACCTGCTTATGGGTGCACCGCTGAAAATCGCTGTGGGGTCAAGTAAGTTCCTATTATCCATTACTGATACGTCGGCAGCATGGGTTTATTTAAATCAGGGAGCGGTATTGCCTATCATAGCTGTACCGTCGGTACTGGGTATTATGCTGGGTTCACTGGTGGGTGTTAAGCTATTGGCCGGGGCTAAACCCAAAATAGTGCGCAACATGGTTATTATCATGCTGTTATTTGCCGGAATCAGGTCCTTTCTCAAAGGATTAGGATACTAGATGGAGGTAGAGATATATGAGTAGTCAAGTGAGAGCAGAAAAAGTGCAACAGCAGACTGCACCGGCCAAGCAAAAGGCTGCGACACCCCAGGTGGAAGTACCTGCTGAGCAAATTAAATACGCTAACTTGCTCCTGTATTGCTCCTGGACTGGAATTGGCATACTGGTAGTCACTTTCCTTCTTTACATGAGTGGTATAATGAGCTCGTATATTCCGCCCGCGGAAATATCTCAATATTGGGGAATGAGTGTTCATGATTACCTGGCAGCCACCGGGGCCCCGCATGGTTGGGCATGGCTGGGCATGTTGGGAAACGGTGATTATCTAAACTTTATAGGTATTGCTTTTCTGGCTTTGCTTACTATAGTGGGTTATTTAACACTTCTATTACCTGCTTACCTGCGCAAGAAAGATATTCCCTATGCCACCATTGCAGTATTGGAGATTACTGTGCTTACGTTGGCTGCCTCCGGTATTCTTAAAGTTGGCGGTCACTGATAATAAATCATTATAGTAGAGCAATTTTTGAATAAAAATCTGCTGGTTGCGGTTCGGTGTGATACAAAATATGCTCGATCCCGCAACCGACAGGTTCCATCTTATATGTACGGCGCTATCTCCAGATGGTCGTAGAGCACTGCGGTCCTATGCAGTTAGTTTATGGAGGGCATCTATTTATGGATAGTAAATTTATGGAACAGTTTAGCAGGCATAAAAATGATTTTCTTAAGGAACTTACCAGAGGCAACATAGAAATTAACTTTAAAGCCGATAGTAATGCGGATAGTAAAAAAATGATTCTTGAACTGTTTGAACAGTGGTTGCTGAAAAAAACCGACCTGGAGCAATTGCAGCCAATCCAAACTGTTCAGGATGATACCCAATCATTTGATGATTTTTTGGATGATGTGTTATCCCGGGCTAAAAAGATATTGAATGAACGAGGTATTAAAATTGCTTATACCTCGTTGAGCAATAAATTTGGCATTGCCGAATCATGGAAGTGTATAAGAGTGTTCGGCAGCAACAATATATATTACAGGATCGGTAAAACCCGTCCCCGCAAAGGTCCTTATAAAGGACAGGAGTATTTAGTGATTGACCTGGTTATGGATGGTAATAAAAAACAAGTATTTGTTCCGCTTTTGAAAAAAAAGGACGCTATAGAAAACCAGTTGGGGGTTCCTCTGGAAAGGGAGCTGCCTAAAGTTGAAGCCACCGGTAAATACCGCTTAAAGCTAATGCTGCCGTATGATGTGGTAAAGGAAAGAAACAAGCGTCTGGCGGCGAAGAAACTGGCGGATTTTGTTGAAGCCACCAAGCCCCACCTTAATGAGCTGGGTGTAATTTGAAAAATGGTAATAAAAATTTCCGGGTGTGATAAGCAGTTGCTCAACAAGCAGGGGCTTATCGTACCCGGAAAAATAAAATATCCCTTTGGAACTGTTCCAAGGTAAACCTCCGTATAGGGAATCGTGATTAGATACGGTTCCATTTTTTTTCAATAATGCTTTTGCAAGTAGGCAGTGCCATTTAAACGGTTGAATATCCTGTGCGACCATTGCAGTACTGAGCTAATGTTTTATTTTGTTTATTGCGGCCAGTCTTAAGCTGCATGGATGAGGATTTCTCGTGTTCAGGAGGTAATTCAAGTGTCTGAACAATCAGAAAAAAAAGTAAGTGATATAATGATTCCGGTGCGTAATTATAGGGTCGTATCGCATAATTGTACAGTTGCGGATGCTATTAAGGTATTGCACAGGGGTTATTACCAGCGCAATATTGGCGGGCAGGGACATAGATCGGTTATTGTAAGCGACGATTACGGCAACCCACTGGGTATGGTTACTTTCAGGTCTGTATTACAGGCCCTTGAACCATTTTTTGCTAAAGCGGAGCATCTTTCTGTACCTACCTTTTGGGAGGGGTTATTTACCGAAAGATGTGTTTCCGAAGCTCGAAAAAGTATTAAAGATATTATGCACCCTATTAATGTTATTGCCCTGGATGCCAACGACACGTTAATTAAGGCGGTACATGCCATGATTAAACACAAACTAGGCACCCTGCCGGTAAAGAAAAACAACCGTTTGGTTGGTATGATCAGGGTCAATGAGTTGTTTTCTGAAGTGCACGATTTGGTGGTGGGTGCACAAGGTATGGAAGGTGCACATATTGGATGACAACTATATTGTGCAACAAAATGATTAAGTTGACAGATAAAGCCCGGTCGGGGGCTTTTTTTTTAAGCAACAACTGCCATATAATTAATAAAATATTTCACAAAGTAATTGATTTTTTGTTGCCCGGAAATTATAATGGTATAAATGGTATATGGTGCGAAGGGAGGGGGCGGGTAGTGGCTGTGGTTATTAGTATGGGTAATTTAAGGGAATCTCCGGCGATTAAACAGGAAAACAAGGCGGTACGCTGGTTGGAAGATCCTTTTTTACAGGCAGAATTAGCCAGAGTGGAAATGTGCCGTGCGGACCATCCTAGCCATGTCAATGAGGGTATTATTAATTATATTTTTGCCTGTGCAATAAGCTATGTGGGGGTAAGTGCATACTGGCTTGTGAAATATATTATATGAATGAGTGTGAATTATGGTGCAATTAAGAACGTTCAGCAGAGCATTTGCTTGCTGAACGTTTTAAATTTTAATCTAAGTTTTACGTTGCGATTATGTGCAACCGGTGGAAGTGAATATCAGGGCAGGCGCAATAGGTTGTTATAACCATCAAATTGCATAGTTATGGATGGACCGGTAGTTTCCACCAGCGGGTTGTCGCGCAACTCGGGCAACAGGTTTTCTGACACGCGCATGATGTTCAGGTGTAGGGTGTTTTTTATTTGCATCACCCGCGCGCTGGCAGGTGGTATATTACCGATACTATTCAAAGCTATGCTTATAGCCGCACGGTCATCGGGCAGGGTGATGGGAAGCATGGCTCTCTGGATGAAGGTACTGGTCATCACATTTAATATAGTAGACTCCATATTAATCTTACCAACCAGTCTTTGGGTGGTAAAATCCGCTAGGCCGATACCCGTAGCATTACCTCCGGATTCCTTTGAGATATCCAGGGCTACGATACGCTGAATATCCGGGTTGGTGGGTTCTGGAACTCCGTGAATGCGCATCCTGCCAATAATGTTGGTATCCATACCGGTACCGCTAAAGTTTTTGCCTATATATTCTACAATTAGTAAATCCAGGTGGTCGATAGTAAGGCAGGGCATAATTGACCGTGCTTTGGAGAGCAACTGCTGTTCTCCGCTAACAAACCGATCGGGCTTTAGTGCAACTATCTGCATGGTATCCTCATGGGCGTCTTCTAAGATGGCCAGGCCCATAACCACAGGCAATTTTTGCATGATTATCCGCGCTGCTGAGGGGATAAGCCGGGGCAGCAAACGTGCGCCAAAGCTATGTATCGCTTTAGCACCCCGAGGCCCGCCCAAACCTATTGCTAGCATTTTCTGCAAACCGCTTTCGGCCGGGCCGTGAAAAGAGGTGTGAGGCTTTATACGGTTTATTACAATAATGGCATCACATTGACAGGCGATTTCGGTAGCATACAATGGGACGCTGTCTTCTAAACTGCCTACAGGCCGGCAAGCAGATCCGGTATATACTGGCGCACCAATAGCAGCCGGGGTAATGCCCAGGGAGCTTAGTATGGCTTTTTGACCATCGGCCGTACCCCCGCCATGGCTGCCCATGGCAGCAATGATCAACGGTTCTGCGGACAGTTCTTTGATATAGGTGATAACTTCCTTTAAAATAGTGACAATGTTATTGATGCCTCTGCTGCCTGCTGTTATACCAACGCGCTGTCCGGGGACTAGACAATCTTTTAAGTTGCTATGCATCAGCTGCTCTCTTACCGCTCTAGCCACATCGGGCAGGGCGTGATGGGGAAAAGTCAATTTGATATCTTGCATTGTTGGAAATTGCATGCTTTTATCTCCCTGTGCAAAGTATTATACGTATTATAGCGCAAACCATGGCACACGGATGTGATATTTTCAATAAATAATTGAGCTGGCCAGCAATGTGGATTGTTTTGAATCCCGATATTGGCATGTGGTATGATATAGAAAAATGCCCTGTTAGGGTAGTGGGAGGCGTTTTAAGTTGTCCGGTATTATGCAAACGGTAGCCGGGCTTATGGCGGTGGCCGCCAGGACTGCGCCCAAAAGTTTGGGACAAGATTATTTGGACATACAGGTACTGGCTGGTGATGATCTGCGCAGGCTGGCCGATGAGATGGATAAATTCGGACGGGAAACCGGAAAGATTAATTTTGACCGGGATGCGGAGAACATCCGGCATTCTGATGCAGTATTGTTTGTGTCTTTGAGAGAAAATCAGCCATTGGGTCTTGATTGCGGTGCCTGCGGACAGGATAAATGCGCCCAATTGGAAAGCCGGCAGGGGCCGGATTTTGAGGGGCCGCTTTGTGCCTGGAGGGTGATGGATCTGGGTATTGCCATTGGATCGGCGGCGAAAACGGCGGGCATATTAAATGTTGATAACCGGGTCATGTACCGGCCGGCGGCGGTGGCTAAAAAAATGGGGCTGGTCAAGGGTGCCATTGTCTGTGCCATTCCCATATCCGCCACTAGTAAAAATATTTATTTTGACAGGCCGGTAAAATAGCTGTTGGGGGGCGCTGGTTATTACCAGACAGATGAGGAAACTCGAACATATTAAATATGCGATGGAATTGCCGGAGGTATTGGACCAATCCGGGTTTGCAGATCTTTTGCTGGTGCATAATGCGCTGCCTGAACTTGATTGGGACAAGACTAACACTTCCTGTAGCTTCATGGGCAAACAATTAAGTGCTCCGTTGATGATTAATGCCATTACCGGCGGGCATGCCGGTGTGCTGGAAATCAATCGGGGGCTGGCCAAAGCGGCCGCCGCTACGGGAATTGCCATGGCTGTGGGGTCGCAGAGGGCGGCGCTGGATGACCCGGCGGTGCGCAATACTTTTTGCGTGGCCAGGGAGGAAAATCCCCGGGGGTTGTTGCTTGCTAACTTGAGTGCTTTTTGTACCCTGGAAGAGGCGCTGGAAGCCGTAAACATGATTGAAGCTGACGGTATTCAGCTGTATCTCAATGTAAACCAAGAACTGGTGATGCGTGAGGGAGAAGTTAATTTCAGTGGTGCCCTGGAAAATATCAGAAACCTTGTTCTGAATTTGCCGGTACCAGTGCTGGTCAAAGAAGTAGGCTGTGGAATGGCGAGGAAGACAGTGCTGGCTCTGGCTAATGCCGGGGTGCATTATATAGATGTCAGTGGTTTTGGCGGCACCAACTTTGCAGCCATTGAAGGGATGCGCGGTGGTAAAAACTGCGCTTCATTGGAGCATTGGGGGATACCAACGGCCGTTAGCCTGCTGGAGGCGCTAAGTGTAGGTAAGGGCATATCTGTGGTGGCTTCGGGGGGTGTGCGTACCGCTGAGGACATGGCCAAGGCACTGGCTGCCGGAGCCTCATTGGTGGCAATGGCGGGGCCATTTTTGCGGGTGTTGAAGCGAGAGGGGCCGGAAAGGTTAATTATATTTATTAATGAATTAATAACGAACCTGCGCCGAATAATGATGCTTACTGGTGCTCAACATACGACTGCACTGGCCCAACAACCCCTGGTGATTACTGGACTTGTTGGGGAATGGCTAAAGCGGCGCGGCATTGATATCAATAAATACGCCGTGCGATAAAAAAATTATTTATTAAGTTAAAAAGCAGGAATGTTTTAACTGGCGTTGAATTATTTATCAAAAGGTGTTGGGTTGACTGCTCACATAGCCGACAGGGTAATCATAATAACAACTTTTTTAAAGTAAATAATCAGCAGGTGCCCCCTTGATGGGGGAGAATAGGGAACCGGGTGTAATTCCCGGGCGGTCCCGCCACTGTAACCGGGTAGCCTGCGCCACAAGGCCACTGATGATACCATCGGGAAGGCGGCGATTGAGGTGTTGATCCGGAAGCCAGGAGACCTGCCTGCTGTGCGGTAGACTCTTATGTTGGAGAGTATATCGGTGGATGATGGCAAAGTTCACGGTCGTTAAGACTGTGAACTTTTTTATTTAAATACAAGCACGGGAGGTTAAAAATGTTGTTAACAGAAACCGTCAATAAAATTGGAGTACTGGATCAACAGGCGATGGCCAAAGCAAAGGAACGTTTAGATAACTTAATTAAGCCTCCGGGCAGCCTTGGTCAGCTAGAGCGGGTGGCAGTCAGGCTAGCGGGTATATCCGGTCAGCCACGTCCCCATATTGGTAAGCGTGTTGTTATAGTGATGGCCGGTGACCACGGCGTAGTAGATGAAGGGGTAAGTGCGGCACCCCGGGATGTTACCTGGCAAATGCTGCCTACATTTATTAAAGGAGTGGCCGGTATTGGCGTACTGGCCCGGCATGCCGGTGCTTCCATAACGGTGGTAGATGTAGGTGTTGCGGCGGATGTGGATATACCGGGAGTGCTAAAACGCCGGGTAAGGGCAGGTACAGGTAATATAGCCGCCGGACCGGCTATGACCCGGGAGGAAGCTGTGGCGGCGTTGGAAGTGGGTATTGATGTAGCGTTGGCTGAGATAGCGGGGGGTGCCACGTTGTTGGCCCTGGGTGATATGGGTATAGGCAATACCACACCCAGCAGTGCTATTTTGGCGGTGCTGGGGGGATACTCCGCCGGTGAGGTAACCGGCCGGGGCACTATGATCAATGATGAAGTGCTGGAGAAAAAACGCCAGGCCGTAGCCAGGGCTCTGGAAATTAACCGCCCCAACCCGTTTGATGGGGTAGATGTTCTGGCCAAAGTTGGTGGCCTGGAAATCGCCGGCCTGGCCGGTGTGGTGCTGGGGTGTGCCTCGAAACGGGTGCCGGTGCTGGTGGACGGTTTTATTACCGCTGCTGCCGCGTTGATTGCCGCTGCTATTAAGCCCGAGGCCAAAAACTATATGCTGGCGTCCCACCTATCAGGGGAACACGGGCACGGGTTAATGCTGGAATTATTGGGATTAACACCCATGCTGCATATGGGTATGCGTTTGGGTGAGGGTACAGGCGCTGCCCTGGCTATGCATATTATAGACGCCGCCTGCCGGGTGCTGGATGAAATGGTTACTTTCGAGGAGGCAGGCGTTATGGACATGGAGGAAGAAATGTTGCATAAAGAAGATTAGTAATTTGTCGTATGTAGATATCATTTTCACTAAGGCGTAATTTTTAAATTGATAAAAAAATAGATACCAATCGATGTGGGCACTGAGCATTACGATTGGATATCCATTTTCATTCCAATTAGATTTCCCTGGGTTTGCAGATAATTTCCTTGACTTTAGTGTCAAAAAAATGGTTGGAATGGGCTGGTGCAATGACCATAGCGGTATCGGCACCTTTGCCCGAGCCGCCGATGGCTATTATCTCCTCCCCATGGGGGATTAGCCCGGCATCCAATGCCATACCGCTGATCTCCACGCATACCTTGACCCCCTGGCCAAGCATACGCAGGGTCTGGGCCATGATTTCGGCCGGGTAAACGCCACCGAATTTGTTGCGTATGGCTCGATCTACGCCGGCCAGCAGGTGGGTGGTAAATAATACCCGGATACCTTTTTGATTAAGCTCAGCAAGGGTATCATCGCTCATGCGCCTGCTGCCCGGGCCGTCAAAACCCACGTGGTAGCTGACACATACTACCCGGCGACCAGATTCAACCAGTTTGCGGGCAGTGTCCCCGCTGCTTGAGGCCACTACGATATGTTGAATATTTAGTTCCTCAGCCTTGACCAGTGCTGCCTTAATTGTTGAATCTGTGTTATCAGGGCCTTTCTTTTTCCAGTACATAAAAAACCTCCCGGCATTTTCCTTCCATTTTAGCCCAGGATGGAGAATTTGACAAGGTTATGGTCCCGGGGCAAAAAAATAACGCTCCTTCTTAAGGAACGTTGGAAGAGGAGTATCATTTAAAATTTTGGGAGTATCTTGACTATTTAATTATATGTTTAACATTAGTTTATTTCTGTCAAACAAGTGACAAAGGAGGGTATTTTAACCGACAGGTTTGACGGCACTTTAAAATACTTCAACTTGCTGATGGCAATATAGGGCAGGTGATATAGTTTTTTAAATGTGTTAATATGAATATATAAAAAAAGGCCTAACGGCCTTTTGGTGGACGAGAGGGGATTCGAACCCCCGACCCCTGCGTTGCGAACGCAATGCTCTCCCGCTGAGCTACACGCCCTTATATATTTTTAATGAACAAAAATTATAATAGCATAAAATTTAAACATAATCAACCTCTATATAAATTGCAATTTAACCATGTTTACACTTCAGCAGCACTCTGCTAAGTTTTTAGTAAACATCTTGTGCGTTGAATTAAAAACTATGTCAGACCGATCCTTTGACTTGGAAACGGTACACCAGTTTAGAAAGGTGATGAATAACTGCTAGTGCCTCACCATAACCAGGTGTATCTTTACAGGTTACCACCAGTATATAGGGCTGTTCCGGGTGAGCGACGTACGCGACGTCATTATAGGTATTGGTTGGCGGCCAAGTGCCTATTTTGTTGGCAACTTTGATATCCGGTGGCAGGGGCGCGGGAATACGGTCTTTAAGTTTATTATCAAATAGATTATTGAGTAGTTTTTCCCCTGCCGGTTGTCCAGCAAAATGCAAAGCCTGTCGCATATACAAAGCCAAATCATAGGGGCAGGTGATATTTTGTTCATTATCCACTACCTGTCCACCCATGGATCGCATGAATTCTTTCACGTTTTCCTTGCCCAGGCGGTCCAATAATATATTGGTGGCTACATTGTCACTGTATAATATTGAGTAATCGGCCAGCTGGGCTACGGCATAGCTTTCACCTGGTGATTTATTTTGCAATATGCCGGTGCCTCCCTCCAGGTGTTTGTCCGTAAAAAGCAGTTGCTCTGCAAGGTTTATTTGACCGTGATCCGCTGCCAGGTAAAGATAAAGGTTCATGGGCAGCTTGAATGTGCTGGCAGCATGAAATACCGTATGAGAGTTATAGCCAAATTCCTGGCCTGACTTTACATCAATAAAATAAAGCCCATAAATACCCGGTTGTTTGTCCAAATAGCCGGTGATTTGATTTTGCAGCAGCGAGTAATCGGTTGCCGTTTGAATATTTTTTTTTAGTGGTTCACTGATACCCGCAGCGCTGGTTAACAGAAAAACAGTTAATAGGGCATAGATAGCAATTTTTTTCAAGTACTGAAGACCTCCTAACAGCCATGATCATTTAATTACAACCATCATAAAAACGGATTTTCATCACAATGCTCCGTGACTGCCAATCACCGACGAGGGGTAACTATTTTCTGGTCCAAGTAAATGGCTTGACATTAACAAATTACCATAAAATGTAAAATATGTCCAGCAGCTGGTAATGGGCGATAAATATCATGTAATATATAAATGTATTGGTTTTGCTTCGGCAATTGGAGAACTAAAATACATTTAAAATGTTCTATTATAAAGTATGGTGTGCAAAATATGATTTTAATCCATATAAAGAATGGTGCTAAAATATGATGTTTAATCCATTTACCCTGGTGAATAAAGAAGAAGTGCGTCGTAATGTTGAAAAACTGCGCAAGCGGCACCCGGATTTAACCAACCGGCAGCTGTGTGAGCTGATTATTGCCCGGAGAAGCAGACTTTGTGCTGCCAGTGGCGCAGTTACAGCTTTGCCTGCCGCGATACCCGTTATCGGTACCCTGGCTACATTGGTGGGAGGTACGGCCCTTGACGTGGCAGCAGTGGGGTACTTTACGGCGGAAATGGTTTTGGAGATGTCCGCTGTTTATGGTCGAGACTTATATTTGCCGGGAGTTTCCCGGGAGGCGTTATGGGTGATGGCTTCCGCTGTGGGCGCAGATGCGGCTGGCAAGACCATTGGCAAGACGGCGGTGCAGCAAATGCAGAACCAGGTTTTTACAAACCTGGTTCGCGAGGTGCTACTAGCCCTTGGTATTCGAACCACCCAGCGGTCAGTCCTAAAAGTGATACCTTTGTTGGGGGCGGTTATCTCGGGTGTGGTTAATTATTTTGTATGTCGTAAGATTGGGCATATGGCTGCGGACTATTATGAAAAAAACAATTATGAAAATTGGGTGGGTGATACCATAGACGTGGAAGGTCAAGTAATAGAGTAAAAATAAAAGCCCTGGTTTAACAACCGGGCTTATAGTTTTATGTATGCTACTGTTAAATTGGGTCTTTCCCATAAATGCCTGATAACCTGACTAACCAGGTCCGGGTTGCCACTGGTATAAAAAGTTTCCGTACCGCTTCGGAAGTCGGTATCCGCCAGCAGGTCCTTCGACTGCAGAACCTGGTACACTCTTTTGGCCACTGCGCAACCGGAATCAATTACATTCACCTCGGGGCCCATGATGGACTCTACCAGGGGGCGCAGGAAGGGATAATGAGTACAGCCCAGTACCACGGTATCCACTCCGCTCAGCATGAGTGGGTTCAAGAACTTGCGCAGCAGTGCAGCAGTCTCCGGTGAGTCCAGTTGGCCCATCTCCACTTGCTCCACCAGACCCGGGCAGGGTACATTAATGACCTCAATGCCATTGGCAAAGCGCGTCAAAAGGGAATTAAAACGCTCCCCGTTAATGGTAACACCTGTGGCCAATACGCCTACTCTACCATTGCGAGTGATTTCGGCGGCTGGTTTTATGGCGGGTTCCATCCCCACAATGGGTATTTGAAACTGCTGACGCAGGTCATCCAAACCAGCTATAGACGCGGTATTGCATGCGGCCACTATTAATTTGGCTTTGGTGCTAATTAAAAACTGAGTAATTTTACTCGCCCGCCGGCGTATGTTTTCCGGTGGTTTTATTCCATATGGACAATGGGCGGAATCGGCATAGTAAAGAAGGTCTTCACCCGGCATCAGGCGGCGGATTTCCTTCAATACCGATAAACCTCCCACACCCGAATCAAATATCCCTATGGGATTCGGGTTGGGCAAGGGTGCCTCACCTCTATTCCTATAATGTTCCCTAACAGGATATCATTTTAACCTGTGATGTGCAATATTTAGAAAGTTTTTGATTATTTTCTACCCATATTGCCGTGATATAACTGGTGGGAGGCGGCAAGTGCCGCTACCAGAGTTAGAAGGCCTGCAATCAAATGATATTTATATGCGCCCGTAACTCCTACATAGGCAGCCAGCCCCAGCACAGTAGTGATAATGGTGATGATGACTGTAAGGACAGCCAATAATTTATGCATACGGGTTCACTCCTTTTATTGATATTTATATTAAACATCCGGTGATGACTTTCCTTCCGGGGTATTTTTTCTTTGGACAAAAAGACATGTTGTGGGGTAATGTTCTAATTGACATCCGGTTAGATATAAAATATAATTATATATGCTTCAATGAGTTGCCGGAGTGGCGGAACTGGCAGACGCAAGGGACTTAAAATCCCTCGATCAGCAATGATCGTACCGGTTCGATTCCGGTCTCCGGCACCAACCCATTTCATAACTCCCCGGACCCTCGTCAGAGGCTCCGGGGTTGTTCTTTTTTATGAGTTTTAGCCGCTCTTGATCCTGGCTGAACGGGTCTGGCCAAAATATTACATTAACAATTCCTTCAATTGGATCTAGTTCTAGCCGGCGGACAAACCTTCGAACAATTTCCCTTTTTTCTTTGTTTGAACCTTCATTCATTACAATATCGAGGTTATCAATTAACTGAAGTATAATTTTCTTATCTATTTTCCCATCGGGCTTATCTTTTTTAAGTTGCGCTAAATCATTTTCCAACTCTAGTTTTTCTTGCTCGATGTTTTCAAGTTGTTTGGTAAGTGTTTCTATGGCACGAGGATTTTCAACTTTCGTAAGCGCGTTAATTATATTTTGTATAGCCTTTTCTTTTTCTGTAAGTGATTTTTCGAGATGCTTAATAGCCATTAATTGATCTGAATTTTCTTCATCTATTGCATTGTTCATAGCTTTTACAAGTATATCAATATATTTTGGGTTAAACCGGCTTTTTATGGCATTAATAACTTTATCCTCCAACCATTCTTTAGGTACGAAACACTTTGCATTACATTTAGCATCGCCCTGGTTTATATTACCTGAGCATATATAGTAATTATAAATTCTTTTCGATTGGCCACTTGCCATGTTTGAATTACAATTTAGACACTCAAACATTATTTCACCGATGGCATTATATCCTGTAAACAGCCATCGGCTGGATTCAATTTTGGAAGGTCCACGTGATTTTTGGGTTCTTATTTTTTTAATTTGCTTCAATTTTCCCCACTCTTCCAGTGTGATTATAGATGGATGCGCGTTTTGGACCATTTTCCATTCATCAGGGTCTTTCCATTTAACACCTATGCCTCTTAGGTCCCTGCCTGTACGATTCCAAAAATAAATTCCACTGTAAACTTTAATTAAGTAGCTTTTAAAAATAATATTGTTTTTAACGATAAAGGAGAAGCATTTGCTATTTTCCGTTTGCGTGCCAGGCCGTATAACCACTTATTAAAATCAGAGCGGGAAATGGTCATAAGACAATTTGAACAAGTTCTTTGGGGGGTAGAGGAAAAAGAGGTAGCAGAGCTCCTGCCGCTTTTGTTTAACCTTAACGACCTTCAAAAAGAAGCCAATAAAAAATACGGCCTGGCGGCAGCCAAGACATTGGAACTTGCGCAGTCCCTGTACGAGGCCAGGAAGTTATTGACTTACCCCCGCACGGACAGCCACCACCTAACAAGGGAACTAGCTAAAACCATTCCCGGCCGCCTGTCTGCATTAGCCAGCGTTACCGAATATGAGCCATATACTATCACAGCCAGGGCGGCCAACAGCCCGGGTAAGCGTTACGTAGATGACGGTAAAGTGAGCGACCATACAGCGCTTATATCTACGAATATCAAGCCGGTTTTGGATAACCTACCACCGAACGAACGTAAAATATATGACCTGGTGGCACGTCGGTTTCTGGCTATCTTTTTCCCACCAGCCAGGTATAAGCAAACTAAAGTGATAACTGAAACCACTGGTGAAACGTTTCTTACCACCGGTAAAATGGAACTGGACAAGGGCTGGAAGACGGTATACGAAAGCGTAAAAAATGACCTCGATGAAGGTGAAGATACCGGTGTAATACCTGAACTAACCCGGGGTGAACAAGTCCAAACCACCAAAACAGAAATCAGGGAAAAAGAAACCAGACCTCCCAAACGTTATACTGAAGCCAGTCTGCTGGCATTCATGGAAGGAGCCGGTCGGCTATTGGAAGACCGAGAACTGAAAGCGGCCATGAAGGAGCACGGCCTGGGTACCCCGGCTACCAGAGCGGCTATTATTGAGTGCCTGCTCAAGGTGGGTTACATTGAGCGCCACAAGAAAACTTTAGTTCCCACCGCAAAAGGTGAAACACTAATCGACCTGGTACCGGAAATAATCAAAAACCCGGAACTTACCGGCCAATGGGAAAAAACACTCGCCGATATAGAAGCCGGAACGGCTGAACCCGGGGAATTTATGAACGGCATTAAACAGTTAACAGCTAATATAGTTGAATTAGCCCGCAGCCAGATAGCCAGCAATCAGGTCCAAACAAGGCGTGAAGCGTTAGGCAGCTGTCTTCTTTGTGGCAAGGCAGTGATAGAGGGCAAAAAAGGCTACTGCTGCAGCGGTTACAAAGAAGGCTGTAAGTTTATTATCTGGAAAGAAATCGCCGGTAAAAGTATCACCCAAAGTCAGGCTAAAACTCTACTGAAGAAAGGTAAAACCGGTGTCATAAAGGGTTTCACTTCAAAAGCCGGCAAAAAGTTTGATGCTGCATTGAAGATTAATAACGGCAAAGTGGAATTCTTGTTCACCGACAACAATAGCGGTAAAAAAGTCAGCCTGGGCCAGTGCCCGCTATGCGGCAAAGAAGTTACCGAAACACCTAAAAGTTACAGCTGCACCGGCTACAAGGAAGGCTGTAAATTCGTTATCTGGAAAGAGATAGCCGGCAAGCGCATTAGTGTTCAGCAGGCCCAGAGATTATTAACAAGAGGTAAAACCGCTTTAATCAAGGGTTTTAAATCAAAAGCCGGTAAAAGTTTTGATGCCGTTTTAGCGCTTGGGCAGGACGGGAAAATAAAGTTTCAATTCATATCAAAGGAGTAGAAAAATGCCAAGAAAAAATACAAGGGGGTTATGTAGTATAATATTATAGTATATTATGGTAAAATATAATCATGTAAATGGTCATTATGATAATATTAAATACAACATGATTATATTTAAACGGGGTGATGGGCTTTGCGCTCAATAGGAAAATTAGGTCAAATACCCATGCGGATAATCAAGACCATTGCCAAAATAAATGAATACAAAGGCAGACAGGAACTGCACCGGAAACAATCTCCGGAAGTTTTAGAAACATTACAGGAAATTGCAGCTATACAAAGTACGGAGTCTTCCAATCGCATCGAAGGCATAAAGGTATCAAACGAGCAGCTTAAAGAAATAATGAGCCAAAAAACTACCCCACGGGATAGAAGTGCAGCCGAAATATCAGGCTACCGGGATGTACTGGCCACAATACATACATCAGCTCCCCATATACCCGTCAAGCCACAAACTATTTTGCAGCTACACCGGGATATGTATAGATACCTGCCCCGGTCAGGCGGGAGATGGAAGGCTGCTGATAACATAATTGAACAAACCATGCCTGACGGTACCAAGCAGGTCAGGTTTACGCCAGTTAAAGCTTTTCTAGTTCCCCAAGCTATGGAGGAACTTTGCTTTGGCTTTAATACATATCGCAACAGCGAAGAAGTAGATGACCTGTTGCTGATTTTTGCCTTTATACTGGACTTTCTGTGTATTCATCCGTTCACTGACGGCAATGGCCGCATGTCCCGACTGTTGACTTTATTACTTTTATATCAGGCCGGTTTTGAAGTTGGCAGATTTGTCTCATTGGAGCGAATTACCGAAGTTAGTAAAGAAACTTATTATGAAGCGCTATATAAATCCTCCCAAAACTGGCATGACGGTGAACATGATCCCATGCCCTGGATGGAGTACTCATTGGGAGTTTTGCTAGCAGCGTATAAGGAATTTGAAGAACGGGTAAATCTGGCTGAAAACCAGCGGGGGACTAAAACTAACCTGGTCATGGAAACTATCCTGCGTTTTCAAGGAGAATTCTCCATACAAGATATAGAAGCAGCCTGTCCAAACGTAAGCCGGCCGACCATTCACAGGGTACTGGCCGTGTTAAAAAATGAAGGTATGATTGACTGTATAGTGCCCGGCCGACATGCCCGGTGGGTGAGGAAGTAGCAGTTGGCTGTGATAATTTGGCATAAGTTGCAGCGGCTACAAGGAAGGCTGCAAAGTAGTTATCTGGAAAGAGATAGCCGGTAAACGCATTAGCGTTAAGCAGGCTCAACAATTATTAACCAGTGGTAAAACCGCTTTAATTAAGGGTTTTAAATCAAAAGCCGGTAAAAGTTTTAATGCAGTTTTAACGCTTGGCAAGACGGAAAAGTAGAGTTTCAATTCACAGTAAAGGAGTAATCAATATGCCGAGAAAAAATACAATGGAGTTTATCATGCGTTTATTTAAAACAACAAAACGTAAAGTTTGCTTTAGAGACAATATGGACCGCATTGGCAAGCTGTACCTGCCCCTTTCACTACTGGACAAAATGAACATTAGCGATGAAATAATCGTACAGCTGGCACCGAAAAAAAGTGATTTTTCGACCGGCGGGTATGCAACCAGATTTGTATACGAAAAGGAGACAACTAAAAAAATCCGTTTTACCGAGGATATTACGGAAATAGGGGAGCTGGGTATAATCTATATCAGCAAAAGCATCCTGGAAATTATGGGTTTGCAGGATGAAATAGCTGTACGGGTCGTGTCGACAAAAGGGATAGGGGGTGCTGCGGTTGGGTGTTAACCAGATGCGCGGGCCAACTGGCCTCAAATTGCCATTAAACCATAATCGCATAAAAGACTCAATACTCAAATGGGTCAAAAACCATAAAAAAGCTGCGCTATTGCTGGGGAGTTTACCGGTAACAGTGCCGCTTTTTTATTTTGCCGATGTTTGGGCTATAGGCAGCCTGGCCGCCGTGATCCATGACTTACAGGTAACAATACCCGCTTTCAGCCTGTGTAAATATGCTTGTGCACCATTGCTTTGCACTATTGTTTTAAATGACCCTGCTGATACTCGCATGCAGCTTGCTATATAACTGTTAAATCTTTATAAGGTGCCAGAAGAGTATTATAGTACTTTATTTCATGAGCTGGTACACAGCACCGGTCATAAAAAGCGGCTCAATCGTTCAAGCTTTGCAAAAGTGCAAAAGTTTGGCAACAGAGAGGAATTAATTGCGGAGTTTGGGGGATCGAAAAATCTCATTAGCAAGTGTTCTTGTATCTGTTTTAGGTAATGTGCCCAATGAAACCTTAGAGTACCTTTTAGGGCAGGGGATTCGAACACTGGCAGGCATGACAATTGAAGAATATATGAACTTACCGGGGATCGGCAGGGATAAGGCGATACGTTTAGCCGCTGCATTTGAACTGGCTCGCCGCCTGGCTCGGTTTGTGCCAGGGGATAGGCCATGTATAAAATCACCGGAAAACGCTGCTGCACTGGTAATGGAAGAAATGCGGCATCTGGACAGGGAGCACTTTTGTGCTTTACTACTCAACACTAAAAACCAAGTCCTGGCCAAGGAAACGATTTCTATTGGCACGTTAAATTCCTCGCCTATCCACCCGCGAGAGCTGTTTAAAGCGGCTATTCGGCGTAGCGCCGCCGGGGTTATACTTGTACACTGTCACCCCAGCGGTGATTCCACGCCCAGCCGTCAGGATATAGAGGTAACCAAGAGATTGGTTGAAGCAGGTGAAATTGTCGGGATT
Source organism: Desulfoscipio gibsoniae DSM 7213 (assembly GCF_000233715.2). GTDB lineage: Bacteria > Bacillota > Desulfotomaculia > Desulfotomaculales > Desulfallaceae > Sporotomaculum > Sporotomaculum gibsoniae. The sequence goes on from NC_021184.1 coordinate 1,485,936, forward strand.
CAGGTGTTGGATCATTTAGTAATCGGAGATAACAAATTTGTAAGCTTTAAAGCTAGAGGTTTGATGTAAGGAGGGGGTTATGATGTGTTTCATGTAAACGAGAAAATTGCATTTATTGATGTAGATATAACCGTAAGAGTACGGGTGCCCTTCAATGGGGCACCAGACGAAGAAACAGTTTTGAAAGATATTACCGCTGCGGAATGCTCTGATTGCGACGGTGTGGAAATCTACCGTAGAGATTACGATAGGGAATACGGTTTAGAAATAAGCGGAGTAACCGAGTATATGGAATGCCTTGGTATTAAGAATGCGACCGTTGTGGGACGTGGGAAAATAACTATCAATGATATGGGGGTTTGTGTTAAATGACATTAAAAGAAGCTGAAAGCTTTATTAAAGCAGTTTTAGGCAACAGCAACTAAACCGCGAAGCACATGGGGATACAGAAGCAGACGACCAGCGCGAACCGCTAGATTGGGGCATCATAGCCGCCGAGCATATGGGGCACCTTCTTGGTGCCCTACGTACCGGCGACGAGCAGGTTATCGAAAAGGAAATTCTACATGTGGCTGGGCCTCTTTTGGAATGCTGGAATGCCGTCAAAACAAGTGTTAAAGATGTCCGAGTTTATAAGTGTACGCGCTGCGAGGCAACATTCACACTTGCGGCTTCAAATCGCCCTATGGTATGTCCGCTGTGTGAGGCTGAGCTTGAAATGCTTAATTAGTTTGTAAACAGTATGTTTACATGCTTGCATGGGTAAACGTTAGTAAGTTTAAGGGGGTAATGTTTACATGGCGGCGGATGCTACTTTTTCTGTGCGGGTGGATATTGAGACCAAAGATAAGCTGGCTGAGCTAGTTGAACAGTCCAGATTAACAGCCAAGGAATTTTTAAGTAGACTGGTTACTACCTATGAAACTACCCTGGCCCGGGAAAGCATGGCTGAATCAAAGGAGCTTGAAAACCTGCGCCATCACCTGGCCAGGATAGAGGAAATATATATTTCTATCGTTAAGGGTGCCCAGGATCGCCAGGAGGCGGATGCCATTCGGATTAAGCAGGCTTTAGATGATGCCCAGCAGGCCAAGGCTTAGGCCTTAGATGCCCAAGCGCAAGCAGAAAAGGTTAGCCAGGAGGCTAATGAACGAGTAAATAATGTAGAGACCGAAGCTGCACTGGCCCGTGAAAATGCACAAAAAGAAATACAGTCTATGCGCGAAGCTTTGGCTCGGGCGCAGGAGGCTCAGGAGCAATCAACAAAGCTGGCAGTAATTGCGGAAAAAGCTGCTGCCGCAGCGGAAGAACGTGTAAAGGAATTAGAGCAACTGGCTGGTCAGGTACATGAATACCGGCAGCAATCAGAAAAAATGTTAAGTAAGGAAAAAGAGGACCTGATTTATCAATTACGCCAAGCCAAGCAGGAAACTGAAAGAATACAGAAACAGTTAAACGATGATCTAGCCCGTGCAAATGAGAAAGCGGAACTTGCTAAAGAGCGGGCGGTTTTACAAGCACAACGAGAATATATGGATGAAGTAGCCCGGCTCCTCGAAACTATGGCAAAAACCCGTGAGGAATTAGCACAGGTAAGGGAAGAAAAGGCACGATTGGAGATGTTATTAGAAAAAACACAAGTAGTAACGGAGCTTGACGTTTAGGTTTAGGAGGCTGTTGCATTGGCCTGGCTCATGCCGGGCCACCCCTTCAAGGGGAGTGAACCACCGACCATTGGGTCAACGGAGCTATCTTTCACTGTAACAATTAAGAAATGCTTACCTGGTATTTAAGTTACCTGGTCTAAGATTGGCCAGGCATCCCTGCAATGGGCAGGATTCACAGGGCAACGGAGTTGCCATCTTAATGACTCGTAATCACGGAGTGGTTGGTCTTTTAAATAAGGATTAGAGTCATACAAGCAGGCTATGTCCGACGTTTTACGGACGCCCGTATATGCGGGTGCAGCCTGTCGCCACTGACCAACCCGGTAGGGTTGGTTGCCTTCCAGGGGAAGGTTACGTGGCTTAGGGTGCTTAACGAAAGCGAACCTTGACAATACCTTCTGTTTTACCACGACGTGCTTTATCAGGCATGCCGTGGTAGTGCAGAAGGACCGTCGTAAGACGATAATGTTTAACGCCGCTGGCGGCGTATGGATACGGGGCTTGCCCCGTCACAACATGCCTGATAAGGCAGGTTGTGACGGGGTCGGGTTTCGACCACGTTTGGTTTGATTTTCGCGGGTTACCGCGTTTGGTCTCAGTACAAAAAAGGTGTGATGATACTTGAGGCTAGCATTGCTATTGCGAAAAGGGGTGTTCGAATGGGTTTTCCGGCCAGGGCCGGTATTAATATGACCGGTAATGATAAAGTTGATAAGTTAATTAAGCAGTTGGAAAGTATTTTTCATTCCAGCAATGCAGGTTGGAAAAAGTCCCGGAGGGTTAGATTTCATCAATTTAAGTTGTTCTTAAAGTTCGTCGGCACAAAATTTAAATTGGATGATATTGGTTTCATTCGCCCTACACAAGTTAGGGCTTTTGTTGAATGGCGGAGGGAAAATAGAATCAGGGAAAATACAATTCTAACAGATATCTCCACGATTAGATTTTGGCATAAGCAAATACCGCTTAGGCGATACAATTTGCCTTCAAATGAATTAATCCTGGGGGATGGTGATTTACGTGACCGCACATGGAAAAGGTAATGAAAAACATGATGCCGTTCCGGCCGCTTTTAAACCTCTTTGGCAGCAGTTTGAAAAGATATTTAAAAGTGCTATGAAGGATTGTTATTGTTCCAAGGATACGTTATTTAAAAACCGCAGCAGAATGAGGCAGTTTACTGTTTTCTGTGCTAAGGAATATAAGATGAGGAATCTGCGAAATATCAGCGATAAACATATTGATGCATTTGTTAACTATCGACGGCAGTCTGGCAGGACGGAAAAGGTGATAAAAAATGACTTGTCTGCTATCAGGATATTCCATAAGTATATTCCCAACGCCCGGCACCGGATTTCCGGTAATGAAAAGTTTCAGTCTACACCGGATGGGCGATTGGATAGGGCTTGGGAGGAACATGAGTACCGGGCGATGCTGGATAAAGCACAGCAACTGGGACGAACTGATGTTGAAATGGTAATGCGATTGGCCAGGAATAGCGGCCTGCGAATTCACGAATGTTTGCGGATTAATAAAAAGATGGCACAGAAGTTTATTGATTCAGGGGTTATTACTATTAAAGGGAAGGGTGGCAGGGTAAGAGATGTGCCACTACGGGAGGAAGCAAAGCAGGTTTTAATAAACACAATTGCGAATGTTAAAAAAGACACTGACAAGCTGTTTGTTCCCAGGGGAAAGCGACTGATCTTGTTAAAGATTCAATTGAAAATTTTATCAGGGACCATAGGGGTAAATGTCAGGTGTCGGGCGCAAGGGAAAAGGGAACAAATATAACGTTCCATGGGTTAAGGCATACTTACGCCAGAGAAGAATATCGTAAAAGGTTAGAGCATGGAATTTCTAAGATAAAAGCGCAGAAGGAAGTGGCGCTGGTTTTGGGACATGGAAGGCCAAGGGTGGTTAAAATATATCTTGGGTCGGAAACTTGATTTCGATATTATTTTAAAAGTGGGGGCGGAGGTTTAGAAACTGTCGCAAAAGTTTATTTATGGGCAATTATGCCAAGTTTTCTGTAAATAAGAGTATAAAACAAGATAAATATTTAATGTTCGAAATTAAGGTTATAAACCCTTGTGTGACAGGGGTTTATAACGGAAGCGGTCCCCCCGCACGGGGGCGTGGATTGAAAGAGAAACGGGCGAGGTATATACGTTACGTGATGCTAGATAGATTTTTTATTTTATAAAAGGAGAATTGGGACCATTTGGTGAATTAAAGCATTAGCAACTAGGGTATGTCCATATCCTTGTGTAATTGGATTATTTTGATATGATTTTGGTAGGCTTAATATTAGCTCTTACCTTCAAGGAGGATAGGGCAATGCTGGGGAGCAACCCGAGCGCCATGCAGGGTTCTGCCGGAGATGGCTGTGGATATTATTCCCGGCTTTCTTCTTTTTATTGCTAAAAATGCATAAGGGTAACAGCGTTCGGCGTGATAGATCAGATGACGCTTATGATGATTTAAATGTATTAGAATAAGAAGTAATAGATATATTAAATGGTTTTATGTATTGGAATATGCTCATTTACATGGTATGGTTCTAAATTGGTTACTTTATTGCGTGGTTCTGTACTTAGCGGCGGAATGCCACGGTGGTAAAACAAATTTGACGGTGCTACGATATTGGCTTTTCCACTATAGATATAAACTGCTGTTTGAAATACCTCGGACAGTAATAAAATTATTTCTGCTCCTCTTTGATTACCAAAGGATACGGGCAAGCAAACACCCGTACCAGTTCTTGACAGGTTTTAAGGTTTAACTACATGTTGACGGCTACGCCGGCTACAACGGTCTATCGGATGTTACTCTGATTAGCTGCTGGGCACATGCACGATGTTAGTATGATGAAGCAATTAAAGCGCTGCCTAATCGCTATGTGCCGGTGGCAGTAAAAGAAGGGATAGATTTTTGTATGTAACTGTCTTTTGGTCTAAGAAATAAGTACGGTGGACTATATTACAGCTCGAGAAGATGTCGATAGGTGGGGTATCACGAGGAGACGGGTACATATATTATGTGTTCAAGATAGAATTGAAGGTGCACAAAGACTGGGAAATATGTGGGCTATACTTAAAAATGCAGAAAAACCAGTTGACAGGCGAACGCTGAGATATAAAAAGATTTGGAATGGGGTCGGGAGGAACAAGGTATGAATGAGGTCATAAGCTCTAATGAACAGCTTATTGCCAAAATTAACGAAGTTTTAAAAGAAAAAAACGACAGAAATATCGATATCATTAACGATAAATTAACTTTGTCCGTGTTTGGAGAACTTTCCAAAAGCCTCAAGAATGTCAAACGCATCAACTTTATTATTCGCAATATGGCGTATGTCCCCACCGGGCATGAACTCCCCCGCGAATTTGAGATTGAAAACAATTCGACTACTGACCTCTTATTCAATTCCTACGATATTGTTCAGAAAAACAAGCTAAAACATTTTTCCAGAGCCAAATCCATGCATGATTTTATCAAGCAGCATGTCAATGTAAGGAAAGTAAAAGAATCGGACAAGGTTACCGGCAATATCATAATGATTGATGATGAGATTGCGATCCAAGGGACTTCATCACTCGAAATATCAAGAAAGACCAAACGGGGCGAATTGGCACCAATTCATTTTAATTCTCCTGTGACCGAGAAAGTACAGCTTGAACATTTCAAGCGGTTGTTTAACATTATCTGGAACAATAACGATTATACAGAGGATTTCAAAGAACAATTGCTGGAAAGCCTAAGTTATGTGTATAAAGACTATTCCCCTGAATTTATTTATTACTTTACCTTAAAAGAGATTTTTGGCAGTCAGTTGGATAGCGGTGTGGAACGCTTCGAGAAGGATAAAACTGGCTTTAAAAAGTCGGTAATTTGGAATAGCCTGTATGACTTTCAGAAGGACGCTGTCGCTTCCGCCATCCAGAAAATCAATAAGTATAATGGTTGTATCATTGCCGATAGCGTAGGCTTGGGGAAAACATTTGAAGCGTTAGGTGTTATCAAATACTTCGAACTTCGGGAAGATAATGTATTGGTTCTATGTCCTGCCAAGCTCTATGACAATTGGGATTCCTTTAAAAACCCTTATGTCGATAATGCTTTTGTTAAGGATAATTTTAATTATAAAATTCTCTGCCATACGGATTTGACCAGGACAAAGGGGTACTCTCGAAGCGGGATTGACTTGTCCCGGGTAAATTGGAGCAACTTTGACTTGGTAGTTATTGACGAGTCCCATAACTTCCGCAACCGTAACGAAGATCTGGATCATATGAGTCGTTACACAAAATTGATGGACGATATTATTAAAAAAGGACATGGTACCAAGGTCTTGATGTTATCGGCGACGCCCGTTAATAATTCCTTAACGGATCTAAAAAATCAAATCAGTATAATTACGGTCGATCGGGATTTTGCCTTTGAAGAAGTAAATATACCCAGTATTTCAAGCTTGTTGAGAAGGGCACAAAAGGAAATCAATGCTTGGGTGGGCACCGAAGAACGCAATAAGAATGATCTTTTGGACAAGCTTCCCGCCGATTTTTATAAGCTCCTGGAGATGCTGACGATTTCGCGCAGCAGGAAGCATATCACAGGTTACTATGGTAATAGCAACTTTAGTAAATTCCCGGAAAAGTTGCCTCCTGAGACGTATTATCCTGAAATAGATACCGAAGAACGACTACTAAAATTTGATGAAACCAATGAGATATTGGAGTCCTTAAAACTGGCCGTATACTCTCCAATGAAATACATTAAGTCGGAGTATAAGGAATATTACCGCAAAAAATTCCAGACTATCTATGGTGACAGGGTGGTATTTTATCACGAAAATCGTGAACTGATTGCCGCTCGCCTGCATCGCTTTAATTTATTTAAACGTCTGGAAAGCTCAGTTTTTGCTTTCAAAGAAACCATTCGTAGGCTTATTGACCGGATAGATAGTTATATCAATACAATTTCACAGTGTAAATCAGGGGAAGTTGAACTTGAAGGGGAGGAATACATTGAAGACGATACGACGTTGGATTATAAATATGAAATTAAAGTGGAACATCTGATCGCCGGCGATTTTTTAGAAGATTTATATTACGATAAGGAAATTTTAGATACCTTATACAAGAATGTTTTGGAGGTACTTGACGGGAAAAGAGATGCCAAACTAAAGAAGTTAGAAGATATTATCATCGAGAAGATCACCCGGGCCCCTTACAATGCGGGAAATCGTAAAATGCTAATTTTCTCAGCGTTTACCGATACAGCGAATTACTTATACGACTGCATTGGCAAAGAGCTGGCCCAGAATGGGATAAACATAGCATGTATAACCGGGTCGGGTGAGCCCAGAACCACTATGAAGAATGTAAGGTGTGAATATAATACCATACTGCGGCATTTTTCACCGCTTTCTAAAATTGGCGAAGAGCTTCCCAGACAGGAGCAGATTGATGTCGTGATTGCCACAGACTGTATTTCAGAGGGACAAAACTTACAGGATTGCGATACCGTGATCAACTATGACATCCAATGGAATCCAGTTGTCCTTATCCAGCGGTTTGGTCGAATTGATCGTATAGGTAGTAAAAATGAACGGATTGCCATGATTAACTTTTTCCCCAATTTGGCACTTAACGACTATTTACAGCTGGAACAGAGAGTCAAAGGCAAAATGACAGCTGTCAATCTAACGGCAACCGGTGAGGAAGATTTCCTTTCACCCGAGATGAACGATTTTATGTTTCGTAAAAAGCAGCTTGAACGCCTGCAAAATGAGGTTGTAGAAATTGAAGAGTTAAATGATAATATCTCTCTGACAGACCTAAATATGAACGATTATATATATGAGCTATCCTCATATATCAAGGAAAACCCTGAAATTATGCGAATTCCCCGGGGTGTTCACTCGGTTGCCGGTGGGGAAAAGAAAGGCTGCTTATTCTGTTTCAAGCACCAGAATGAAGATGCCAAACCGGCCAGCGAAAGCTCACTTTACCCCTATTACGTTATGTATATCAGTAATAAGGGTGAGATTTATTATGGTAATGCGAATGCCCGTGAAGCTCTTAAGGAATTCAGAAAAATTGCGTATGGCAAGTCAAACCCTGACCCGCAATTGGTTAAGAAGTTTAATAAGAAGACCAAGAATGCCGATGATATGTCTTTTTATTCCCAGCTGCTGAATAAAGCGATAGCGGTCATTCAGGGAGATGAAGATAAAAAAGCAGAACAATCGATATTTGATTTTGGCGGTTATAATAACGACTTTGCCAATTCCAGCACTGATGATTTTGAGCTGATATCTTTCCTGGTTGTGGAATAGGGGGATTACGATGCTATCCATACCAGGCAAATACGAAATAAACAAGGAATTTGCGCTGAAAACCTTTATCTCTGCTGACTTGACACCAAAAGAGAAAAAACGATTCAGGGAAGTTGTGGAAGCAGTGCAGCTTTCTTATCAAATCGCCGGCGAGGATATTCCCTCTCTGGTAAATGAAGAGTATGACTGCCAGGTCATCTTGTTTTTCAGTGTGCAGTTAACGGTGCTCAAAAATGCGATTTTCATTGGCAATATTATACAAAGGCTTGTTAAGCCCTTATGCCTAATTCGGTTTTATGATTATACCAATCATGAAATCTATTGCTTTTGTCATAAACGCTTAAACCTGCAAGACAGAACCCAGATAGTCATAGAAGATACGGTGTATTCTGCACCTGCATCAATGCAGTTTAGAGATGAAATAAATACCTTGATACATGAATACATAGAATTTGACAGAATTCAAAACAGAGGCAACAAACTGGATTTTTACCTTGAAATGATGATCAAAACTTATATCACATCTAATTTAAATTTATGGTCCGGGGTAAGACAATTACTTGTCTCCAGGGTGTGGTATAATCGCCCTGATATGTTAAAACTCTATTCTCAGCTAAAGAGGGTAGCACAGTTAAAAAAAGAACAAAAGTCTGCCAGGACAGTGGCCCAAAACGCACAGATAAATGGGGAATTAAAACGGCTGTATAGTGAGTTTGCCAAATATATTGAGTGCGTTTAGGAGGATGAAGGTAATGGAGTTCAAGAAAATACAAAAGGGGATATTTGACCCGGTAAGTGAAAATGTAAAAAAGCTGGCCGACTTATTTCCGTCCGTTGTTAAAGATGGACAAGTCGATTTTGAGGCTTTAAAAAATGAATTGGGCGAATTCGAAACGGTTAGTGATAAATTATCTGAACGCTATGAGCTTGGGTGGGCTGGGAAAGAGGATGCCAAACGTCTTACTACTGCAGATGTTGTAGGTAGGACGCTTAAATATGTTCCGGAGGATAGTAAAAGTGCAGATATTACCGAGAATCTATATATCGAGGGGGATAATCTTGAAGTTTTGAAGCTATTTCGGGCTTGCTGAACCGAACTTATTTTAATTAAAACAGTATAATAACGGTTCTTGAAAACCCAGATTATACCGAAACAGACGCCGCATAAAAAAGAACAAAAGAACACGGAGCCTACGTTCCAAATTCATTACTAGGAACTGCAGGCAGATCACGCTTTCGGCGGTCTCTTTTAGACGTGCCATAATACGTGCCAATCCATAGCGACGCTTGCCTTCTCCGAATTTCGCTTCTACAGCATTGCGTTCGCTGGCATCTTGCCGTTCTATGCGTCTCTGTTCTCTCTGTAGTACTTTATCAATCAGTGGTCTTCCTAGCCGTGGTCCACTGAGCCGTATGTTATATCTATCGCAGAAGCGCAGGTTTTCCCTATTCCGGTATATTTTGTCTGCCTGAACGGCTTCAGGGTAGTACCCGTACTTTTGGCGGTAATATTCCACCGATTCTTGCAAGGTTACTCCTTCATTGAAGGCATCCCAACTCAGCGTTTCCACGAAGGCGTAGCCATCTACCATACTGATAGCGACTTTCGCGCCGAACTCGACATCAGCCGTGGCCTTACCTCGGACAATGGGACGCACATGCGGCTGGCTGATGCTTACAATGCGATCATTTATCTTGTGTTTGCGGTAGGTATACATATGGAGTTGTTGTTCATAGACCATACGTATGGTGCGCAATGTATCCTGTTGTTTCTGACTCAGACCATGACTATCACCGGCCATAGCTAGTAGGCGGTCTACAGCACTTAGGTTGCGCCTCACATAGCGCAGCTGCTTGCCGATGGCTTTTCGGATAGCTTTTTTACCAGGCTTTCTGTTGTGAACAATGTTAAGGTAGGCTTTACGAGCTATTTGACGATAAGTACGTGGTCTTCTACCTGGCTTACCAAGAGTCTTGTGCACGAGATCGATAATGTTATCCAACTTCTCCCTAGCTTCGTTAAGCAAGGATAAGTCAGTGGGGTAGCGTATGTCTGCCGGGGCGCAGGTGGCATCCAAGATGAGTTTGCCTTTGTTTGCCGGATATACCTCAAAAGAAGAGGCTTTGCTTTTTGGGCTATTTGGTTCTTTCGCGTGCGTTTTTTTGCCACCTGAAGGTGGTTTAGGCTTGTTGTCATCGTCCTTCTTTTGCTCTTCCGCTTTCTTGGCGGCACGACAGATTTCTTCGTTGATATCTTTTAGGGTTTCAGAGCCAAAACGCTTACGAAAGTGGACCATTAGTGAAGAATCAAATGGTGGCCGATCATGGTATTCCCTTAGACCGATGAAGTATTGTAAGTACGGATTCTCAGTGATCTGCTCCACTGTTTCACGGTCACTATAGCCACATTTCTCTTTAATGATTAAGGCACCAAGGGCCATTCTGACGGGTTTAGCCAACTGTCCACGGTTGCTGGGAAAAAGATTGGCATAGCGTTCTTCGATGCTTTCCCAGGGGATAATTTTAGCTAGTTTTACCCAGCGGTTATCAGCTCTTAATTTGCCTTCAAAAGGCAATATAAATTCTTCAAGATAATATTGGTTTTCCACTTTACGGAACATATTTTTTGCCTCCAGGTGCACGGTTTTTGCAATCTTTACCGCATTTTCCATGCATCTTATTTCGACAAATATGCTCCTAAATCCTTGATTTTATTGGGTTTTTGTTTGGTTCAGCAAGTCCTATTTCGGAATAGCTACTATAGCAAAATTAAGATGATATATATTGATCCTCCATATAATACAGGTAATGATTTTATATATAAGGACAATTTTTCAATTAGCCAAGAGGAAAATGCTGTTTTAGAAGGTGACTTAAATCAAGCTGGGGATAGACTGATAGTTAACCAAAAGAGTAATGGTAGGTATCACTCTAATTGGCTTTCAATGATGTATCCAAGGTTAAAAGTTGCAAAAGATTTACTAAGGGAAGATGGAGTTATTTTTATAAGTACTGATGATAATGAAGTAAACAATTTAAGAAAATTATGTGATGAAATTTTTGGACAGGAGAATTTTATAGGCTTATTTATTATTAATTCTTCTCCAAGTGCAATTGATTATGGTCACATAGCCAAGATGCATGATTATGCTCTTTTTTATGCTAAAAATATGCAGGAAACTACAACACAACAGCTACCTGATGAAAATAAGAATTTTAAATACGTTGATGAAATAGGGCCTTTTAATCTCTACCCTCTTTATCATGGCAATGTCGCTTTCAATCCTAAAACTAGACCAAATTTGTTTTATCCATTTTATTTAAATCCTTTTAACAAGGATGATAATGGTTTTTATGAAATAGGCCTTGAAAAAAAAGATGGTTGGGTTGATGTCTATCCTGTTGTTTCAAAAAAAGACAATATTCAGCATGTTTGGAGATGGAGTAAAATTAAAGCTATCCCGGAGCTGAATCGTGAAATCGTTGGTTATAAAACAGCAGAAGGTGAATTTAGAATAGTACAAAAAACGAGGCTTACAGGAAAGGTTATACGTTCCCTGCAAATTGACAAGGAGGTTTCCAGTAGAAGAGGAACTGCAGAAGTTGAAAAGATTTTTGGAAAGAAGTTATTTCCATTTCCAAAACCGATTGAGTTGATTGAGAGATTTATCAGCATTGGCATGGAAGATAATGATATAATTCTTGACTTTTTCGCTGGTTCGGCAACCACAGCTCATGCCGTTATGCAATTAAATGCTAAAGATGGTGGTAACCGCAAGTTTATCATGGTACAACTTCCTGAACCATGTGAAGAAAAAAGCGAAGCGTTTAAAGGTGGTTTTAAAAACATATCTGAAATTGGAAAAGAACGCATTCGCAAGGCTGGTGAAAAAATAAAAAAAGAAAACAAAGATAAAGTAGATAAAGAAAGCATAGAAAACCTTGATGTAGGCTTCAAAGTGTTTAGAACGGCTGATACAAACATCCGCTGGTTTAGCGAAGCCATAAAGTCTGATATATTTGATTATGATCAGACCATGTCAGAAAAAGACAAACTAGATTTTAACCCAGGCTATACCGATATTGATGTAGTTTATGAGATCCTGTTAAGGCATAGAGATATCCCCCTTTCAACAAATGTCGAGAAGCTATCTTCAATCGGAGAACGAACCTACATTTTTGCCGATACGGTTGTCGTATGTCTAGAAGAGAACGTCACAGAAACCATTATTGATAAAATTGCGGCCATTGAACCAATGCCTACAAAGGTTATCTTCCGTGATAGTGCCTTTGAAGATAATATCTCCCTCAAAACCAACAGTATGCTGCGACTTGAAGCCCAGATGAAAAAGAACAGTGGGATTGAGAAGAAAGCCTACAGAGTTGAGTTTATTTAAGGGGGGGTGAAGCTATGTCAAATCGGATTACTTTTCAATTTGATGATAAACTGGATTATCAAGAGAAAGCAATTAACTCGGTTGTCGACCTTTTTAAAGGGGTTAGCCGTCAGGATGAGGGGACAATCTACCGGAATATACATCGGATTAAAATGCTCCATGAAGGTGATCCTGTTCGCAACCCCCAAATTATAAAGGAAGCTAGGCTCTTAAACAACTTGCGTGATGTTCAACTTAAGAATAAGCTCATGCTGGATAATGAACTGAAGGATAGAAATTTTACCATTGAAATGGAAACAGGTACAGGGAAAACTTATGTGTATTTGCGTACCATCCTTGAACTAAATAAGATTTATGGCTTTATAAAGTTTATGATAGTTGTGCCCAGTATTGCAATCAGAAAAGGTGTAGAAAAAAGCATTGATATGTTACAAGAGCATTTCAAGTCTCTTTATGATGGACTTGATATTAAGAATCACGCTTTTGTGTATGATTCAAGCACCCCCAAAAAGATCAGCAGCAGTTTCGTAGAAACCAGAGATTTAAGTATTGTGGTCATGAATATTCAGGCTTTTAACAAAGACACGAACAAAATTCGTCAATCGGATGAATACGGGCAAATTCTCTGGGAGGATATTAAATATATTAGCCCTATCGTAATTATCGACGAACCGCAAAAGATTGAAGGATCGGCCAAGAAAAAAAGTGCATCGCTGGAAGCCATTGAAATGATCAAACCGCTATTTATACTGCGTTATTCGGCAACACATAAACGGCTATTTAACCAGGTGTATAAGTTGGATTCTTATGATGCTTACCAAAATGATTTGGTTAAAAAGATCGAAGTGAAAACTGTTCATGGCACCATACCCAAGGACTACCCTTATGTCCGCTATGTAGAATTTACCAGGGACTTGTATGCCAGGATCGAGATTTTCCACGTAGAGCAGGGTGGGGTTATCCGTTTACGGCAGTTTAAAGTTCGTGGCGGTGATTCCCTATATGAATGCTCAGGTAATCTTGGGCAATACAAAAATATGATTGTGCAGGAAGATCCGCATAAACTGAAAAAACTTAAAATCAGTAATTGGGATGAAATACTGGAACTAACGGTTGGCGAAAGCAATATTAATTTTGGGGAAGAAGAAACAATAAGAATCCAGATTAGACTTGCCATTAAAAACCACCTGGAGAAACAATATAATATACTCAAAAAAGGCTATAAAATTAAGGTATTAACCCTTTTCTTTATCAATGCTGTAAATAAATACCGGGATAGCGGGGCTGCCGATGGACGTGGAGAATATTTAAAGATTTTCGATGAGGAGTACACTAAAATTATTGCTGATCCCAAATGGAATAAAGTATTTAATGAATATCCGGAACTATTTAAACAATACCAGGATGTTCAAAAAGTGCGCGAGGGTTATTTTGCTATAGACAAGCATAAAAAAGCCGTTGAGATTGAAAACTGGGATAGCATTATGGATGAACAGAAGCTCAAAGCCAAATCACAAGAGGATATAGATAGGGGAATTGAACTGATATTGGAGAAAAAGGACGAACTGATCTCCTTTGATGAACCATTGACCTTTATCTTCTCTCATTCCGCCCTTCGTGAAGGTTGGGATAACCCCAATGTATTTACAATGTGTACCCTGAAGAAAAGCGGTTCCGACATTGCTAAAAAACAAGAGATCGGTAGAGGCTTACGCCTTCCTGTTGATATTAACGGGAACCGGATTAAAGACAGTGAAGTTGCCGAATTGACCATTGTCGCCAATGATCATTATGACCATTTTGCGGCGGCGCTGCAGCAGGACTTTAATGATCATTCGGGATTTAATAAAGATGAAGTTACGATTGACGTAATTTATAGCACCCTCACAGAAGCCGGGGTTCCAGAGAATAAGGTGATGGAGGTTGCTGAAGTCTTTAGAAATGAGCTAATTCAATGTAAGATAACCAATAAAGAAGGCCTCTTGACGAAAGAAGCCAAGCAAATCGAGAACATCAACTTTAACAATGAGACGCTTCAAGAGCACAGTAAGATGATTAAAGCAAAGTTTATAGATGCCATGCGCAAGAAAGGCACCAAGAAAATCCCAATTAAAAATGGGGATGAAGAACCTGTTGTAAACGGTAAGAACAGCTATATTTCGGAAGAATACTTTAAAAAACTCTTAAAAGAATTAAGCGCAAGAATGTCCAAACGTACTATGTACCAAGTGAATATTGATAGTGCTGCATTTATAAAAGCGTGTGTTCTTGAGCTAAATGAAAAACTCAAATACAGGAACATTAAGCATGAGTATGTAATTGAGTCGGGTAAAGCCGATTTTGACGAATTAAGGAAGTTCAAAATGTCTGAGGCCTCGGCACAAAAAATGTTTGAAGAACTGGAGGGTATGGATACCCGGAAGAGTGAATTCGAGATTATCAATTACATCATGTACCACACCATGCTGCCCCGCCTGGCTATTTATAAGATTATTTCAGGTCTCGAGAAAAAGAATTTGCTTCAAAACCAGGATATCCTTGACCAGGTGACTCAAGGAATAAAAGCCAAACATACAGAATTTATGGCTGACGGCGATATTAAATATGAAGTTATTGATGGTTATGTTTTTGAAGAATCAACCATATTTGAAACAGAACAGATTGACAGGGCAATGCTTGATGATGTATCAAATCTCGTCTTTAAAACTAATGCTAACAATCGTAGGGCAGTTAATATGTATTATAAGTTTGATAGCAAAGGTGAACTGGAGTTTGCTAAGAGGCTTGAGTCTGACGAGGAGGTACTTCTTTATACCAAACTCAAAAAAGGCGGATTTGTCATAGATACACCCTACGGAGCATATTCCCCTGACTGGGCAGTAATTCGCAAGGGAAGCGAAGGTATCGCCAGACTATTCTTCATTGTTGAAACAAAGATCGACAAGGACGAAAAGGATCTAAGCGGAGTCGAAAAAACAAAGATAAAATGTGGAAAGCTTCATTTTAAAGCAGTTGCTGATGACGTAGAATTTAAGCAGGCGAGAAACTACGATGATTTTTTAGAGAAAATTGGGGCTAAATAACATAGCACCGCCGCTAGTGTTTGCAATACGTTTTAATCTAGGACGTGTTGAAACGGGTTTTATTTCTCTCAATAGCCCCGTGGCACACTTTTATAAGCAACCCATTCCTCTTTAGGTGCTCTTACTACTTTACTAACTCCACTAGCTGCAAAAGATTTGGAATACGATGTGTCCCAATAGATTAAAAATTGTAAACCCTTAACCATGTGGAGATGTTACAGGAGAGTGAAAATTGAAGCTAAAAGATTATTCAATTGGACAATTGTTTAGTGGTTACCTTGCCGTTAAGCTATGTAATATTCGCCAAACAAATCAAAACCCACCAAAAGATTATCTCGACTTACGCCTGACTGATGGTGACACCGAAATTGTAGCCCGGGTTTGGGATCACTCTGGACAAGCTCCAACTGAAAATTCGGTCATATTTGTATCTGCTAATCTAACCCAATTTAGGGGTGAGAATCAACTTAATATATCTGAGTGGCGTCAGGTCAGCCAGGAGGAATATAATCCACGTGATTTTCTTCCGGTATGCCCATATGACACTAATATCCTTATGAGGCAGTTGGAAAACTATATCCTGCAAGTGAAAGATATTGGCCTTGCCCAAATGATAAGGTCAATTTTTTCTAAGTACTATAATAAATTTATTGAAGCCCCTGCTGCGATAAGTCACCATCATGCTTATATTGGTGGGCTAATTGAACACACCTGTGGTGTAGCCGACCAGTGTCTACGCTTGGCCACGCCCGGAACAGATAAGGACATACTGTTGACTGGAGCCATTCTTCACGACGTTGCAAAAATCTTTGATTATGATTGGTCAGGTTGTGTTATGACCATGACTGATACCGGCCAGTTGCTTGGGCATATTACTCAGGGTATGATGCTTATAAAAAGTCATGCACCCAACTGCCCGGATATATCAACTAAAAAGCTAAATCACCTACTTCACTTGATCGCATCTCATCACGGCAAATTGGAATGGGGCAGTCCTGTTGAACCGTGCACATTGGAAGCGGTTTTATTGCATAACGCTGACGTGCTGGATGTACAACTGTGGAAACTTAATCATGCACGGGATCAGGTCTCAGAAGGGGAGAAGTGGACAGCTATTATTAAAGGGTTAAATAGGCGGTTTTGGGTTGGGTCAGGTGAAAGTGATGCAAAATAATAAGCCATTCGAGATTTAAGATAATATGAACATGACCATATATAATAATGAATTGCTCTTATTATTATCGCTTATAACGGGTAACACAGGTAAGAATAGGTAGTTTTTGTTCGTACAAAAATAAAAGAAATTGCTTATATTTTAAAGGATGTGAGAAAAAATTAAAATCAACCGGGTTCAAATAAAGAATTTCCGTAATTTTAAAAATCTTGACGTTACACTTGGAGAACATGCAGTTATTGTTGGAGAAAATACCATCGGTAAAAGCAATTTCTTATATGCATTGCGGTTAGTTCTTGACCCATCGTTGCCTGATACTGCACGTCATCTGCAGGAATCGGATTTTTGGGATGGCCTTCCTCGTCCTTTGAAAAAAACTGCTATGATTAGCATATCAATTGACCTGGTAGACTTTGAAGATAATGAAGATTTAATGGCTATATTGGCGGAGCACCTCGTAGACCCGGAACCTATGACTGCACGTTTTACCTATGTATTTCAGCCTTTAGCGACACTTTCAGGTTCGCCAAGCTCTGACGCAGATTATGAATTTATTATTTATGGCGGCGATCGAGCTGAAAACAGGGTTGGTTACGATGTCAGGCGTAGGATTCCAGTAAATGTTCTTTCTGCTCTCCGTGACGCTGAGGGAGATCTGTCAAGCTGGAGACGTTCACCTTTAAGACCTTTACTGGATGAGGCGGCCAGGGAAATAGACCGTGAAGAACTTAATAACATTGCCTCGGAAGTGGCTGATGCTTCAGCAGAATTACTGAAGAATAATGAAATCAGTGAGTTGGCAGAACAAATAAATAATAGACTTTCAGATATGGTTGGTAAGTTCAACAGTTTAAACACCATACTTGGTTTTACTGCAACGGATCCTTATAGACTTATAAGGGAAATACGCCTTTTTATTGATGGAGGGAAAAGGGGCGTCGGTGAGGCTAGTCTTGGTTCGTCAAATTTGCTTTACCTAGCTCTTAAGTCACTGGAACTGGAACAACTCGTTGAACAGGGAAGTAGGGATCATACATTCCTTGGCATTGAGGAGCCCGAGGCCCATTTGCACCCCCACTTACAAAGGCTTGTTTACCGCGATTTTTTGAGACCTCGAAGCCACCGAGAAGGAGAGGACGGTCGCTCTGAAATCAAGCACAAACACCAAACCATACTCTTAACTACCCATTCACCTCACATTGTTAGTGTATCCCCACTGCATTCAATTATCCTCCTTCGCCGGTCATCATCCGAAAATACTACAGAGGCAGTATCTACTACTCAAGTAATCCTTGACGAGAAGGAAATAGCAGATCTTGAACGCTATATTGATGTAACACGAGGTGAAATGCTTTTTGCTAAAGGTGTAATTCTTGTTGAGGGAGATGCGGAAGAATATCTTGTTCCAGTTTTGGGTAAACGTCTTGGCTATAACTTTGACGAACTGGGGATAACGGTTTGCTCAGTATCCGGCACCAATTTTGCCCCCTACGTTAAATTACTTGGGGAAAGCGGCTTGAGAATACCCTTTGCCGTGTTAACCGACCTTGACCCACAATCAGATGGCAGATACCTTGGTCATTCCCGGGTAACAAGTTTGCTAAAAGAAATTATGGACGAAGGGGAATACCAAAAAGCGGAAGATGAGGGTAAATTACTTGATTTGGCTCCTAATTACGGTATTTTTCTTAACAACTATACGTTGGAGATAGACCTGTTTAAATATAAGCGCCATAAAAGTATGTGCAGTACTTTAATTGAACTAACAGAAAATAATGCGGCCAAAGAACGGGCAAGAGTTTGGAGAGAAGCCCCTGAAAAACTTGATGAAACCAAGTTTTTAAAAGATATAGGTGCAATAGGTAAAGGCCGGTTTGCCCAACGTCTGGCCACAAAAATTGCCAATTACAAAGCAACCATATGTCCGCCGTACATTAAGGAGGCCATTAAGTATGTCGCCGGCAAATGTTCTAAATAAACCAACATACTTGGTTGTAGCCGAAGATTTGAGAGGGAATCCCGGCCAGAGAAAAGCTTACGAATCTCAAAAAAATTGTGTAATACTTGCCGGTCCCGGGAGTGGTAAAACAAAAATTATAACAATTAAAGTAGCTAGGATTTTAAACGAGGACATTCGCCTGCCCCGTGGTATTGCATGCATTACATATAATGCAGAATGTGCTAGAGAGTTAAAACGCCGGCTTGATGAGTTAGGAGTTGTCGAGAATTCACATATTTTTATCGGCACAGTACATTCCTTTTGTTTAAAAAATATTATCCTGCCTTACGGAAAAATTGCTGGTTTGGAATTACCCGAACCTCTGTCCGTAGCTATTCCAAAAGAACAAGACCGTCTAATGGAAATGGCACTTTTACAGGAAAAGGGTGATGAAGAGCTTAGGCGTTGGAAAATCCGTTTAGCTCGCTACAGGCGTACTTATCTTGACCGTGACTCCCTGGAATGGAAAAATACCGATGAAGATGCTGCCCAGGTAATTGAAGCATATGAAGCTAAATTACGAAAAAATGGTTTTATAGATTTTGATGATATGATGCTTTTGGGACTTCAATTAGTGGAAAAGCATGAATGGATAAGAAAACTAATTAAAGCTCGATTTCCTGTTCTAGTTGTAGACGAATATCAGGATCTCGGAGTCCCTCTTCATAGGATGGTTCTTAGTCTATGTTTTAAGGCCGGAGTCAGGCTGATTGCTGTTGGTGACCCTGATCAGTCAATATACGGGTTTACGGGAGCAAAACCGGAGTTGCTTGAAAAACTGGCTGAAATGGAAGGGATAGAACAAGTAAGGCTTAGACTTAATTACCGTTGTGGGGAGACTATAGTTAAGGCTTCTCAGATTACGCTTGGTGAAAAAAGGGGTTATGATGCTCGCCCTGGGGCTCATAAAGGCACTATTGATATTCATGAATGTCCGGGGGGCCTTGAGCACCAGGCAGAAACAATATGCAATAAAATTATACCCAATGTTATAAAAAGAAGACGTTGCAACCTCGGTGACATAGCTGTGTTATATTTAGATAAAAACATGGGAGACGTGATAGCAGAGAAGGTAAATGCAGCTGGCTTGCCCTTTATTAGGATAGATCAAAATGCCCCCTATCAAAAAACCCCCTTAATTCGGTGGCTGGAAGATTGTGCGTTATGGTGTAGCGGTGGGTGGAAAGAAGGTAAGCCGCGTCTTTCTGCCCTTATACAGACATGGCTTGCGTTTAACAGAAACGACTGTGATAATGATATGTTATTAACGTATAAGCGAGGACTTATACGGTTTTTGTGGGCTAACCGACGTCCGGAGATGATGTTGCATAATTGGCTCTCGGCTTTTCAATCGTCCTGCTTAAAAGAAATGTTCAGCCAACAGAAAATAATGAGGGACGAAAAAGAAGCTTTTGAACGTTTAATCGGTGCTTGTGCCAAGGGCGGTAGAATCGAAAATTTCATAGTTGCTGCGTTTGCAGGGCAAGGAGGGTCGCCGGAACACCTAAATCTTCTCACTCTACACAGTTCGAAGGGCTCAGAATTTGACGTTGTAGTGATTATGGGAATGGACCAAGGCCTGATACCAAGGTATGGATCTGGGGAGGGAGAAAAAAGAGAACAAAGACGCCTGTTTTACGTTGGGCTGACCCGATCTCGGAATGAGGTTCATTTAACATACTCTGGATGGACAAAAAATAAGTACGGGCGAAAATTTAATAATGGTCCTTCGGAATTTTTAATTGAACTCCGGGATAGTGTTTTAAATGATGACGAGGGCTGTTCTATGGCAAAAAGTACATCTAATGCCATTTTAGGGGGCGTTCTGTAAAAATCAAGTGCCATATTTGTAATTATGCATAATACATAAAGTCATTTAGATAATTTTACGTTTTTACTTCTTGGTAGCTGGGGGTAAAAAGAACAGAATTGCCTTCGGACGATTAAAAAATAAACCGGGGATGGAAGATTTGTTTTATCTATCCCCGGTTTTTCCTGTATAAGACAAATTACCACACCACATTCTGGACAGATAGTTTCAGGCATTATCCCCGGTCCTTCATCCATGCAAATTCATCAATTACCCAACTAGAATCCAGTTCAGTATGCTCGACAACGATATTTGTGATGATTTGATTGACAGAATTGACTTTTAGCTTGCGAAAGGGACTTTTGCTCTGCCTACTTTTTCTTTCTTTTCGTTGTGGTAATACCCAGCATCAGCTGCAGTGTGAAGTACCATCAGATTACATACGGCTGTCAGGTCTAAGGTGCATCACACATCCCTTTTCTGAAGACGCCATCTCTTACCCACCTTTGTCAGGTGTTCATTGGTTATGGGGCTGCTTTGCCAGCCCGTATCGAAATTTATATCCTGAGATCGTGGCAATTGTTTACCTTCTTTAACGAGATCACGAATCATTATACGTGAAGGTAGGACAGCAGCCTGTCCCACAAAAATAGCTTCCCGGCGACGAAGCCCGGAAAGCACCTTAGTCAAACCCGCCAGTGAATCTGGTAGTATTCCTTGGACATGGCTACGATCCGAGTCGTTCGTGATGCGCAAGACTATCCATGAATTGCACTGGGAAAGCACTGTAGCCTCTACCTCACTAGGTCGTTGCGAAACTAGCATTAGGCCAATGCCGTACTTGCGCCCTTCTTTGGCAAGACGTCGGATTGCATCCTGGGCGGCTTCATATAGTGCTTCACCACGATTTGGAACATAGCGATGCGCTTCCTCGCAAACAAGTAGAACCGGGTTACTTTCACGCTCACCGCGTGTCTGCCAAATTTTTATGGAAAAGAGCATTCGAGCAATCGCAGAACTTGCCGTACCTGCCACTTCGTTTGGGACACCAGATAGGTCTACGATTCGTATAGGATTGCTGTCTCCAAGGAACTGCTTCACAACCTCCGGCAAAAGATCGGTAGTGCCATCCCAACCTTGCATCATAAATTTTAAACGACCATCTCTACAAAGAGAGTCAACTTTACGGAGAACCTTATTAAATCCCTCATGGTCTTTGCGATTCTGGTTATTGGGACGCTGTTTATTAACTGCTCCAACGAATCCGATTTCGTCCAAAACCCCATTTCGTTTTCCAAAATCGTCGAGACCAGATAGATTTCCCAAAACGTATGGGATTGGTGAATCCACAGTAATGTCCTGAGACGATAGGTTAATTTTACTGGCACCATCTTGTCGAGCAGTGAGAAGCGCATTCTTTATGATGTTTGTCTGAGATGTTGCGGCTTCTTCAGTTTTACCGACAAACAGGGAAACAGTTTCTTCCATATTCAAAAGCCAGTATGGAAGCACAAGCGAATCTTCATCGGTACATAGGCGAACGTGATTAGGGAAGGCTGCACCGTATTCATTATGCGGATCAAGAATGACAATTTGAGGATGCCAATTCTGATGTCCAGCGTCGCTTCCTCTATCAAGAATTGCATGCAGGAGTGCGGCAACTGTTCCCGATTTTCCAGCTCCTGTGGATCCTAATATCGCCGTGTGCTTACCAAGAAGCTCATTCATTTCGGCATAGCAAGGAGTTCCGCCTGACCCAACGTGTTCACCGAGGAGAATCACAGGCCCGGTTCCTTCGCCATAGATGAAGCCGAGTTCAGCTTGTGGTGTTAGATAAACTTTCTGCTGGGGCAAAGGAAAGGTGGTCACGCCACGCTCAAAATCCAACCTCCACTTGTCGTTGTCGAAAACCCATTCGCCCTCACCAAATAGGTCAGCCTCGATAATGCGTGCGTTTTCGTTTGATTCCAGGGCAAGTCCCTTTTCGCGTTCGTAATCGGACTTCATACGGAGACGCCCCACATAACCGAATATCAGCCTTGCACCATAATGTATCTTGATGATCGAGCCGAATTGACCAATTGGGTAGATAATCCCACCGTAAACGCGGGTGAGTTCTGTAACCTTCGGATCCAACTGGGCTATGATATGCGTTCCATCAACCTCAATCACTGCGCCAATTTCCAGATTAGAGATTGGTGTGAATGTCAAATAATTTTTTACAGTTTTCGATAAATAATTTTTTACACCTATAATCTGACAAATATGGAAACGGGGTTTCTTAATTCTCTCCCCCTAGGGGGAGAGAGGGAACACATGTTTTGTAAAGCTGATTTTTTGTGAGGCTAATGACACAAAAATTATACCTAACATAGCAAGGGCAGGTTTTGAAAGCTAGGTTAGATTTACAGAGCCATATGTAGTTATTTATACCCTCTTGGTCAGACCCGTTTTGCCGGCGCCAATAGCAAATGACGTTCGCGTAGGTGCCCGGCACAAGTAGTCTTTCGTTGTGCCCGGCAGAATTTTATAACTTTCCAGCCTTTCGTCAATTGGAAGGTCTCGTAGCCTTAAATCACAATTTGACGAGTACCGGGTAAGCCGTTGTTTATATATATTTCCCGATAGACTCCTCCTTTGATTAGGATGCCTCCAATTAAGGCATCCGGCCCGCTAGTCCAGGAGGCTAAATAACTGCCGGTGGCCTGTCCGTCATCGACAAGCCGACCTGACAAGAAACTGCCTTTTACCCCGGTCTGCAGGATAGATTATATCAACTAACTCTTTCATGTATTATCTGTTCATTCCCACTCCTTTCAATTTAGCCCGGAAAACGAGCCTGACCAAGAGGGCTAAAAATACCATGGCTATTCATACCTTGACTTAACCCCATATTTTTCATCCTGCCCGGTTAAGTCGTGGCTTACTTAATCTTTATCCTTATACTTATTTAACTATCTTTTTTTAATACTTTCTTTAAACCCGATAGCTCTCACCATTTATAAGGAGAATGTGGCAGCGGTGCGTTAACCGGTCAAATAAAGCTGCTGTATGCCTGTATTCACTAAAAAACTATGCCCATTTCGCAAATTCAAGATTGGATATGATCATAATGAACTCCCGTTAGTAACGGGAAGCTGTAAACCTACTTTTTATGTTACTCGCCTACAGCACTACTGACTTGCTTCGGGCCGGATTAGCAGCGCTTGCATATGCAGCTTTGACACTGGATTTGCGCTGCTATCCGGTTAACCTCGCTTCGTCTGGTACTGTTACCGGCGGTTCGCAATGTCGTTCACTTTGGACAACATAATACTCAAAATGTCACAAAAAATTGCGATGTAGTATTAACTTTATGATAATTATGTTTTAAACAAGGTTCTGCTTTATTGGATAAAAAGCACTTACCGTTTCATTCATATCATTTGACTCCATTTGTGTTCCACAGTGAGGACATGGAAACGGGGCACTTGACAAGAACCTGGTTGATTCAAAAGAATCCATTATTTCTCCACAGTCAGCACAATGTATTTCAAGCATGTGTTCAAGTATTTCTTCTTCTACCATCCCCCAAAGGATATCCTCTACAGCCTCTATCGGGCACTGTAGCAGCTGAGTTATCTTTGTGGGATAGATTATGGTTACATTGTTATTAATTAAGATTTTAATAATACTCCGAATATCACGTTTAAGTTTATTCATCAAACTTCTTCCCTTTATTTAATTTGTAAATATCCGTTGTCTATGTTTCATGCGATAGCTGTCTTTGTCATGAATATTGATGATTTCGCATTTATGCACAAGCCTGTCCAATATTGCTGTTGTAATGGGCTGGGTCCCCAAGAAGCTCTCCCCAGTCTTCCGGTCCTTTGTTTGACGTGATTATTATAGAGGTTTGTCCGTAGAGCTTGTTCACTAATTGAAAAAAGAGGTTGGCTTCATTTTTTTCCATCGCCATAAACATCAGATCGTCAATGATAACCAAGTCAGAACTAACTATCCGTTTGATGCTGTTTCGGGATGCAGTTGTGATTTCTTGGGTTTTTAGCGTGTGTATTAAATCTGCCATGGTTATAAATCTTACTTTATAACCAGTGTTTATGGCTTCTATTCCTAAACCGACCGAAATATGCGACTTCCCGACACCGGGAGCCCCTAAAAATATTAGGTTAAAGCCTTTTTCCAGCCAGGATAGCTCTTTGAGCTGATTAAATTGCTGCCGGCTGAGTGTCTGCTGTTCTTCCAGGTTAAATTCATCTAATGTTTTATATTCCGGGAAACAAGCTTGTTTCAGCCTTTTTTCAAGTTTCCTATTTTCACGGCCTTGAATTTCTTTTAGCAGTATTTGTTCCAGAAATTTTTCGCGCGTTTGGGATTGTTCAATGGATTGTTCGATTAGTTCATTTAAGGCTTGTGCAGCATGATGCAGGTTAACTGTTTTCAACAGACTCATTGTATTTTCTATATAACTGTCCAACTTATTATCCTCCGTGGTTTTCGCTCATTATCTTGACGTATTCCGATATATCCCGTATCCTGGGCTTTATCCCTATTTTGACTGAAGCCGTCTCGGTCAGTCCCGTAATTGGGGGTTGTGAAGTATTCTTTTCTTGGGTCAGGATAGCGTAGTGTTTGACTGCATCCCGAAAATCCACCGCGCTGTTTAGTCGATAACTCACACAAAAATCCAGCGCTTTATCAATGGCAATCCGGTCTGCAGATTCTAGCGAGGCTTCAATAAGCTTAAGTTGATCACGGATATACCGGGGTTTTTCTTTATGAATTTCTTCCAAAAAAGCCTGTGCCTTCTGACTATCTAAAAACTTTTCGGCAACTTTTTTCATTAAGGTGTTGATCTTTTGGCTTTTATCCCGTGAGTGATTGTTATTTCTGACCAGGTTTCCTTTGGTATCCGGTATTTCGAATTTGGCCAGTTCTTTTTCGGTTTCTAAATCAAAAATGATAAGGTGTTTATTCCCGATCTTTGTCACACCCACATAGGTGTTGGGACCCTTGTATGTGCCCCGTGGCACGGTATACCGGTTCCCTTGAATAGGAACGGTATTGTCTTTTCTAACCTGATACGTTATACTGAGCGTACGAGATTTGGAATTTATTTTTTCTGTGACCAGCTGTAAGTATTTTTTCTCTTTAAAAAATACTTCGGCCGGTATTTTTCTTGTTGTCGCATGTACTTTGCCATTTCCCCTCCTTTTTAGCCATTTTATGCAGTCTTCGTTCCAGCGGTCTATTCCATGGAATACTCTGTGACTGGCAAAATTATTTTTAACGAAATCTACCACCTTTTCGACCCGCCCTTTACTTTCAGGATCTGCTTTACGGCACATGTAAACTGAAAACTTCCGCTTTTGCAGATACGAAGCAAATTCTCTGGTATAAATTAACTCACCGTGGTTTTCACTGACAAGTATAAGGTGATCTTGATCATACACAGCTTCTTGGGGATATCCACCGAAATAGTCAAATGCATTTTCATGAATCTCTATGATATCTTTTGTATTAAACGGACGGCCCTGCCATTGGCAGTATTTATACCTGGAGTGGGAGAGGACGAAACACATTACGTACAGTGTAACAATGTTCCCTTCGGTGTTTATGACTTTCTTTTCTCCAAAATCTACTTGCATTTGCTTGCCCGGGGGAGGATCTTCGACTGCTTCATATTGCCTACGAACGGGCACTTTGGGTATGTCGTATTCTTCCCTGATTGAACGGACGTAATTTCGTAAGGTGGCTTCGTTAAATGCTATCTTTTGGTATCTTTCTTCCAGCCAATCGAATATCTGAGCAGCTGTCATATCAGGGTTTTGTTGGATCCAGGTTATGATTTTTTCTCGGTAAATATCCGGTTTTTTCGTTCGTTGTCGCTTAGATAGCATTTCTTTCTCAAATTCTTTTGCACTCATTTTTAGATATTTTATGACTGTGGGTCTGCTGATTCCGAGCATCTTTGCAATTTTTGTTTTGCTGAATCCCTGTTGTTTTAATCGATGAATATCAATATACATTCCCCAACCTTCTTCAGTTTTCAATGATCAATCCCCCTTTTGTTTATCTTTTCAGATTATACAAAAGGGCTTTTGCTTTTTTGTAGTCTTTTTTTTAATTCTGCCGGATGGCTAAAAGTCCCCTTCAATCTAAAATGAATTTCCAGCTGTTTTATTGCTTTTTTACATTAATTAGGCGAAAAGTGTAAAATCTTATTTATCGTTTTCTGTCAAATTTATTTTATCATCTACAATTGGCTCGTTTGGATTTGTTTTCGCCTTCATCGTTCCCCTCCCAATAGCCTTGCCAGTATCTCGAATTTCCACCAAGGGGTATCATTATCCAACTTAAGAGTCTTATCACCATGAAAAAAACCCTTGTTGGCGTAAACCCGAATCTGTTCTGAAATAGCGGAATCGCCTAGCCAGTTGCTTAATTTCCCTTCCGGCTCATCCGTACTCATAAAAGCCGCTACTGTGAGGCGACCATCTGATTTGTACAAGGCGTTTTCAATTTCCAGGTCAATATGTGGGTCACCAAAACTGTATCCGCAAATTGCCAGAACCCTTTCCTTTCCTTCGCTAGGGCAAAGACTTTGACGCATATGGTGAAGCATTTGAGCGAACGGATCACGCTGTGTTTCCTGATATTTTGTCGCGGCGGGGTAAATTAGAATATGATTTTTGGCGGATTCAGTCTTGATTCCTGAGCGAATACGTCTCGGTAGGGTATCACCTTCTAGCAAACACCAGTCAATAGATCCATGAATTTTGAACACTCGTGTAACTTTTACGTGAGGCTTAATGTTAAACGTGCTCGGTTCCCACCAACCGGTTGCTGCACCAGAAAAGCCATCGAAATAGTTAACTCGTTCAAGGCCAAGCGCGTCTTCAATTAATGTGTCATAGTTGAGGATAAAGTAATCGATACCTCTACCAGCCTTACCCGCCTGTAGTGAAGTATGGATTGCTCTGACGAATTGTTGATGCGTTGTAACATCAACTTCCTTATCACCAATAGCAGATGATACCGCTTGTTTTATTTCATCAAGCGCATTCTGAAGTTCAATTGCGTCTTTCTCTTGCCCCCCTACGGAGACCTTGGACTGCGTAGCTCCACGCCGCGATCTTCTCTCAGCAATTGATAGGAGATCAACGATCTCACTCATATAGTCTTCGATTGTAGCGTTTTCTGCTCCAGAAAATAACTCACGAACTTTATCGAGGAGCTTTTTAGTTACCACACCAATCTTGTCATGTCTTAGAACTTCATCTGTGAGTTGGGGCATTAGCGGAAGCCCGGCCTTCTTGCTGCATCCTGCTCCCAACAAAAACGCTAGATGACTCTGCGAGAGTAAGTCTCTCATGTCTTGAACTATATCCTTTAATTCAGGCGAAGAGAATAATGTTAGATCGCTACTCATATTTTCCTCCCTTCAACTTACGTTTGGTATTTAAAAATTCTTATAAAAGACTCCAAGCCTGATAATGCATAGGTAAGTTTAAATTACAAAAATTATGTAATAACTTCCACAGGGAATGGCCTTTTCCTTTCTTTGATGTAAAATTTACCACATTATTGTCATGTTAATAGCGTTTCGATGTAATAAGAAAATCTAGAATTAAAAGATGTCTTGATACAGGTAGCAGATGATTTACTGACTGAGTATCAAGATGGCCAGGAGTGGTGGGAGCGCTATCCTGGTTATTAGGGGTTAAAATACAATATCTTTTGTTTTTTGAGTAACGTTTATATCACCACTTCGACTGTGGAAGCCAGTATGTCAGCCATGATTATCAGCAAGCCTTGAAGGATTACCAAAAATGTTATAAGCATGAGCCGCAAAGGTAAATGTTATGGAGACGCCTGATGCTAATTGGTTTAAGCAACACAAAATCATTTGTGTTGCATAAATCACCCAAAAGCGGTATAATATACCCACCTTATGCAACATAATTTATTAATTTTATATGATTTTGCAATGCAACACAATTATTTAAGCGACTAATTGGATGGTGAATTCGTTTGGATAAGCTAAAAGGCTTTGCCAAATATTTGCAAGAGCAGGGTAAAAGTCAAAATACAATAAATGGATATGTTTTAGATATGCGGCAATATCTAAAGTGGTTCGCGGAATCGTTTGGCAAAGAATGTAGCGAGTTGTACCGTCAAAATGTTTTGGAGTATAAAAGTTTCCTATTAAATATACGAAATCAGAACGCTAAAACCATTAACCATAAACTCAGTAGTCTTTCAAAATATAACCAATATCTTATTGCTAAAAATATTCAGCAGAGTTTAGTAATAACTAAAGACGATATGGTCAGTGTGCAGCTAGAGTATGCATCACCAACAAAAGTAGCTGAAATTGATGTGCGGAGATTCATTCAAACCATTTTGGAAGCTAAAAATAAGAGGGACTATGCTATTGTGGTACTTCTGGCCTATGCAGGTCTACGTATATCCGAGGCCCTCGCGGTCAAGATGGCTGATCTGAATTTGCGGTTTGGGGAACTGCTCATTAAAAATGGCAAAGGGGAAAAGCAGAGGACTGTTATTTTAAACAGTAAAATTATAAATGCTGTTAAGGAATATCTCAATGAACGTGATAATTATAAAACTGCTGTCTATTCATCCTATTTGTTTGTTAGTAAAAAGCGAGGTCAGCTTGACCGGACAGTGGTAAATAGGATATTTAAAAAACACAATTTGGGTCAAAATGAAATTACGCCTCACCAGTTGCGTCACTTTTTCTGTACCAATGCGATTGAGAAGGGCTTTTCCATCCATGAGTTAACCAGCCAGGTCGGCCATTCTTCTGTTAACACTACCTTACTATATACAAATCCTGATAAATTAAAATTGAAGAACAAAATGGAGTTACTATGAGAATTACGATTAATCAGGATCTGCTTGGCAATAACGCGTCAAGGAGATAAGAGATGTAGTCGAGCCAAAAAAACCATTGACAATAAGAAAGCTGAACAAGCAGTTTGGGAGGAAATAAATGCAAAAAAAGGATGATAAATATGGGTAAATTGCACCATCTCAATGTCGGATGTGCAGATGCAAGTTTAATCAAGACATCTTACCAAACCTTTTTAATCGATTGCTATAATGTGTCATTACTAGAATATCGTATAAGTTTGCCCCCTCGTTATTTTAAGTTTATCTCTTTTAGGGGATAAGACTCAAATCTCTTTTGAGGGCTAAATAGATTTGACTAACTCGATAAGGTGTCCGGATGTGGCCGAAAAATGCACCATATGCGAGATATCTAATGGCCTAGTTACACGTGCCATTTTTTACCTAGCCGCTAGCCCTTGCGGGATACCTTGTTGCGGCTTTTATGTATTCAGATGCTATCGAACGCGAGTATATGATTATCGGAATAAACTAATGCCTGGAACTTATTACACAAGATTAAATATCCTGTTACAAAAGACCCTGGTCTCCTTCAAATGGGGGCAGAGTCCTATTGGTGATGGGTGTGTGTTATAATTAGCTCAATATTTTTCGCCCACTCAATACCGGTTTTAAATTAATATTAAATTACATAGCCGCTTTAAAAATATTCATAATATCTTCAACTGTCCCCTGTCGTGGATTGACTAAAACAATTATATCTTTTAATGCATTCTGAGAGAGCTGTTCAATATCGTCCTCCTGTACTCCCATTTCTTTTAAACCGCTTGGCGTTTCAAGATCAGAAAATAATTTTTTTAATGCAGTCATAATTTTATCAACACATTGAGATTTGCTTCTTGCTTGTATATCCATTGCTTCAGCTATTTTGAATATCCTTTCTTCAGGTACCGAAACGGCATTAAACTCCAGTACATACGGCAGCAAATTAGCATTATAATTACCATGATAGCCATTATAGAATCCGCCTAACTGATGGGACAGCGCATGGACATATCCCAGACCGGCATTATTTAAGGTCATCCCTGCCATCATATTAGCGAACATCATCTTTTCTCGTGCTTCCATATCATTACCGTTCTCATATGCTCGGGGAAGATATTTCCAAGCAACTTTTAAAGCTTTAAGTGCTAAGGCATCGGTTATGGGAGAAGCTTCGGTGCATATATAAGATTCAATGGCCTGTGTGATAACGTCGATTCCGGTACCGGCAGTTAATTCTTTGGGCATGGTGATCATAAATAAAGGATCATTAACAGATATGGAAGGCAACATCATAGGTGATCCGATGGTCATTTTCACTTTTCTGGTATTATCTTTTATGATCGCAAACATTGTTACTTCAGCGCCTGATCCTCCGGTAGTATTAATGCATATTGTTGGAAGCATAGTTTTGGTGACCTTATTCCATCCTTCGTAGTCTTCGATTGCACCACCGTTAGTAACAACAGTGGCTATCGCTTTTGCGCAGTCATGATTTGTTCCGCCGCCAATAGAGATCAGAAAATCATAGTCTCTTTTAAGTATATTCAGTTTATTGGGGAAGTACTTTAATCCGTCCTCTACAAAAGAAACTGTGGGGTTTGTATGCATAACTCCATCAAATATGTCATATGAAATAAACAAAGCTTTTAAAATTTTCTCTACGTTTTCAACATAGCCCAAACTTATCATATTTTTATCAGTAACAATTAATGCTTTGTTGAGTTTCAAGGGCATTAACTCGTTTGGCAGATCTTTTATTGCGCCAACTCCCGCAAGATTAGTATTTGGCATATAAAAATTATGAGTGTTTTCCAAGTTTCATTCCTCCATTTTTATTTTTACCTATTTTAAATTTAATTTTCTAATGTTTGTACCTGTATTAATTACTTTTGTATCAACATTTATGTAAACTTGTGTATATGGAAAAACATCATCCCACTTTTTCGCATATTCAGTTTGCCATAATTTCGGATTCTTTCTGAACAAAGCAAATCCGAAGCCGAATATATCAGACTTAAATTCTTCCTGACATTTCACTAGTGCAGCCTCGATATCGGAACGTATACTTTCTGATAATTTATTTTCTATGAGCTCTACTTCTTCAGGAGATAAAAATTCCGAACCTTTAGTGCTATAATATTTCCTCAAATCAGCAACTATTTTGACATCCACTTCAAATAACGGCTCATTTTTTTCCATTATAACTTTAATTTTACTTCTTGACTTACTCACATGATAATAAAATATGTTTTTCGTATCAGTTTCGTCTGATGTTTCAGAGGTTTTGAAAGTATTAATCTTCTTTCCGGTAATCCATCCATAGCCAAGAGTTTCTTGATCATTTAGCCATCCCGCCAATTTATCTCCTTTAAAAACAGCCATCCCGGCAACTCGATGAGCCCCTTCACGTTCCTCAACAAACCTGGTATTCCCCTGGATGCCACCTTTAGCTTCGGGTTCTGTTTTTTTAGATACCGTAATTACCCTCGGTGCCACAGCTTCTATTCCACCAACAGCCAGCATCTGTGTAAAGTCCAGTATTGAAACTGGAAATGCTGAACCTATGGCCCGTGATACAGTGAGCAAATTGTCGATTTCTTCACCGGAGGATGATATGTGAGAAGCGTTAAACGTACTTAATGTATCCTCCGCCTTGCCTGGTGTAACTACAATCTGAGCAGTGCTGCGTAGGGAAGGTACGCGATCTGAAAGTTCGATTATGTCCACCATGTTGTATTTGGCTGCATCTTCACCAACAATGACAACTTTTAAATAACCAAAAAACACTCTTTTTAAAGTTACTTGCTCTATCTTTGTCAATGCTTCGTACAACGTTTTATCTGTTGCAGAATAGACAGTACCCACCTGAGATCTGGAATCTCCCTGGGCGCCGCCTTTCCCCTGTTTTGTCGTCGGTAGATACTGCACGGTTACTGTTGTTTCATGGGATTGTTTGTTGAAGTCAATAGCTAAAGCATAAACCTGGACCAAATCTTCATATTCTTCGTAATCCCAGCATCCTGAAAGGACAAGGGCAAAGAGTAATAAAGCCGGCAAAAGAATTCTTTTCATCATTTTGTAGCACTTCCAGCCCTTTTATTTGTTATCAGAACGCTAACAGAAGCAAGCAGTAAGGTCAATACGGAAAAGGGCAAGATAATATAACTTGCCAAAAATACGGCCAGAAAATATGCCTTATTATATGACATTAGCCAGATTGAAGGTATCAATATCATCAGGGCTATGATAATCAACTGTAATAAGGGTTTTTTGTTAAATATTTTTTTTACAGATGTCCATGCACAATACATGCTCACAGTAATCTTGCCAATGGCAATAATTTGGTAAGTCCCAAAAATGAATATTTCTAAACCTTGTAGAAATTTTCCTACCTGGATAAGCTTGGCTGCATTAACTCCCCCAAATGCGATCCGTTTGGCAAGCTCAGGACTCATTATCCCTATAATAATCATTATGGCAAAAGAAAAGATAATCGAACTTAATGCTATTCCCTTGACAACCCACATATAATGCTTGCCCGAGTCTGGTATGTTACGCACTATGACCATAAAAATCAGCAATACTTCGGCCGCCCCTCCTAACATGAATATGGTTCCCTTGATAAATCCGGTTAATGATGTATTAAAGACAGGAATCACATATTCAATATGAAATAATTTAGGAGCAAAGATGAACGCGGCAAAATAATTGACAATACCGAATGCAGCCAGTATCTCAACCAATCTTCCAAAGACCTTGATTTCGCCATATGCAAACATTACACAAATCAATATTAAAATCAACATAATAATCCAGGGCGGCGTAGCACGCAAAAAGAATGCGTTAATCATTTGCGTAAACATGTTTAAATGTGCAACAGCAATTGTAATATTTAATAGAATGAATATTACAATAATAGCCATGTTTGGAAATTTACCCAGACCTCTTTCTAATATATCAAAAACCGTGCTTTGCGGTTGAAACTTCCCTAAGTAAAAAATCCACACCGCAAAAGGTATTACGAATAAAATTCCTAATAAGCCTGCGACCCAAGCAGCTCTATCTGTGTAGTCATCAATCCATGTATGAATATATACTATATTTCCTATAGCACCGAGAAAAGACAAAAAGATAACTTGCTCCCTGGTGAGCTGGATATTTTGTGGCATAAATTTGATCACTCTCTTTTTTGGGCTAGCATCTGATCAATTTTTTACAACGTTTTTTTAAGACGCTGTATGGGGCACGAATAAAAGTATCTTTCATTCCTTCAAGGTCAAAGGGTACAAAAGGATAAAGGTAAGGAACCCCAAAAGATTCCAGAGATGCCAGATGCCAGAAAATAATCACAGTGCCGTTTATTACTCCGAACAATCCAAATCCGCCGGCCAGTAGAATTAGAAAATAATTAATAAGCCTTGCCGGGTAGATTAGTGTGGTGGTGGAAATGGCAAAGGATGATATTGCTGCAATAGCTGCCACGATAATAACAGATGCGCTTACATAACCTGCATCAACAGCCGCTGTTCCAATGACTATAGCTGACAGCACCCCGATAAAGAAACCTACCGACCCCGAAACACGCATTGACGCTTCGCGGATCAGAGTTATTGCAAAGGTCAAGATAAGCAGCTCCACAACAGACGGAAAGGGTACGCCCTCTCTTCCATTTGCTATGTTCAAGGCCAGGGGTGGAGGTACAATAGAATGATTATAGGCTACGAAGGCCAGATATACAGGGGCAATTTGGATCGATAATATAAAAGCTATAAAACGTGCCATTCTTAAAAAAGAAGAAACAAGGGATCTTTCTACGTAATCATCCATAGTTTTAAAATGATCCCAAAATGATATTGGCGCTGCAAGCGCAAAGGGACTGTTGCTGCATAATATGGCAAATTGCCCGTCAATCAAGCTTTTGGCTATGATATCAGGACGCTGAGACTGTCTGTATTTGGGGAATACAGACCATGGAGCATCTTCGATCAGCTCGGCTAAAGCGCCTATTCCATATACAGTATCTATATCTATATTTTTAATCCGCCGTCTGGCTTCCTCAACTGCTTTTGTATTTGCCAGGCCTTCAAACCATAACAATTTTACTTTTGTATGTGAAAGTACGCCTACAGTAAAAGTTTCGATGTGCAAATCCGGCGTTGGAAGTCTTCTAATGATCATAGTGCAATTTGTTTCCAGGTCTTCGATAAAGGAATCTTTACTTGCAAAAACTGTAACTTCATTTTCAGGTTTTTCTATGGCGCGTTTTTCTACCTTACGGGTTCCAATAATAAGAGCAGTATCCAGATGATCAATAAAAAGCACTGTGTTTCCATTTAAAAGACTATCTACAACCTGCTCCATTTGATCGGTTCTCTTTATATTGGGTATAGATATAAATTTTGACTGCATCAGCAAAAGGATGCCATCAAAACCGATCTTTGCATCAATCTTTCCCTTAAGAAGAGGTTCAATTACCTGATTGCTGATCAGTTTTATGTCAGTAATACCTTCTATATAAGCTACTCCGACCTGTGCTTGACCCTCTAAAACATCATATTTTCCTTCAACCAGACCTAACCCGTCCCCTAGAATGCTATGTAAAAATCCGAAGTTTTCATCAATGGTGGAAAAAATATTCCTCTTTTGGGCTTGAGAAGGCAGTTGTGTTGAATGGTTCTTTTTTTTATTTGCTATGTTTTTTGCGTATCTATTATATCTTTTCATAATTTACCTGCCGATAACACTAAAAGATAGTAATAGTTTTACATAAGTAAGTAAAATCTATACTAAATACTAAACTTTCCCTTGTCGCTATCGGACGAATTTAGAACCCGCCGCAGGTTACCGGGCTTTAGCCCGAATAAAAAGGCGGTTTTTTCGCCAGGCTGCTGAAAAAGTCCTCTTAACGTAAAAAAGGTATAATCCTTCATTTGTGAGGAGATTATACCTTTTTTTCTGTATAATTAAGGGTATCTATTTTTTTCAGGTGGGTGACACATGAGTATCTTAATGTTTTGAATTAATTAAATCCTCTCTATCAATAACTCTTGGCGGCTCTTCAAGCCAACCGTTTTCTATCATTATATTTACGCCATCTTCAGTATGATCCGCAGTATCCATCATAGTACGGGTATAACCGGGAAGTAAATCGTGTCTTAAATTTGTTGATATTGCTGTGCCACAGTTGGCTATTACAACTGCACTCATATAAAGTGATTTAGCCATCATTAATTTGTCCGAAAACGGAGAAACTGTTGAATCGGTGACAGACGTATCCCAACTCATCGGCACAGGGATATCCTCTTGACTTAAAATTGGGATATACATATTCAAAAACCTGTTTGCTAAATCTATCCCTTTGTCCATATAATGGCGTACTTTTTTTGATTCCGCTACTTGTCTAAAACCAATCAAAACTTCTTTGCCTAAGCTGATCATGATTATTCCATGGAAAAGCGATGATATCTCCACTGCCAGTAAAGGTCTTTTTTCATGCACCAAATACCCTGCCAGAAAATTTTTTTTCTTGACAAAATCGGTGGTTTTAGGCGTTGTAATATAAGGAGGGCGTATATAAAGCCCTTTGGAGAGCAATAAGTCCACTGTTTTTTGATATAATTCTATTATTGAAGAACAACAACGGGTGTAAAACTCCCTTACATCAGGACGTACTGAGGTAGTTAGAGCCAAACCTTGTGTAGCAATTCCCGCCTTAGTTTTATGGTTAAGGAAATACAGGTAAAACGGGTCTGAATAGAGACGGGGAGCTTTTGTATTAATATCTTCAGTCGTATACCCAATAGGAATTGAAAGCCCTTCTTTATTGAAGGTTTCTATTATCCAAGAAACCATTTTATTTGTTACATCCACAGCAGATTCCAATAATAAACGAATATCCTTATCCTGTACGTTGCTTAAAAAATGCTTGAACATGCAGCTATATATACTAGATTCCATATAAGTGTTCCAAAGGACTCCAATTTCAGATGCGTTAAGCCTCGTATCATTAACAATTTCCCTGCTGATACCAATTGTTTCTTTTAATTCTGTGCTAGTTGCCAATTTATTGCACCTCCTAAAATTACCCAAACTATTACTTCCACATTAAGTATATTTTCTGAAGTTACGAGCGGTTTTTTAGTAATGGTATTTCATATTGTTTAAAAACATTATTATCTTAATATTACATAATTATCCCTCTTGATCCTTCAGCTTATAGAGTTTAAAAATTGTTTTTCAACAAAAATATTTTTGAGTTAATTTTTCCGCTGTACGTGTTGCTAAAGCTTGGGTTGTAAGAGTAGGATTTGGCCCTCCCAAGCTATTATAGAGTACGCTGTTATCTGCTATAAATAACCTTTTAACTTGAAAAGCTTCACAATTTGAATCGGTAACATAACCCATACGCATTGTACTTTCTAAATGAGCAAATAAGTAAGGTGAGCAATCGGTACGTATAATTTTTTTAGCTCCCGCTTTCTTGAGGATATTTGTTGCAATAACAGCTAGTTTATCCCTCTTTTGTTTATCCCTTTTGCTTGGATAATACTTAATTACAGGTATCGAACCATGCTCATCCTTTAGAACGGGATCAAGAGTAATTCCACTTTTCTTATTAACTTCATCATCAGTAAATATTAAAACACTTAAAGTTCTTGGATATTCCATCATTAATTCTTTAAGTTCCCGGCCTACTACTCTTCCCCTAACATCCCAAGGTTCTTCCGAATCGGTTTTGCGTAAAAAGTTGTAACCATTTTTACTAAATGCGTAAAGTAAGGTAGATAATAATCCCGGACTTGAACCAAATCCCTGAATCGCTCCAACTCCCGGGTAATCAAATCTAGCTGCTGAATTTGGCCCGACATATGGTTTTATGTTAGGAACACCTAATATGTTCATCAAGATTTGCTCGTCAAATATACCGGAGACGGTGTCAGACCAATGGCTTGTTAATCCTTTCCCAATCCACGAATTATTTGGTAGTTTTGAATTTAACCAAAGCCGGGGGGTTTCTATACCGCCTGCTGCCATAACTACAACTTTTGCCCTAAGTTCACCTGTTTCTCCTGTCCAGGTATCTCTATATTGGACACCTATAGCCTT
Organism: Desulfoscipio gibsoniae DSM 7213; assembly: GCF_000233715.2. Classification (GTDB taxonomy): domain Bacteria; phylum Bacillota; class Desulfotomaculia; order Desulfotomaculales; family Desulfallaceae; genus Sporotomaculum; species Sporotomaculum gibsoniae. Next base: position 1,523,434 of record NC_021184.1, read on the forward strand.
AAGACCGTCACTTTCATCTTTTTCTGTTAATATCTTGATAACAAATGTGTTTGGCCTAACCATTACATTTCCCGTTTTAAGAGCAAGGGGAATATAACTCACCAATGTTGAACGTTTGGCTATTTTTTCAACCGTGGGACCAATGTGACATCCGTTGATACAGCTGCCGCATAGAGTGCAACCTTCAGTGTTTTCTTCAAATTGAAAATACGGATCGTTTATATTAAGATCCGTAGGTAAAATTGCATTAGGCTGGGGGCGATAACCCGGACTTGTTACATTAAGGGTTTTTAAAAGGGACCATCCGGCTTTTTGGGCACCATGAAAAAATAGCTCTTCTTTTGCCGTCATTGGTGCGGGGGAAACCGGAAGTGTTGCTTCAACTTTCTCATAGTATGGAATCATTTCCCGATAGGAAATGGGCCAAACGTCATCCACTGCTGACGGAAACGCCCGTGGAGAATTTCCAAGGTAGTTAAGTGTAGTCCCGCCTACGCCGGAAATCTGCCAGGCAAAACCTCCCTGGGGAATGTATCTAAACCAGGGATACCGATTTCTATCTGCAGGCCCCCATCGAAATTTACCTGATACAAAGTCGTTCATGTCACCTTCATAACCTGTAAATTTTCTATTTAAAATCTCATGACTTAAGTTTTCAGGATTGGAATCGCATACGGCACCATGTTCCTGGTTTGGATTGGGCCATTTTTTATTTCCATACCATGTTCCTGCTTCAAGCAATAGTACTTTTACTCCCTTTTCACCAAGTTCTTTGGCAACAACAGAACCTCCTCCACCCGCTCCAATTATGATAACGTCGGCAGCATATGTCATGGGATCCACCTTTATTCTGTGAATTTTTCAATCAAATAACCTTTCAGAGCATGATAACCCTTGGAAGGGCCGGGATATCCAACCTGTTTCCAACCTGTAGGGAAATGCTCTAGTTGGCGTTTTTCAGGCGTTTCCATACGTGTTGAACCGTATCCGGACCATTCAGTATAATACCCAATTATGGCAAGAAAGGTAATTGAAGTTATTATGGTAAATACAAATCCCCGGTAATTACGGAAAGGTAAAGGCAAGATTGCGAGATCGTCTTCTTTCTGTTCCAAAAGAGTTATTGCCCGAAAACGATCGCTTGGTGCAAGGGCTGCAAAGGCACCTTTCTCAGGCAGGATAGCTGAGTTTACGGGTATTTTATTTCCCCCCATATAGAGTAACTGCTTTGCAGCTATATTCAGCATTTCTGCAGCTGCATCAGCTAAATGAATATTAAAGCTCTTTATAATAATAATTAGCGAAAGAAAATGATCCAGTGACCAGATTTGATATTCGTCAGTGTGCGAATCCAATGCTCCACATGACTGAATAGATCCTTGTTTTTCTGTAAGCTCAGGAGTCACCGGTACTATTGCATCTACCAATGCTTTAAAAACTGCTTGAGTTTGCGGAAGGGTATACTTATTTCCTTGGAATAATATCATCACAGCAAACAGTTTGAAAAAATCCCAAGTCATTATACACCTCTTTCCGATAATGCTACCAAATTGTGTTTTGAATAACATTAAAACCGTAATATGTACCGTAAAAAATCGACTCGTAAGGGTTTTAATGTTTTTATTTTTCCTGGTTTATTAATGTTATATACATGGACTAAGGTTTTTAAGAAAGTTTATAATGGATAAAAAGACTTAAAGGGGTGGGTCTGATATGTCAATAACTTTATCAGACAAGATTTATACCATTGAAGATTATATGAAGCTGGACGATGGAAACCGGTACGAACTAATTGGGGGTAAGTTAATTATGGCTCCACGACCAAGCTATAAACATCAAAGAACCGCTGGTAAAATATATACACGATTTGAAAACTTTCTCGAAAAAAACCCCATTGGCGAGGCGGTACAGGAAGTTGATGTTCATCTTGGAATTGAAGTAATTGCCCCTGATGTACTTTTTATTGCCAAAGATCGATTAGATATTGTGGGAGAGCTATATATCCAGGCTGCTCCGGATTTAGTTGTAGAAATTATATCTCCTTCCACAGCAAGTATTGATCGGAAGAAAAAAAGTAAATTATATTTTATCCACGGTGTAAAAGAATACTGGATGGTAGATCCGGACCAACGGTTAGTGGAAGTACTAATAGCCGGGGAAAAAGAGTGGCGGTGGGCCGGTGTATTTGACCAGGAGGATGTTTTAACTACGGACCTTTTACCGGGGCTGGAAATAAGCTTAAGTGAAGTGTTTTGATTTTAGGGCTTAACCAGAGGGTTTTAGGCGCCGCAATATCATGTGAATGAAATATATGTTTCACTAATTGTCCCGGTGACCATACTGAAGAGTATACACCCGTTCCCATCCCGAACACGGAATGGCATAATGATGGTACCCTTTAGAGCTCAAGGCCTGTTCTTTTCCACCTGCTTTTTTCAGGTTTCGGATAATAGCTCAGCGCCAATGATCGACGCAATAGAAATAACATTTTCATATTTAAATATGTATATGGGAAATATTTATAGCATAAAGAAACAAAAAACAAAAAATCGTGGGGATAGAAAATGCTATATAATTTTGATGATATTATTAATAGAAAAAATACCAATAGTATGAAATGGGACAATATTAAGCTATTTGGCAGAGATGATTTAATCAATATGTGGGTGGCAGATATGGATTTTCCCTGTCCGGAACCGGTAGTTAAGGCCCTTAAAGAACGGGCTGAATACCCTGTCTACGGCTATTCTTTTCCACCAGATTCGTTATATGAAGCCATAGTTGAAAGGCTGGATAGAAACTTCGGCTGGGAAATAAAAAAAGAGTGGATAGTGTTTACGGCCGGGGTGGTTAATGGATTATATTCAGCAGTTAGGGCTTTTACTTATCCCGGCGATGAGGTGGTAGTGCAGCCACCGGTATATTATCCATTTTTTAATGCAATCAAAGACAATGGTTGCCAGGTTCTGCATAACCATTTGGCTTTTGACGGTGAGCGGTATACCATGGATTTTAACAAACTGGAAGAGCTTTTTAAACCTATCACATCATTTCCGGTACGTATGCCCCGGATTAAGATGCTTATTTTATGCAGTCCGCATAACCCGGTGGGGAGAGTATGGTCAAAGGAAGAACTAACTGCTTTGGGGGAAATTTGCATAAAAAATAACTGTATGCTTATATCTGATGAAATTCATGGTGAATTAATGGTTGGTGATGTTAAACATACGGTTACAGCTACAATATCCCAGGAGCTTGAACAGCAAAGCATAACGTTTATGTCTGCCAGTAAAACATTTAATTTAGCTGGTTTGGCCACTTCTTTTGCTGTTATTCCCAATGATCATTGGCGCAGGGAGTTTATTAAGTCCAGAGCCGGCTATAACAGTGGCAATTTCTTTGGATTTACTGCTTTGGAGGCTGCCTTCCGCTATGGTGATGAATACCTTAGCCAGTTACTGCTATATTTAAGGGCTAATGTCAAATTCTTTACCGATTATATTAATAATAAAATTCCCAGGCTTAAAGTGATTAAACCGGAAGGAACCTATCTTGCGTGGGTTGATATGAGAAATTTAGGTATGAATACTCTTGAGCTGCAAGATTTTATTCGTAGTAAGGCCCGCTTAGCACTGGATGACGGGTACGCCTTCGGGCCCGGTGGCGAGGGTTTTCAGAGGTTTAACCTGGCCTGCCCCCGTATTATACTGCAACAAGCGCTGGAGAGATTGGAACAGGCCGTTGAAGAGTTATAAAAAACTATGAAAGAAGTAATGTAAAAGCAACCAACGAAAGCTGTTTAAAGCAATTCGCCGGTTGCTTTTGAATTATTGCTTTTGAGTTTCCAAGATTGCGCCTCTGTTCCCTGATGTAACCAATGCAGCATACCTGGAAAGGTACCCTGTTGTAATTTTGGGCTTTCTTGGCATCCACTTTTCTCTACGCTTTTTCAGGTCGGTATCACTTATGACGAAGTTGATTTTATTTGCCATAATATCGATTTGGATGATGTCTCCGTTCGCTATCAAAGCGATATTGCCGCCAACTGCAGCTTCAGGAGAAACATGACCGATTGCAGCGCCTCTGGTTGCACCACTAAATCGCCCGTCGGTAATCAGGGCGACGCTTTCTCCCAGTCCGCGTCCCATAATGGCGGAGGTGGGGTTTAACATTTCCCTCATGCCCGGCCCGCCCTTCGGGCCTTCATACCGGATCACAACAACATCTCCTGCTACAATTTTGCCGGAATTAATTGCCTGCAAGGCATCTTCCTCGCAGTCAAATACTTTGGCAGGACCTTCATGTTTGAGCATTTCGGGTGCAACGGCGGAACGCTTGACAACACAGGAATCGGGAGCCAGATTTCCTTTTAATACAGCAATTCCGCCTGTTTTGCTGTAAGGGTTCTCGACAGGTCGTATAACCTCCGTATTCTTATTGACGCAACCTGTCATGTTTTCCGCAACAGATTTGCCTGTGCAGGTTATTAAATTGGTTTTAAGCAAGCTTAATTTATTGATTTCATTCATTACCGCACAGATGCCACCAGCTTCATTGAGCTCTTCCATGTAGGTATGCCCGGCAGGGGCCAAATGGCACAGATTCGGCATTTTGTCACTAATTTCGTTTGCGATGTCAAGATTTAATTCAATACCGCATTCATGAGCAATCGCTGGAAGATGCAGCATACTGTTGGTACTGCAACCTAAGGCCATATCCATAGTCAAAGCATTTTTAAAGGCATCCTCGGTCAGAATATCCCTCGGTCGGATATCCCTTTTGAATAGCTCCATAATCTGCATGCCTGTATGCTTGGCAAGCTGAATCCGTTCTGAATAAACCGCCGGGATCGTACCATTGCCAGGCAACGCCATTCCCAATACTTCTGTCAGGCAGTTCATGCTATTGGCTGTATACATGCCTGAACAGGAACCGCAGGTTGGGCAGGCTTTTTTTTCAAATTCCAGTAATTTCTCCTTAGTGATCTTTCCTGCATGGAATGCGCCAACCGCTTCTGTAACACTGGTAAAACTGATTTTCCGCCCATCCACTTTACCTGCAAGCATTGGCCCCCCGCTGATAAATATGGTTGGAATATTCAATCGCGCTGCGGCCATTAACAATCCGGGGACGCTTTTATCACAGTTCGGAACCATGACCAGAGCGTCAAAGGCATGGGCCAGTACCACGGCTTCGGTAGAGTCGGCAATCAATTCTCTTGTCACAAGTGAATACTTCATTCCCTGATGTCCCATGGCAAGGCCGTCACATACAGCAATCGCGGGGAAGACAAGCGGAGTACCTCCAGCCATTGCCACACCCAGCTTTACCGCTTCCACGATTTTATCCAGATTCATATGTCCCGGAACGATATCGCTTTGGGAGCTGACAATGCCGATTAATGGCCTTTCCATTTCCTCATCTGTCAAACCCAGCGCATGAAACAATGCGCGTTGCGGTGCACTTTGGGTTACTGCATCGCTATTCATTATACAAACACCTCACTATAATATAGTTGTATGACTACATTATATATTGTATGATGTCTAGTATCAATGGTATAAATCATACATCAATATAAGAAAGCTGTTTTTATCCGAAAACAGCTTAAAGGAAGTACTTATTTATCTATAATGCCAAAGCCTCTCATTGCATGTATGATATGCAATTTCATGGCAGTTTTCGCCCCTTCAGCATCTCGTTTTGATAAAAACTCCATGATCATCCGGTGGTCATTTAAGGTTCTCTGAACCATTTCTTCATTTGTGTCAGATAAAAGGACTCCCTTGTTAATGGCTTTATAAAGGATAGGAATCAGGCGGTTCATAAACTCATTATGGGTTGCCTTTGCGATTGATTTATGAAATGCCTGTTCAACCTCGGTTCGATCTTCCTTTTTTAAAATCTGTTCTTCTTCTAGCCTGCCATAGTACAGGATACGCTCAATTTCTTTATCTGTGGCTCGTTTTGCAGCATAATAGGCTGCTTGCGGCTCAAAAATCAGACGCATTTCATATAAATCTTTAATGTCAATTTTAAACGTTGAAAGTCCTTTTAAGCCAAATTCCTCGTTTAACTCTTGGTTATTCTTTACGTAAGTTCCTTTTCCCCGTTTAATTTCTAATACATTATGAGCCACTAAAATACGAATTGCTTCTCGTAATGTGGTACGGCTGACCTGTAATTTTGCAGAAAGTTCGTTTTCATTGGGGAGCTTATCTCCAATAGCGAACTTTTTATCTATGGTAATCATTGCAAGAATATCTTCCGCTACATTTTCAGCCAGACTTCTTCCTGTTGTTGTCACAGAGCTATCCTCCCCATGAAAGTGTTTAATATGATAATACTGTGTAAGACATCATTTTTCAAGTGAGATGTCAGATGTCCAAAAGCATGTAAGGGGTTAGATAGTTGGCATTCGGTATTGCTATAACGAAATAAACACTGGTAATACTGTTGTCAAAAGTATAGCAACAGCATTGACGTTCCTGAAGAAGTAATAAATAGTGCTGTAACCATGGAAGAATTATTTCAAAACGGGCTAATTCAACCATAAAGATGATCATTATTAGATTATTTAATTATAGTTGTTAATTAATAAAGGCAAGTAGTCGTTTAATATTATTAATTTTTCTTTCCATGATTTATATCACGAAGATATGGCTCCGTATAAGCGGGGGCTATTCGTGGTTTTTGTGTTGTTATGTCTTTCCTTATGCAGCGGTAATCCCGGTAACTTAATAATGCGTACGGGAGCAATAAGGACTTGTCGTTGTTAAACCTTTTGAATCAGGCGGGCTCAGTTCCTTCGGAAAGCCTTTTTCGACAATATAAACGGACGGCCAGCACTATCATGCTCCCAGCCCTACTGAAAATGCAAAAATTTAAGAAAAAGGGGACAGGCATCTTTTTAGCGTATACTCTCGCTTAACGATGAAAAAACGCTTCGCGTGACCTTACCTGAGTTTTCTTCTTAATTGCCTGGTATCCTCCGGGTTGCCGCTGACTATTAAACGATCGCCCAATTGAAGAACGGTATCTCCATGAGGAACAATAATCTCATTATTCCTGAAAATACGGATGACAAGGATATCCCCAAGAAAAGGGATTTCTCTAAGACGCGTGTAGTGATATTGTTGGTTACCCAATTCTATCTCCTGAAGGTGTCCTTCATGACTGACCAGATTAATTAAGGTAGGATATTCAACAAGAGCTTTGAGCAAAGTTCTATTGGCAAAAAAGCTTGAAAACATCTGTATTTTCGAATCACCGGGCAGTTCCCGATTGGTTTGATCTTCCACCCTGGCAATTACCTGTTTTACGCCGTTTTGTTGTGCTGCCGCTGCTACCTGTAAGTTCCTCTCATCATCTGACGTAAAAGCAATAACAACATCGCTTTGAAAGGCGTTATGCTTATCAAGGCCGTCAAGGTCAAATTCCGGGAGCGTTATCATCTGGTATGGACGTTGAGGCAATGCCTCGAGATTCGGATCATCTTGACCATAAAGAGTCACCTTATAACCGTCTTTTATTAAATCCTGAGCGAGGGCCAATGTGACGGTATTTCTCCCAACCAGAGAAACTTTCGTTTCTTCTTGATCTTCCACCGCAGGCAAAAATTTTTGAAAAATCACCGGCGAGACCATAACTGTTATTACTGCTGCCAAAACTAATGTGGTATTCAAGGTAGTGCTTACAATACCCATTTTCATTCCTACAGCTGAAGCCGCAATTACCAGGCTTAGCGTTGAAGCAAGCAAGAAACTGGAACTGAGGGATTCCTTCCAGTTAAACCATAGTTTAAAAACTGGTACTATTATTAATTTAGAAAGATAAAAAACCAGCAGCATCAAAGGAAGCATAACCAAAGCGTTGGGATCGGCGGCCAAACCTCTTAAATCCATGGTTGCCCCGACCATTACAAAAAAAATCGGTATTAAGAACCCATATCCGAAAGCATTTAGCTGGTGAAGAAACTCTTTTTTGGGAGCAAGGGAGGATACTATAACTCCGGCCAGAAAGGCTCCTAAGATACTTTCAGCGCCTACCCTTTCTGAAAGAACAACAAAAAAAAGAATCAGGGCGAATACTCCCCGCGTACCAATTGAAACTGTTTCTTTCTTAATGTTTAATAACTTTTTGGAGCGGAAAGTATTGATGAGATGGTATGCGCCTAGAAATACAACAAAAAGGAGCAGCAAAAGAACAATTTTTGTCATTCCTCCCTGGGAACGCAAAGCAATATAAACTGCAAGCAGAATCATAGTCATCAAATCAGCAATTATAGCCGTTAGCAGTACTGCCTGACCATAAGAAGTTTCCAGTACATCTTTTTCTTTCAAAACAGGCAAAATCACTCCGAGAGAAATGGTAGATATAATTAGAGTCATAAATAAAGGCTCTTCTATTAACCCCAAAGCTTTCAGGCCGAAGGCAAGCAAAACGGAAGTACCTAGAATGGCCATAAAATTTATGATGCTAATCAGCAGCGGGTTAGGGCCGGTTTTCTTTTTTCTGGAATTTTGAATAGCTTCAAAATCAATTTCCAGCCCGCTAAGAAACATCAGATATATAATCCCGAACGTTGATAGTAAGTCTAACCAGTTATTTTGGACTATGACCCTTAAGCCACTTTCACCCAGAATTAATCCAACAATGATTTCGGCAACTACAACGGGAATGGCTTTGAGCCTTAACCTATGCAGAATAATTGGAGTAACAAATGCCGCAATTATAACAATCATCAGCGGGGTGACGGAGTGCTGACCTTCCATGTGCTCCCCCTTTAGACCAGGCTTGTCAATGTTTTGTTAAGCTCATCTTTATTTGTATCATCTCCACTTTTTAAAAACCAATCAAAGTTCTCGATTAATTTAACCGCCGATTGACAGTTCAAAGATTAATTCCCGGCAGATAGAAACACCGGGAATTCTGGCAATATAATCTGGATTTTTTTTCGGTATCTTACTGAAAGGAAAGGTCTTCCCTAAAAGTCACGATCTGTTGCGCAGTCAATCAGTTGACCTTACTAAAGCGGCTATACATAGGGTTGACGTTCTTATTAAATATATGAAACTAAAAAATTGCTTTTCGAGCGTCCGCTATACCCATATGCGCTACCGAATACGAAAGAGAGAGTGGCAACTAATGAAATTGCTCTCTTATGGGATCATCTTATTTTCAGATATCATAATATCCGGCAGCCTTTTTAAACTTTTAGCAATGTTAACTCAATAATTTAGAATTGAGACATTGGGTTTATGACTATGTTGTGCAAGCTGAAGAGATTGAAGGAATTTATAAAGATAACGTCGAATTATTGCAAAAATAGCATCTAATTATTGAATGGCAAACGAAACTGAGAATTTCTATAGAATAAAGCAAATGTTCGACCGGAATTTGAGTAGAGACGATTCTAAATGCAAGTTAAGAACCGTTCTCACTTGCTTTTTGATTAACTAGTAGAGGGGTATATTAGTGTCAAAACTTATTTTAACAGACAAGGAACAAGAAAAACTAAACTCAATCAGTTCAATAATCAATTACCCAAAAGGACAAATAATATTTACATCAGGGCAGAGAACTAATGAGGTCTATTATATTAAAAGTGGGTGGGTTAGGATTTACCGCACTGTAAGTGACGGGCGCCAGGTAGCTGTGGCACTGCGCTACCCTGGAGATTTTATTGGTCTAGCTGAAATATTCAGTGGTACAGAGCGGGAATGTTGTGCGGAAGCCATGGATAACGTTTATATTCAAGTAGTTTACGGTAATGAGTTTAAAAAGTTGTTGTTACAGAACCCGGAGTTTTCAGCTAAAATTAACGAGTTACTGGGTAAAAGGCTGCGAGAAGCTCATAACGCTATGCACGATTTTATCAGTAATCAGGCACAAGGCCGTCTAGCATTAATACTCAAAAGGATGTCAGAAAATTCCGGTGAATTAGATGGCGACTATATCGGGGTAAATTTAAAGGTAACCCAGGTGGAGTTGGCTTGCATGATCGGGACCGCCCGGCAAACAATTTCTCACTTAATAAACCTTTTTAAAGAGGATGGGTGTATAATATTTGACGGTAGAGAGATAGTAGCGGTGAATCTTAAAAAACTTCAATCCTGGATTGAGTAGCAAAAGGTTAAATCTTTATATATAAGGCGTTTAGAAATCCATGCAAATGGGTTTTTAAACGCCTTTTGTCGTATATGTGACATTTGGGTTGTTACCAGGGGGACAAAATGGCGCCGGAAAAATGACAGTAAAGTGTCTTGGTTGTGGTGTAACCTGCTAAACCTAATTGCTAAAATTATAGTCAGCATAAGGACAGATTATTTATTGATGGGGAGGGTGATTTTAATTGGCCAATGGTACGATTACCAGTACAGTTTCTGTCAAAACAAAAAATGAAAACCTAATTAACTTAAACCTTAAAGAAGCGGGGCTGAATAAGTACTCCGTGCCTGGATTTATTCTTTCCTGGCTAATCTTCGCAGTGGTGTTAGCGTTGGTTCCCACTTCTGAAGGGCTTACAGCCGAAGGGCGGGCTTCATTGGCTGTTATGGGATGGGTCACAACAATTTGGTTAACCAGTGCACTACCCTTGAGTATTTCAGGCCTCGGCATTCCAATACTATTAATGTTAACCGGAGCTATGCCAACGATTCCGGAAGCCTTTGGTGGTTTTACGCAAAACGTTACCTATTTAATCTTGGGCTGTTTTGTTTTAGCTGCGGTGATGCAGACCACCGGTTTAGATAGGCGGATTTCATTAGGTATAGTTTCGAAAGTTAAACCTAAGGTCGGTAGTGTGCTTAAAGGTTTGATGGGAGCACACTTGATAACAGCCATACTTGTTCCGGCAACCAATGCCAGAGGGGCTGTATTCTTACCAATCGTTTCCGGTCTAAACAATCTTTTTGATAAAGAAGGTGAAGGTGCCAGGGCCAGAAAGGCCATGACCATGGTGGGTATTGGATTTGCATCGCTGGCCTCCGGCATAATACTGCTGCACAGCCATATGTCCAATGTCATTATCACCCAAACTATTAACCAGGCAGTGGGTGAAAATATTATCACCTGGGATACCTGGGCTTGGATGAACTGGCCGCTTCTCGGAATTTTGGTGATTCTCTACTTCTGGGTAAACTGGGTTTTAAAAACAAAAAACATTGAAGTGCCTGGTGGTATGGATGAAGTAAAACGGCAAAAAGATGCACTTGGCAAAATGTCCTTTACAGAATGGGTCGTTTTGGTAGCGTTCTCCCTGGCGATCATAATGTGGGCTACCGAAAAAATACATGGTTTGAGTATGGCAGTGATAAGTCTTGGTGTAATAATGCTATTATTCATCCCCGGCTTAACAAACCTCTCGTGGAAGAAAGTGCAATCGAACACCATTTGGGGTACCTGGTTGCTGCTCTGCGGTTCACTTTCATTAGTAAGCGCTTTTGGTAAAACGGGAGTTGACACCTGGTTAGCATCATATCTAGTGGGAATAGCTCCCGCCTGGGGTTGGATTGGGGTTACACTGTTCATTTGCATAGTGGTGCAATTTCTCCGGCTTGGCATTGTCAGTAATGTTGCTGCGGTGACACTTTTTGCCCCGATAGTGGCGGCGATGGCACCAATGCTGGATTTAAACACAGTTGCATTTACTATGGCAGTACTAAATGTAGATAGCTATGCGTTTATTCTACCAATTTCAGTGACTGCTTGTTTAATTGCCTACGGTACTGAAGAATTTAGCTTTATGGAATTTGTTAAAGTAGGTGCACCCTTAACATTGATGGTTATTCTCTACATGGTGTTTGTAATGCTACCCTGGTATGCCTTCTGTGGATATCCAATTTGGGTGCCCATGAATTAAAAATTTTTCACCAAAATCAAAGGAGGTCATCGTTTTGGCTAGAGCAAAATTGCCTAAAAACATTAACCAAATTGAAGAAGTACGTATAGATACAGATATTCTAATTATTGGTGCAGGTAATGCCGGCTGCTTTGCCGGTATCGAGGCCAAGCGGGTAAACCCTGAGTTAAAAGTAACCCTGATTGAAAAGGCTCATATTGACCGCAGCGGTTGCCTGGCCGGTGGTATGGATGCCATTAATACCTACATTAAAAAAGATCGTACCATTGAAGATTTTGTTCGTTGGAGTCGTTCCCAGGCAGGTGGTTTACTAAGAGAAGATTTAACCATCAGTATGGCTGAAGTTTTGAACAAGCCAATTGAAGAGTGGGAAGAATGGGGCATGCCCATTAAATATGAAGAAGATGGTGACGAATATAAAACCCGGGGTAAGTGGGATATTACCATTAGAGGAGCCGAAATGAAAGTAATTTTGGCTGAAAAAACAAGAGAAGTAGGCTGCGAAATTCTAAACCGGGTTGTATTTACTAACTATTTAGTTGACGGGGAAAAAGTTGTTGGAGCCATTGGTTTTGGTGTCAGAGACGGCAAGTTGTATATAGTTAGAGCTAAATCAACCCTTATTGCTACCGGTGGGGCCGCCGGATTATATAAGCCCTATCAAAATGATGGTAACGACAGTCACCACCAGTTGTGGTACTGCCCATTTAACGTAGGTACCGGTTACGCTGCCGGAATTCGTGCCGGTGCGGAAATGACCACTTTTGAGATGCGCTGGTGCGCAACCAGAACTAAAGACTTTAACGGTCCCATTGATACAATTTCCGTAGGTTATAAAACACCAATGGTTAACTGTAAAAATGAACAAATTCTGAATACCCGCTACGCCCATCTGGGTGGCGACGCGGCACCCAGGTTCATTAGAGCTAACCTGCCTATGGATGAGTGGCGTGAAGGAAGAGGTCCCTGTTACGTAGACACCACCCACATGACTCCGGACCAGATTCGTGACATGAAAATGGATTACCTAAATGAACGTCCTAGTTATGTATTGTTCTTAGCTGGGCGGGGACAGGATCTATCCAAGGAACCGATTGAAATTTATGGTTCAGATCCGTATATTGTCGGTGGACACACTGCCAGTGGTTATTGGGTGGATGTAAAGAGACAAACTACCTTGCCGGGTTTATATGCCTGCGGTGATGTGGCCGGCGGTACTCCGAATAAGTTTGTAGGTGGTTGTGCTGCAGAAGGTCTGCTGGCCGCAAGGGCGGCAGCGAAAAATGCTGCTAATGTTGAATTGGGGCAAGTTACCGTCGAACAGATTAAAAAAGAAAAAGAAAGAATCTTTGCCCCTGGCTTTAGGCAGCAAACCGTTGGTGATGGTGTTAAGCCAAGGGAAATGGAAGAAAGACTGCAGCGTCTAATGGATGAGTATGCAGGTGGGGTTCATCAATTCTTCCGCATGAATAAGGAAGGTTTGGCATATGCCCTGCGTCATATTCGGATGATGAAGGATCAAATGCAATATTTGGTTGCCAAAGACTTGCACGAACTAATGGAGGCACATGAAATTATTGATAGATTGGATGTTGCCGAAGTGCTGGTGCATCACCTGTCCTATCGTGAAGAAACCAGATGGCCGGGTTGGCAAACAAGAGCGGACTTTCCGGAAAAGAATGACGAAAAGTTTGATTGCTTCGTAAACTCTCGCTATAACCCGAAGACAGGTGAAATTGAAATGTTTACACGCCCCTATGAACAAATTATCTCGGGGGATAGATTAAAAGCATAAATATAGGAGGTTGATATTAATGCCACCAGTAATAGATAAGGAAAAATGTATAGGTTGTGGAGCATGTGAGGAAATTTGCCCGGGGGACTTAATGGAAATAGATGAGCATGAAAATAAAGCATTCTGCCGCGCCAACAGAGATTGCTGGGATTGCATGGCTTGTGTTAAAGAATGTCCTAACGGGGCAATTGAAACCAGAATTCCGTATCAATTGGGCTACTATCCGGCAAAATTAATTCCTAAGAAGCGGGAAAAAGAGATTGAGTGGACTATTATCGATATTAACGCTAACGTAGAAAAGCTTATTGTAGAGACTCGTAACAAATAACAGAAACCGGGTTTTGGATTACATTAAAAAAATGTTGATCACTGTAATGGTTATGCTAAATTTTAATTGGCCGGAGAAATTCGGCCTTTTTCTATTTTAGCGGCAGGTATTCGGCCAAGGGGGTCAGACTTAAACTTGTTTAAACTAACTGTATTATCCAGATAATTAAATAATGGATAAGAGGTGTAGGCTATGCGCAGAGCGGACTTTCAAGCGCGGATAAAAAAGATTGAAATTGCCAACAAAGTGCTGGCCGACGGGTGGTTGCAAACCAGTCGGGTGCAGCTGGACGAGATAGAAGCAATTAAAACGGACCAGGCTCCTGAGGCAATTGGACCATACTCACAGGCTGTAAAGGTTGGTAATTTTATGTTTATTTCCGGGCAGATACCTATTGACCCTGCTACCGGGGAGGTTGTAGAAGAGGATGTGCAGGTACAAACTAAACAATGCATTATTAATATAGAAGCGATTTGTAAAAAAGCTGGTGCAGAATTAAACGATGTTATAAAAACTACGGTATTTGTAAAAGATATGTCTCAATTTGCAAAAGTAAATGAAACTTATGGTGAGTTCTTCACTAATGAAGCGCCGGCCCGGGCATGTGTTGAGGTATCTTGTTTGCCAAAAAATGTATTGGTTGCAATTGAAGCAATAGTTCTCGTTAAATAAAATATCAGGGAGTGAATCTAGTGAGCTTTGTAACTAATTTGAAATGTGCCAAATGTAACAAACACTATGAGAGTGAAGAAGTACAACAGCTTTGTGAATGTGGTGGGCCCCTTGTAGTTAAATATGATTTGGAAAAAGTTAAGAAAAATTTCAAAAAAGAGGACTTAAAGAGTCGTGAGCCAAGTTTGTGGCGCTACTGGGAATTGCTGCCGGTAAAAGATAAAAGGAACATGGTAACTTTGGGTGAAGGCATGACCCCTCTGATTAAGATGGACGTTGCAGGTCCAGATATCGGTTTAAATAACCTCTATTTGAAGGATGAAGGGATTATTCCATCCGGCACCTTTAAATCTAGAGGTGCGACTGTTGGTGTTTCTCGGGCTAAAGAACTAGGTATAAAAACGCTAGCTATGCCCACTAATGGTAATGCAGGCGCAGCCTGGTCTACTTACGGTGCTAGAGCAGGTATAAAATCGGTTATTGTTATGCCCGTAGATGCGCCAGAAATTACCCGTAATGAATGTGCTATAACAGGCGCCGATCTTTAACCTGGTAAACGGTTTAGCGCAGGAAACTTGCGAGGAGCTGTCCCTAGTACGAGAGGACCGGGATGGACGGATTACTGGCGTACCAGTACCAGTTATCGCGCCAGTGGGAAGGTCTTTGCCGGAGTAGTAAGTCACCAGTATAGCTTAAATTTTAAAATCTTATAATTAAAAAATCGTAGGATTAATTTTTTTAAAAAAGAATTAATTACTAACCAACTCTTTTTATGTTGCACTTCAAATAAAAATCGGGTACACTTTGAGTAGGAAAGTAGGAATATCCAATTAAATAAAGAGGTGCAATACATGATTACTGAGCTTCGTAAAAAATCTCAAATCACTATTCCACGAGAGTTGGTATCAAAACTTGGTCTAAGAGAAGGAGATAAGCTGGAGATTATTGAAAAAGACGGTGTCATTCAAATCATGCCGGTTGTAGTATATCCCAAAAAATATCTTGATGAATTAAAAGAAGAGATCACAGATATAAAGACTAAGATTAAGTCAGGAGATCAGCCGGTGTTTGATAACGTGGACGATTTATTTAAACAGCTTGATTCTGAGGATATCGTCCAGCAGAGACAGAATGAGCCAACCGAACACCGAAAGTTACACTGCTGCCAAAGGCGGGATTTCAGCATTAACACACGCGCTTGCAGTTAGCCTGTCGGGAAAAGTAAGAGTAAATTCCATAAGCCCCGGGTGGATCGAAACCCAAGGTATTGAACTTCACGGAGCAGACAACTCTCAGCATCCCGCAGGCAGGGTTGGAAATCCTCTTGATATTGCTAACATGGTGTTATTTCTTTGTAGCGATAAAGCGAGTTTTATTACCGGTGAAAATATCACCGTCGACGGTGGCATGACAAAGTTGATGATCTATCACAATGACTATGGATGGACCTTACGACCATTAATGAAAAAACCTCGGGTACAGCAAGAAAATGTACAAACGAATTAATTGCTGAAAATTAATCTCATACAATACCATAAGGCACGGGAATTGAATTCCCGTGCTTTTTTATGGTGCTAGAAATTAAAACCAAGGTCCTAAAAAAATATGACTTATACCTTAATTTAAAGTCTGCCGTAAAAGGAAAAAATGTTTTTTTATTGAATAATACTTTAAAAAGGGTGAATTAAATGGACAAAATGCCTATATTAAGCTTAATATTTTATTCCATACCGGAAAGTTATTTGATCTTCACATTTGGCATGATAGCCATTGGCCAAAGACCTAATTACTTAAACATAGCAATCCCGGCTGTAATTTCGGCCCTGGCATCATATTTTGTAAGAATGGCACCATTAACTTTTGGTGCCCATTCCATCATTGGGGTTTTTATAGCATTCATCCTTTTTAAGATAGCTTTAAAAATATCCCTTAAGCAGGCGCTTTTAGCAACGATAATTAGTATGGGAACGTTATTAGCAATCGAACAGTCTGTAACCTATTTAATGGAAACTCTTTTAGGTCTACATCTACAAGAAATATGGAAAGACCCCATATTGAGAACTCTGTTGCCCTGGCCGCAGCTTCTTATCTATGCAGCTATATGCTTATTATTATATAGAAAGAGGTCTTTATAATAAAAATGAGATTGTCATTTATACAAAAGGACATGCCTTATGTAATTACTGCATTTCTGTTAATTCAGGCTTTCTCTATCTTGCTTGCAAGTAGAGTAGTAAACTTTCATAGCCAGCAAATAACATTATTAGGGATAATGATTCCTATAGTGGCTTTAATTAACTTTGCTATCGTACTGGCAGCAGTTTACTGGTTAAATAATATGTTTACGCTTAATAAAATACTAACAACTATGAACGAAAATTTAAAAATATTACGTTCAGAACGACATGATTTTATTAATCACTTGATGTCTATCCATGGTCTAATAGCTGCCGATGAATATAAATCTGTAATTGATTATATTAAACTTGTAAACCAGGACTATCGTAACAATAGCCAAATGTTAAATATTAGCAATTTATATCTACGGACACTCTTACAAAAAAAGAAAGACGAATCGGAGTCCCTGGGAATTAAATTTAAACTTGTTGTAACAAGTAGATTAACTCACTTTAAAATGGACCCAAAATCAATTACTGTAGTATTTGGAAATTTGTTAGACAATGCTATTGACGCAGTAAAAGATAGTACAGGTAAAAAGCAAATTACATTTGAAATAAACGAGCTTAAATTTCAATACGTTTTCATTGTTTCTGATTCAGGAGAGCCAATAAAACCAGAGGTACGGGAAAAAATGTTTGAGGTAGGTTATTCGACTAAAGGAGAGAACAGGGGATATGGATTGGAACTCATAAAAAGAGCAATTATAAAGAACCAAGGTCAATTAGTCTTTGACGATAGCAATGAAAAACAATTCAAGGTTTTAATACCAAAAACCGAAAGGGAGTTCTAATGTCGATCCATACTTGGTCTATTGCACTGGCAGAGCATATCTGTGGAGAGCTAAATAATCAAAAGGGCGGCCCTTCAAAAGCTGTTGTAGCATACGGACTGGAAATAATAATCGAGGCCTTAATCAAGATAATAGCTTTTATTCTAGTTCCTTTTGCATTAGGTATTCTAAAGCCATTTTTAATTGCTTATTTTACAGCCGGCATTTTAAAACTCTCATCCGGTGGATACCATTGTTCCGCTTATTACAGGTGCCTGATAACGACATTGCTGGTCTTTAGCGCGATTGCATTCTTAGCGATATATCTACCACAAAACATACCGGCTTTTGAGATTACCGTGGCCTCACTGTTAATTGCTCTGGTAGTATTCATTAAGTTGGTACCAGTGGATGTTCCGGAGAAGCCAATTATTAGTGCAAAAAGAAGAAAAGTTTTAAGAATACTATCAATGTTAAAATTAATTGCATTATTTATGGTTTTGGTTATTTACCAACCAGGCCATGATGTTATGTTGGCTATCTGTCTATCTGTGCTATTCCATGTTTTTACTCTAACCATGCCCGGACGCGGGCTGCTAAATTGGTTAGATAATATTATCTAATATAATGAAAGGAGGGAGAAAATGAAAAAGCATATATACAGTTTGATTGTAAGCCTGGCCAGTGTTGTAGCTTTTATGGGGATATATCCGACCTCTTGGTTTGGGTATCACCAGCCTGAGATACCAAAAGAATTGGTTAAGTAATTTTTTAAGCTTGGTTAAAGCCCCGTTAATGGGGCTTTTTATACTTTTTTCATAACAAATTATTCCGCTCGTAACGCGCGTTCGACAGTTTGCCATATAAGACAGTAATCATGCCTAGTAACACGTGCCATTTTATACCTAAGTTATACCTAAGCATCACACTTCAATTGTAAGATTATTTTCTGTATTGAAGGGCCACCTCTACATGGACCGGCTGACTAAAAGGGGTATAGATAAAGCGTTTACCGAAAAAACACTTATACCAAGGTAGTTTTCTTTTATTCGGTAGCAAAAAAACATCGTTATTAAGGAGGATTAATTCTATAGAAAATTGAAATAAAAATAAATTAAATTTAGTAAAATTAATTTAATTATTTAATTGATTAGATAAAATAACATGTGAGGAAAAATAGATGAATTCAATACGTCGTCAGCTAACATTACTGTTAATCTGTTTTATAGTCATACTTGCCGCCGTCCTTGTTACGGCTGCGGTCTGGCAGATCCGGGAGAAGGCAGTGGTCGCTGCGGTTGAAAAGGCAAAAAGCGATCTTAATACTTTTGAGGTGATTTTGGACTTAAAATATCCCGGGCAGTGGTATGTGGACGATGGCATCTTGTATAAGGGGAATACACGCATTAATGAAAATAATGAAATTGTTGACTATATTAATCGGTTAACCGGGGATACATGTACAGTTTTTCTATTAGATAAGCGGGTCGCTACAACGGTACGGGCTGTGGGCGGTCAACGAGCCATTGGCACAGCCGCATCCGATGTGGTAAAACAAGTGGTACTGCAGAACGGCGGTATGTATACGGGGGAGGCTGATGTTATTGGGGAGATCTACCAGGCCGCCTATAAGCCTATCCGCGATAGCAACAGCAACATCATCGGAATGATTTATGTGGGTGCTCCCCACGAATTTTACCGACAGCTGCTTTACGGCACATTGAAGAACCTGAGTTTTGTCATCGTATGTCTGATTATCCTGTTTTCAGTGGCCATCCGGCTCTACGTTGAATTAAAAATTGTCCGGCCTTTAAGGGAATTAACCCGGGATACCCGGGAGATCTCCGCCCACCCCATGCAGAGTGTCAACCCGGTTATAGCGTCCGGCCCCTCTGAGATCAGGGAATTGGTCAAGGCGTTTAATCAAATGGTGGAAAACTTCTCCGATTTGAGGCGGCAGCTTTTAACGCCATACGTCCAGGAGGCTGCCGGCAAAAATGAAATATCCCCGGTCCCGGATAAAGAATCACCGCTGGCCGTTGAGCCGACTCCTTCCTCTGATGGGCCGGTCCCGAATGAGGGTTCTCAGTCCGATAAATACCTGCAGAGTATGTTGCCGAAAGGGTTGAATCAGGTAACATTAAACCAGGTGGTTGCTTTCATGGATCAAGAAGACGCCTACTTTACAGCGGAAGAAGTTTCGGAACATATCAATGTGACAAGGGTTACGGCTATGCGATATCTGGATTTTCTGGTTGATCAAGGCCACCTTAAACTGGACTTGAGATACGGATCCGTAGGCCGTCCGGTAAAAATTTATAAGAAAAAACTCAAAGGGGCGGGCCAAGAGAACTGAATTAAGCGCACCTTTCTTGCTGAGCAGGAATAAACTGATATATTTATGCAAGAATTTATCAGTCAAGGCTTTAGTATATACCAAAAAAAGAACACCAATTCAGGTGTTTTTTTTAATTGATATTGCATTTTAAGTAATTGATTTTCTTAATGTTTTTATTAAGTTAAGTTAATTTAATTTATTTATTTTATTTTCATTATTTACATTTTCTTGTGAGCCAGGGGACTGTTATATAGAATGACAAAAGTAGCTCTCTATGGCTCCTTTGAGTTAATGTTATTTTAGCCGGGTCGGTATTATTATTTCGGAATATGGTTTTAATCCGGTATCCAATCAATAAAGGGGGTGATAATTGGGGATGAGGCGGGGGCTGGATCAAGTTGTTTAATTATTTAAACTGTTTCCACAATTGAACCCAATTAAATAGATTAAATAATCTGAAAGGAGCATGGACTATGTTCGGCGGTATTTTTCAACCGACTCACTTGGTTTTAATCCTGGTTGTGGTGCTCATTATTTTTGGACCGGGCAAACTGCCCGATGTCGGGAAAGCCATGGGCAAGTCGTTAAGAGAATTCAGAAGGGCTACTTCATCCGCCCTGGAAGAGGAAGAAAAAGACAAGAAACCGCAGGTAGTACCGGCTCAGGAAACCACTCAAACAAAGTAATAAATGGGTTTGGGTATAGTCGGAGGGGGCTAATGTATTCTGAGGGGGTTTAACGTTATTAAATGAAGAAGATTAGCAGAAGAGATTTTCTAAGAAATGTAGGGCTTGGTACCGCCGGTCTGACCCTGTTCGCCGGTGCCGGTACCGCCAATGCCACCGAGCAAAACCAAAGGATTTCCGGCGGTAACCTGCCGCTAAAAATCAGGAAATTAACAGAGACACCCAGTGTCTGCGCCTACTGTGGCTGCGGTTGCGGTATTTTACTTTACACAAGCCAGGGCAAGCTGGTTCACGTTGAAGGCGACCCTGACAATCCGATCAACGAAGGTACTCTCTGCCCCAAAGGAATCGGGATCAGCGACGCCAATACGGTGGTTACGAAAAGGGGCGTCCGAGAACCAAACCTGAACCGGATCACCAAGCCCCTTTACCGCGCCTCCGGAAGCAGTAAATGGGAAGAAAAAGATTGGGAATGGACATTAAAAACCATAGCCCAGCGGTTTAAAAAGACAAGAGATGAAAGTTTTGAAGAAAAGGATAACCACGGTGTAACGGTGAACCGCACCCTGGACATCGCTCATTTTGGCAGCGCCTCCCTGGACAACGAGGAGAACTACATCTTGCAAAAAATGATGCGTGCCGCAGGCCTGGTAAACATTGAGCACCACGCCCGCCTCTGACACTCTTCCACAGTGGCCGGTCTGGCCAACTCATTCGGCAGGGGCGTTATGACCAATCATTTTATTGATTATAAAAATACCGACGTGTTTCTAATTATCGGGGCCAACCCGGCGGAAAACCATCCTCAGGTGATGCGCTGGATTGCCAGGGCCAGGTCTGAAAAAGGGGCCAGGGTCATTGTTGCCGACCCCAGGGTTACGAAGACCGCTGCCTTATCGGACATTCATGTCCGGCTGCGTCCCGGTACAGACATTGCTTTCGTCTACGGCATTATTAATTATATTCTCGTAAATAATCTGTATTTTAAAGAATACGTACTTTATTATACCAACGCCAGTTATCTGATTGACCCATCCTTTGGTTTTCAAGACGGCCTTTTTAGCGGCGCTACGGAAAAAAACGGTACATTAAGCTACGACAATCAGAGCTGGCAGTATCAAAAAGACGGAGATACCATTCAAAAGGACCTTACTTTACAGGATCCGAACTGTGTATTCCAGATACTGAAGAAGCATGTCAGCCGTTACGATATCAAAACCGTGTGCCGCATCACCGGCACATCCGAAAATACCTTCAAGAAAGTCTGCGAGCTCTACGTCTCCACCGGCAAACCCAATAAAGCCGGTAACCTAATCTACGCCATGGGCATTACCCAGCATACCTACGGTACCCAGAACGTGCGAACCACCGCCATACTCCAACTGCTGCTGGGCAACATCGGCATTGCCGGAGGCGGTGTCAACGCCCAACGGGGAGAGGCCAACGTGCAGGGTTCCACTGATATGGGGATACTGAATCACATTCTTCCCGGATACATTAGCGTTCCATATGCTTCTCAGCATGGGGCATTAAAAGATTATATAGAAAAGGAAACCCCCAAGACGGGTTACTGGTCCAATAAGCCTAAGTTCCTTATCAGCATGTTAAAGGCCTGGTACGGCGACAAGGCCACCCGGGAAAACGATTTCCGCTATGACTGGCTGCCCAAGCATGACGGTAAAAACCGCTCCCACATGGGCGTTTTTGAAATGATGGCTGCCGGCGAGATCAAAGGGATGTTTGCCTGGGGCCAGAATCCGGCCGTAGGAGGGCCGAGCGCCTCCATGGAAAGAAAGGCGCTGGAAAACTTAGACTGGCTGGTGGCGGTGGACCTGTTTGAAACCGAAACAGCCGCTTTCTGGAAGCGTCCCGGCGCGGATCCCAAAGCCATTAATACTGAAGTATTCCTTTTACCTGCCGCCTTTTCCTATGAGAAAGATGGCACGGTTTCCAACAGCGGACGCTGGATCCAATTCCGCTGGAAGGCCGTTGAACCACCGGGTGAAGCCAAGAGCGACCTGTGGATTGTCGACCGCTTGTTTAAGGCCATCCGGCAGGAGTATCAAAGCGGTGGTAAATTCACCGATCCCATCATGAACCTGGTTTGGAATTATGACCAGCCGGGTGAAGAAGAACCCAACCTGGATCAGGTGGCCCTGGAAATCAACGGTTACGAGGTGGGCAAATCTGTTCCCCTGACCAGCTTTGCCAGGCTGGCCGATGACGGCAGCACGGCCTGCGGCTTGTGGATTTACACCGGGTATTGGGCGGAGGACAAGGATACCAAGCTGCCTGCGGCGAAACGCCGCATCAAGACCGATCAGACCGGCCTTGGCCTGTATCCGCACTGGTCTTTTGCCTGGCCGTTAAACCGGCGCATTGTCTATAACCGCTGTTCCTGCGATCCCGGCGGCAGGCCGTGGAATGAAAAAGCAGCACTGGTGGCCTGGAACGGCAGTAAGTGGATCACCAACGACGTGCCGGACTTCGGGGCGCAAGATCCCAATACCGGCGAGCCCGTACCACCGGAAAAAACGGCCAACGCGCCTTTTATCATGAATCCGGAGGGACAGGCAAGGTTGTTCGCACCGGAGCTGAATGACGGCCCGCTGCCCGAACACTACGAGCCGGTTGAAAGTCCGGCCAAGAATATCATGTCCAAACGTCAAAACTCACCTATGGTAGCCCGGTTCTCCGGCGACTTTGCCACGGTGGCTGAAATGGGCAGCAAACGATTCCCCCATGTGATGACCACTTATCGGGTCATTGAACATTACCAAAGCGGCGCTGTTACCCGTAACTGCCCGTGGCTGGTGGAAGCTGCTCCGGAAGCCTTCGCCATGATCTCGCCCCAGTTGGCTGCAAAAATCGGCGTCAAAGGGGGGGACGAGATCTGGGTCGAGACTGCCCGCAATAGGGTGAAATGTAAAGCATCCGTTCAACCGTTGATGAAGGCGCTGAACATTAACGGAAAGGCCGTTGAAATGGTGGGTATGCCTTGGCACTGGGGATATCAGGGCCTGGCTTCGGGAGCAACGGCCAATGACCTGACTCCCAGCGTTGGTGATCCAAATACTCACATACCTGAATATAAAGCATTCCTTTGTAATGTGCGCAAAGCCTAAAAACCGGATGAACGAAATGGAGGTGTAAATATTGTCAAAAGCCGTACTGGTTGACATAAGTAAATGCATTGGTTGTAAAGGCTGCCAGGTAGCTTGCAAACAGTGGAACGACCTGCCGGCAGCCAAAACATCTTTCAGCAATGACCTGGGCAATCCTTCCGACGGTTCCGGCTATACCTGGACCCACGTTCGATTTAGAACTGTCGAAAATGGAGACGAAGTAAAGTACCGTTTCGCCAAGCATCAATGTTTCCACTGTCTGGAGCCGGCCTGCGTTTCAGCCTGTTTTGCCAGAGCACTGCAAAAAAGCCCGGAGGGTCCGGTGGTTTATTACCCGCACCTGTGCGTGGGCTGCCGTTACTGCATGTTGGCCTGCCCCTTCTCAGTGCCCAAGTATGAGTGGGAAAAGACCTTCCCTTTAATTTCCAAATGCCAGTTTTGCTTTGACCCCGACGGCAAATACGATCGCATGCGCCACGGTATGAAACCGGCCTGTGTATCTACTTGCCCCACGGGGGCTCTGCAGTATGGTGAGCGAGGTGAACTGTTGGTACAAGCCTGGAATAAGATCAATAGCAATACGAAATATGTAAAACATGTTTATGGCGAAAAGGAAGCTGGCGGCACCTCCTGGTTATATATTTCAGATGTTCCTTTCGAAACCTTCGGCTTTAGGACCGATGTGACCACCAGGCCTCTGCCTGAATATACCGAGAGCTACATGAGGATGACTCCGGTGGTGGCACTTAGCTGGGGTGCGCTTTTAACCGGGATGTTTTTATACACCAAACGGCGGAATGAAATTGCCAGGGAACAGCATGATCAGAAACCAGGTCTGTAGATTAATTCAATGTCCTTACCGACAGGACAATGCAAAATCTGTGACAATTTTTTCTATTATTTTGGGTTATCCGAGGGGGTCATAGCATGACGGCGAAAAAAAATTGGACCTTTAAAATGACGCCGGTCAGGAAAGTGTTAATTGGTCTGGCCGCAATTTGCCTGGTTGTTGTAGGCTACAGACTGGCTTTTGGTTTGGGAAACGCCACTAACTTGAACGATCAGTGGCCCTGGGGCCTTTGGATCGGTTTTGATGTGCTTACCGGCGTGGCTTTGGCTGGCGGCGGTTACAGCACCGCTTTAATTGTGCACATCCTGCACAGGGACCAGTTTAAACCCATTGCTCGCAGTGCCATGCTTACATCATTGTTGGGTTACCTGCTGGTCATGGGCGGGTTGTTCCTGGATATCGGCCAATGGTTCAACTTCTGGCGTCCCTTTGTATCCTGGGGTTACCACAGCGTGCTGTTTGAAGTTTTCTGGTGTGTATCCTTATATACCCTCATTCAGGTCCTTGAATTCAGCGAAATTGCCACAGAAAAGATTATGAAGCCATGGCATTGCAAAATTAAAAAGTTAATGCCGGTCCTGTTGATTATTGGAGTATTGTTGCCCACTTTGCACCAGTCCTCCCTGGGCGGGCTGTATCTAATCGAAGTAGGTAAGCTCCATCCGCTGTGGTGGTCCATGCTGCTGCCCCCGTTCTTCCTGATGTCCTCATTCTTTGTGGGGCCGGCTATGATCAGCGTGGAAACGTCTCTGGCCGGTAAGGCATATAACCACCAAGTACCCTTGTCCGTAATGCGGGGCCTGATAAAAATATCCGGAACGATGATGCTCATCTACCTGGCTCTGAAAATTGGGGACCTGATCTACCGTGATGCGTTTAAGTGGGTATTTTCCGGTACGTTGGAAGGGAATATGTTCCTGCTGGAAATCGTTGCCGGGGTTATTATTCCTATTATTATCTGTTTCAGCAGCTTAAGTTCAACTCGAAAAGGGCTGGTTACCTTTGGGGCTCTTACTGTCTTCGGGGTGATCCTGAACCGGATGAACGTAGTATTTACCGGTATGTCAAAATCCTTGGGCGGTAACTATTTCCCCTCGATGATGGAATGGGTGGTAAGTATCGGCCTGGTATCCATTGGCGTGCTGGCCTATATGTTTATCGTGGAAAACTTTGGGATTCTGGAAAAGCACCATGATCATCAGGTTCTTACTAATTAAATTTAGGAGTTAAATACAATGAATGTTAAAAATCTAGCTCAGTTTCATCTTGAAATCTTGGACTCGGAGGAGTGTTTTCCCTCTCTGGATTGGCCGGTGCAGTTAACAGCGAAACAAGTTGAGCAGTGGCATAAGGGTCAACCTGTGCTGACCATTGTATCGCCTTTAATTGACCAAAAGTTTTTCTATAAACGATTTTTGGAAGTGGCTCGGGCTTGCTTGAAAAGGCAGCCCGTTCCAGAGGTGGTTCCGGAATCTTTGATTAATGACATTAAAAGTCTCTCTAAAAAAGATCGGGTTGAATTGATGAAGTCGGCGCTTCAGGGAGTTCAGAGAACCCAATGGTCGAAAAAATTGGGGCTTTCTATCGAAGTGTTTGATTTTTTAATGAAAGCTACGTTAAAACCATTTCTTACTCTTTACAGTAAAAATGTAATGCACCAGTTTAAACCCGATGAATGGTTGCATGGTTATTGCCCTGTCTGTGGTGAGGAGCCGGTGATGGCCAAACTGACCGGAGAAAATGGTCAAAGACAGCTGTACTGCGACCTTTGTGAAACTGAATGGCTGTACTACAGAATTGGTTGTCCATTTTGTGGTAATCAGAATCCCTCCACTCTTTCTTTTATTGCTGCAGAAGTAATGGGACAGTATCGAGTCTATTTGTGCGAGCAATGTAAAAGTTATCTAAAAACCGTCGATGAACGTATATGTGGAGAAGTCGATCTATTTTGTGAAGATATCGCTACCGTTGACCTGGACGGGTTAGCCTTGAAGGGGGGATACAGTCGGAGGGATATCAAGCATAACCTGCAAAGGTTCCTATCCACGGGGGTGTAACAGGTGGCCGACAAAAACAAAGAAATGACCATGATTGAGCATCTGGAGGAACTACGCCGGATCCTGATCATGTCCATTATGGCCACGTTCACCATGGCCATAGCCTGTTGGGTTATAAACGAGCGAGTTTTGCAGATACTGCTGGAACCGGTTGTTAGCACCGGCAACGAGGTTATTTATATCAGTGTTGTCGAAGCCTTGATGACCAAGATCAAAGTTTCTTTTTTCCTGGGTTTTCTCACCGCTTTGCCGGTCATTCTCTGGCTGTTCTGGAGGTTTATCATCCCCGCCCTGCGTAAGATGGAAAAAATCTATTTTACAATTTTTGTTACTATATCCTATGTTTTCTTTACCGGCGGCGTGCTGTTCGGCTTTTACGCGGTGTTTCGCGTGGCTGTAAAATACTTGCTTCATTTCGGCGGTACTGAACTAATCCCGATGCTAACCATAGGAAAATACATCTCGTTTACAATCATGTTCCTGTTGCCCTTCGGAATTATTTTTGAATTGCCCCTGGCTGTCTACTATCTGGCGAAACTGGATCTGCTTAGTTATCGATTCCTGGTCAAAAAACGGAAGATGGCAATTTTAATGTCGGTTGTCACCGGTGCGGTACTGATTCCCTCCCCCGATATCCTTACTCCGCTGATGATGGCCGCACCGATGTATCTTATGTATGAATTAAGCGTCAGCATTGTGCGTTTCGTGGAATGGGGTAAACGGCGCAAGGCTAGAAAGCAAAGAGAACAGGAAGTGGCTGAATATAAAACCGCGGTACGCAGCTAAAAACCCAATATTAGAGAAATCGATCTCATTGTATTGGGAAAACCAATCAGTGAGGTAGCCATAGAAACAGGTTTTTTGATCAAAACCATGGGTAAGCAAGAATCGTCCCTGCTTGCCCCAGAATATGGTCACGTATGTAAAAGAACGCATGGAATAGCGGCAACTGCTTGCAGGTTGTCGCTTTCTTTTTGAAAAAGGTTGCAGGATCATATTGCCATGCCCGGAGAATCTGGAAAACCTGAATAGTCTTCCAGATTCTCCTAGAAAGGGTCTGTCCCTCGCCGCGTTAATATGCTAAAGTAATATATGAGATTTGCAAAATAAAACATTGGGATCGGCAAAAAAGTTGATATACACAATGCCATTATTTGAGTTCAGTTCATTTGGCCTAAATTACCTCTTGTACTAAAGCCCCAAAAATGATAACATGACAAATGTCGCTGCTACGGCAGCGGAGCAAAAAACCAAGTCAGGGTAATAATGGTAAGCAGTAGTCAATGCGAACTACCAAGCCGACCACAAATTGCCTTTGACACAGACCGACACAAAGTGATACAATACAATTCCGGTCGCGAAACGGCCGCACGGTCCTTGAAAACTAAACAGTGCAAAGAGATGGAAAACGGACGCCAGTCGTGGTTGGTCAGCAATGACCGAACAAAGCGACGGCGACCAACCAAACCTCGTCAAACGAATCTAAGAGCCAGAGCCAAAGCGAAATAGCAATGGTAGCAGCTTTTAGCAAACGAATAAACGAGTAATTCATTAAAAGAGCAAGATTAAACTCACTTAAAAAGCAAACGGGCACAAGCTGCAGTAAGGTAATCCAGTTAAACAAGCCGGACACCCAAAAGCACTCAAACCCGCGAAGCATAAATTTTTATGGAGAGTTTGATCCTGGCTCAGGACGAACGCTGGCGGCGTGCTTAACACATGCAAGTCGAACGGTTCTCGAAGTTCGAGGTTGGATGTTCGAAGTTCGAAAAAGGAAAGCAATTCGAGCCTCGAATACCGAACCTCGAACTTCGAGGATAGTGGCGGACGGGTGAGTAACGCGTGGATAACCTGCCCAATAGCCTGGGATAACGCCGGGAAACTGGTGCTAATACCGGATACGTTCATTGAACTGCATAGTTCGATGAAGAAAGGTGCAAACCGCTACTGGATGGGTCCGCGTCCCATTAGCTAGTTGGTAGGGTAACGGCCTACCAAGGCAGCGATGGGTAGCCGGCCTGAGAGGGCGACCGGCCACACTGGAACTGAGACACGGTCCAGACTCCTACGGGAGGCAGCAGTGGGGAATCTTCCGCAATGGGCGCAAGCCTGACGGAGCAACGCCGCGTGAGTGACGAAGGTCTTCGGATTGTAAAACTCTGTCCAAAGGGAAGAACAAATGACGGTACCTTTGGAGGAAGCCCCGGCTAACTACGTGCCAGCAGCCGCGGTAAAACGTAGGGGGCAAGCGTTGTCCGGAATTACTGGGCGTAAAGGGCGTGTAGGCGGCTCTACAAGTTAGAAGTGAAACCTATCAGCTCAACTGATAGCCTGCTTCTAAAACTGTCGGGCTTGAGTGCAGTAGAGGGGAGTGGAATTCCCAGTGTAGCGGTGAAATGCGTAGATATTGGGAGGAACACCAGTGGCGAAAGCGGCTCCCTGGCCTGTAACTGACGCTGAGGCGCGAAAGCGTGGGTAGCAAACAGGATTAGATACCCTGGTAGTCCACGCTGTAAACGATGGGTGCTAGGTGTTGGGGGTATCGACCCCCCCAGTGCCGCAGTTAACGCAATAAGCACCCCGCCTGGGGAGTACGGCCGCAAGGCTGAAACTCAAAGGAATTGACGGGGGCCCGCACAAGCGGTGGAGTATGTGGTTTAATTCGACGCAACGCGAAGAACCTTACCAGGTCTTGACATCTCCTGCCAGCTGTGGAAACACAGTTTTTCCCTTCGGGGAACAGGAAGACAGGTGGTGCATGGTTGTCGTCAGCTCGTGTCGTGAGATGTTGGGTTAAGTCCCGCAACGAGCGCAACCCCTACCTTTAGTTGCCAGCATGTAGAGATGGGCACTCTAAAGGGACTGCCGTTGACAAAACGGAGGAAGGTGGGGATGACGTCAAATCATCATGCCCTTTATGATCTGGGCTACACACGTACTACAATGGCCGGTACAGACGGAAGCGCAGCCGTGAGGTGAAGCGAACCCGATAAAGCCGGTCCCAGTTCGGATTGCAGGCTGCAACTCGCCTGCATGAAGTCGGAATCGCTAGTAATCGTAGGTCAGCATACTGCGGTGAATACGTTCCCGGGCCTTGTACACACCGCCCGTCACACCACGAAAGTTGGCAACACCCGAAGCCGGTGGGCTAACCTTTTAGGAAGCAGCCGTCGAAGGTGGGGTCGGTAATTGGGGTGAAGTCGTAACAAGGTAGCCGTATCGGAAGGTGCGGCTGGATCACCTCCTTTCTAAGGAGATACTCGAAGTTCAAGCACAAAGCTTTGAACCTCGATAATCCTAGGTCGGACATCTCCAAGCACTGTTTGGTTTTGAGGGACTAAAAGTAACGTCAGACCCCAAAGTCGGGCGTATGCAAACAGTCTCCAATATAATATCTAACAAAACGTCTGGTAAAAGCCATAAAGCTTTGGACAACGGGCAGCATAAGCCCGGTTAAACAAAACGCCAGACAACCGTTCCTTGAAAACTGCACAGCGAAAGCAAGAAATCAAAGCAAGTAAAGCAAAAGCACAGGTATAAAAACACAAGACGCCGAGACCAAAAGGTCAAGCTAACAAGAGCGTACGGTGGATGCCTGGGCGCTAAGGGCCGAAGAAGGACGTGGTAAGCTGCGAAAAGCTACGGTGAGCCGCAAGCAGGCATTGATCCGTAGATCTCCGAATGGGGCAACCCGTTACCTGTAACGAGGTAACATCTTATGCTGAATCCATAGGCATAAGAAGGGCACCCGGTGAACTGAAACATCTAAGTAGCCGGAGGAACAGAAATCAACCGAGAACCCCCAAGTAGCGGCGAGCGAACCGGGGCCAGCCTAAACCTATTTTGCGTGCAAAATAGGGGTTGCGGGACTCTCATAACGGACTAATAGCCTTAGCCGAACCCGCCAGGAACGGCGGGCCACAGAAGGTAACAGCCCTGTAGGCGAAAAGGCAACGAGTTTAGAGAGCATCCCAAGTACCGCGGGACACGAGAAACCCCGTGGGAATCAGGGAGGACCACCTTCCAAGGCTAAATACCCTTAGCGACCGATAGCGCACAAGTACCGTGAGGGAAAGGTGAAAAGCACCCCGGGAGGGGAGTGAAACAGAACCTGAAACCGTACGCTTACAACCAGTCAGAGCACAATAAACGTGTGATGGCGTACTTTTTGTAGAACGGACCGGCGAGTTACATTTAGCGTGCCAGGTTAAGGCTGACCAAGGCCGTAAACCGCAGCGAAAGCAAGTCTTAAAAGGGCGCACGTAGTACGCTGAAGTAGACCCGAAACCGGGTGATCTACCCATGTCCAGAGTGAAGCGGAAGTAACATTTCGTGGAGGCTCGAACCAACCGTCGTTGAAAAGGCGGTGGATGAGGTGTGGGTAGGGGTGAAATGCCAATCGAACCCGGAGATAGCTGGTTCTCCCCGAAATAGCTTTAGGGCTAGCCTTGTACAAAATACCCGGAGGTAGAGCACTGAATGGGCTAGGGGCCTTCACCGGTTACCGAACTCAATCAAACTGCGAATGCCGGGCTATTAAAGTACAGGAGTCAGACTGCGGGTGCTAAGATTCGTAGTCGAGAGGGAAACAGCCCAGACCGCCAGTTAAGGTCCCCAAATCGTGCTAAGTGGCAAAGGATGTGAGGTTGCCCGGACAACCAGGATGTTGGCTTAGAAGCAGCCACCATTTAAAGAGTGCGTAATAGCTCACTGGTCAAGTGACCTTGCGCCGAAAATGTAACGGGGCTCAAGCACGATACCGAAACTGCGGCAGACTGTGAAATTATCAATACACCCAGATATACAGCGCAAAACATTTTTGCCGTAAATATCAATAAAAAATAAAAAAGAAATTTACGGCCAAATGCCCCAAGGGCTAAAGCGCGTAAACAAGGGTCTGTTGATAATTTCACAGACTGGGTAGGGGAGCGTTCCCATTGGATTGAAGCTATACCGTAAGGAGTAGTGGACTAATGGGAAGTGAGAATGCCGGTATAAGTAAGCGCAAAGGCAGGTGAGAATCCTGCCCGCCGAAAACCTAAGGATTCCTGGGGAAGGCTCGTCCGCCCAGGGTAAGTCGGGCCCTAAGCCGAGGCTGAAAAGCGTAGGCGATGGACAATCGGTGGAGAATCCGATACCACCTTAAAGCCGCTATTAGGATGGGGTGACACAGGAGGGCAAGCCAAGCGCGCGGTTGGAAAAGCGCGTCCAAGCCCGTAGGGCGAACTGCAGGCAAAACCGCAGTTCATACAGCCTGAGAGGTTATGGGGAGCGAAAATAAGTAGCGAAGTGGCTGCACCCAAACTGTCAAGAAAAACCTCTAACGAGGCTATAAGGTGCCCGTACCGCAAACCGACACAGGTAGGTGGGGTGAGAATCCTAAGGCGCGCGAGAAAACCCTCGTTAAGGAACTCGGCAAAATGACCCCGTAACTTCGGGAGAAGGGGTACTCCGCTAGTGTGAAATCTAACCAGATGGAGCATGAAGGAGTCGCAGAGAAAAGGCCCAAGCGACTGTTTACCAAAAACACAGGTTCCTGCTAAATCGCAAGATGACGTATAGGAGCTGACGCCTGCCCGGTGCTGGAAGGTTAAGGGGAGAGGTTAGCGCAAGCGAAGCTTTAAACCGAAGCCCCAGTAAACGGCGGCCGTAACTATAACGGTCCTAAGGTAGCGAAATTCCTTGTCGGGTAAGTTCCGACCCGCACGAAAGGCGTAACGATTTGGGCGCTGTCTCAACGAGGGACTCGGCGAACTTGTAGTGCCGGTAAAGATGCCGGCTACCTGCGACAGGACAGAAAGACCCCGTGGAGCTTTACTGCAGCTTGACATTGGATTTTGGTATTGCATGTACAGGATAGGTGGGAGGCTGAGAAGCCAGGGCGCCAGTTTTGGCAGAGCCACCGTTGGGATACCACCCTTGTGATATTGAAATTCTAACACGAGCCTTTGAATCAAGGTTATGGACAGTGTCAGGTGGGCAGTTTGACTGGGGCGGTCGCCTCCCAAAGAGTAACGGAGGCGCCCAAAGGTTCCCTCAGCGCGGTTGGAAATCGCGCGCACAGAGTGTAAAGGCAGAAGGGAGCTTGACAGCGAGACAAACAAGTCGAGCTGGGACGAAAGTCGGGCTTAGTGATCCGGCGGCATTCGTGTGGAAGAGCCGTCGCTCAACGGATAAAAGCTACCCCGGGGATAACAGGCTTATCTCCCCCAAGAGTCCACATCGACGGGGAGGTTTGGCACCTCGATGTCGGCTCATCGCATCCTGGGGCTGTAGTAGGTCCCAAGGGTTGGGCTGTTCGCCCATTAAAGCGGTACGTGAGCTGGGTTCAGAACGTCGTGAGACAGTTCGGTCCCTATCCGTCGCAGGCGCAGGAAACTTGCGAGGAGCTGTCCCTAGTACGAGAGGACCGGGATGGACGGATCACTGGCGTACCAGTTATCGCGCCAGCGGTAGCGCTGGGTACCCAAATCCGGACGGGATAAGCGCTGAAGGCATCTAAGCGCGAAGCCCCCCTCTAGATAAGGTTTCCCACCTTCTCGATGTTCGAGGTTCGACGTTAGACGTTCGAAAAAAAATTACTCGAACATCGAATATCGAATTTCGAATCTCGAGAAGGGTAAGACCCCTGGTAGACTACCAGGTAGATAGGCCGGGCGTGCAAGCACAGCAATGTGTGCAGCGGACCGGTACTAATAGGTCGAGGGCTTGACCTGATTTTCGGTGGTCTGATTTTGTTAATATCGGTGGTTAGTGGTTGGTTGCCGGTAGGCGATAACCATACTGCTACCTGAATTTACAAGATAGATTTTAGTTGTTGATTAAACTTGCTAAGCTGTGCAATTTTGAAGGAATAATAAGCTTACAAAAGGTGCTAGGCATTTGAAAATTAGCTTTGCTCCTAATAATTATATAAAGTTTTCCGGTGACCATTACTGAAGAGGATACACCCGTTCCCATCCTACCCCTTCGGGGCACAGGCATGCGAACACGGAAGTTAAGCTCTTCGACTTGTGCCCGCCGTGTACCCCGAAGGGGTGGAACGGGTAGGCCGATGGTACTTGGGCTTCTCCCTGCTGTGTGCCCCGCCTGTGCCCCGTAGGGGTACTTGTGCCCCGCTTGTGCCCCGAAGGGGTAAAGGGGTAAAGGGGTAAAGGGGTAAGAGAGTAAGTCGTTGCCGGAAATAATATCTAACGAACTATTTTCCAAAGCTTTCAATGTTAGTCCCAACCCGATGCTTATCAGTACACTTGCAGAAGGAAAATTTATTGATGTAAACGATAGCTTCTTAATGTTTTTTGGCTATGAACGTCAAGAAATAATAGGGCATATATCTTTTGAGATAAATATATGGTGTAATTTAGAATATAGGGCGAGTATTATTAAATCATTAGTTGACAGAGGTGTAGTCCGTAACTATGATGCTGAAGTATATACAAAAAAGGGTGAAGTTCGAACAGTCTTAATATCAGCAGTGACATTTAATATTAAAAGTGATAAATATATATTATGGCACGTAATCGACATCACAGAACGCAAAGAGTTAGAAAAGGAAATGACCCGTCTAGATAGGTTGAATTTGGTTGGAGAAATGGCAGCCGGTATTGGTCATGAAGTTAGAAACCCGATGACTTCTGTTCGTGGTTTTCTTCAGCTACTTGGGGAGAAAGAAGAATGCGCAAAATTTAAAAATTATTTCGACTTGATGATTGAAGAAATAGATAGAGCAAACGCTATAATTTCGGAGTTTCTTTCATTGGCCAAAAATAAGGTGATTGAAAAAAAATCAGTAAATTTACCTTGTTGTATATTCGGTCTCCGGCACCAAAAAATTTCCAGTTAGTGCATCCCCGTTTTCGGTGGGTGTACTAACTTTTTTATGCCCATCGGCTGGCTGCGCATTGGATCGGCAAAAAAAGTTGATATAGTAGCGCAGCTACTTTGAAAAATATTTCCATGGTGTTTAGCGGTATTAGCGGTACGAACAGGTGGTTGACGACAATATAAGGTATATGCAGGATCTTATACCTTGAATGATGAAGAAAGAGAAATTATAAAAAAGGCATTATAACGGAGTGTGATTTTTTGAACATTTTAATAGCCGAAGATGAACAGGTTGTGGGTGTGAGTTTATTATCCGTATGCCAAAAATTTAAGATGGATTTAAGATTAGAAACAGCCTAATTTAAGGTAACCCTGCTATCTTAATAGCAAGGTTACGAAATAGGTTGTTTTTTCGTTTTCGTACCAAATAAAATGGGAGGCTTTGATCCATGGAGACGTTACAAAGTCATTTTCACAATTGGTTTGGGGTGTTGTTTTTTATTGTAGTGTACAGTGTAGTGCTTTTGTTTATCCCCTTTTATAAAAAAATGGATAAAAAACCCGCGGGAACTTATTTGGCTTTTGTGATTGCTTTCGCCATCGAGATGCACGGCATTCCCTTTAGCATGTATGTAATCTCATGGATTATAGGCAAAAACCTGCCGGAAGGTATCTTATGGGGGCATACATTGGTTTCCTCAATTGGTTTTTGGGGGATGTACATCAACATTGGATGTGCAGTTGTCGCGCTATTCTTGGTTCTGACTGGTTGGTACAGCATCTACAAAAAATATTGGTCCAAGGAAACAGGTACAGCTTTCTTGTTAAAACAGGGGTTTATAAATATATCCGCCACCCCCAGTATGCGGGCCTGCTGCTGTTATCTCTGGGTATGCTGGCTGAATGGGCAACTTTGCCCATGCTGATTTTTTATCCGGTAATGGTGGTTATGTATGTGCGCCTTGCCAAACGAGAAGAGAAAGATATGCTCTTGGAATTTGGCGGTGAGTACAGGGAATATATACAGGCAACCAAGATGTTCATTCCTTTTGTTGTATAACAAATTGATTGGGGATAGGGCAGGTGAATATTTTGAGGAAAATAACGAAGAGGGTTTCAATTGGCTTTGTAGCAGTCCTTGTAATTTTAGTTGGGGCTTCTTTTATACCGACTTTATGGCTCAAAACCGCTAATATGTCAGAGTTAAATGGCCACTGGATCAATTATATTACGAGAGAAGTAGTGGAAGTCGGACTGTTGATAGTACTCAGAGTGGGGAAAGCTACATACAGGGGTAAGCGCAGGAGTGAAGAAAAAACTATTGTAGCGGTGTTGAATAGTGTTCAAATATGAAGTA
Organism: Desulfoscipio gibsoniae DSM 7213; assembly: GCF_000233715.2. Classification (GTDB taxonomy): domain Bacteria; phylum Bacillota; class Desulfotomaculia; order Desulfotomaculales; family Desulfallaceae; genus Sporotomaculum; species Sporotomaculum gibsoniae. The sequence goes on from NC_021184.1 coordinate 1,559,279, forward strand.
AGATGAACACTGGTGACTATGTTATACAAAAAAAGAGGGGGCGAAATGGTGAGCATGAGATAACATAGACTACTGGATTAGTATATTAACCGAGAACGTATTACTTCAACAACGACTAAGACCGCTGGCATACCTCTGGCTTAGTTCGGAGGGCAAAACAAGTTAGTATCTCTTGTTATGAAGTAATTTTTTAACAAACTCTTGAAATTTATATTTAGTTAAAGATGGGGTGTTTGATATTTACTCCAATTTGTTGTAAAGGAGGTAATTAACATAGTACAACGAGAACAATGGGGCACTCGGATGGGTTTTATTTTGGCCGCGGTGGGTTCTGCTGTTGGTTTAGGTAATATCTGGCGGTTTCCATATATGGTAGCAGATAATGGTGGTGGTATATTCTTTCTTGTTTACTTATTTGCACTGTTGACTGCTGGTATTCCAATTATGATTCTGGAATTTGGCATTGGCCATAAGTATCGTGGTGGAGCACCTTTAAGCTTTGCGAAAATGAGCCGTAAATTTGAGTGGCTTGGTTGGTCGCAAGTAATTGTATGTTTTTTTATCGCAGTCTATTATGTGCTCGTTATTGCCTGGGCTATGAGCTATTTTTACCATTCAATTTCCTTAGGTTATGCTGATGATCCTAGTGGCTTTTTCTATAATAATGTACTGGGCTTAACAGAAGGACCTTTTGAACTTGGTGGAATACAAACTCAACTATTAATTCCTTTAGCAATAGCTTGGGCCATCAATTTTATAGCTATTTATGCCGGTGTTAAAGGTGGCATTGAAAAATTAGCCAAAATATTTATCCCTGTTTTATTCTTAATGGTAGTAGTAATTGCTGTACGTGGTTCTACCCTACCTGGTTCTGCAGCGGGCTTAAACTTTATGTTTGAACCGGATTTTAGCAGGTTATTTGATTTTAAAGTTTGGACAGCAGCTTATGGTCAGATCTTTTTTGATTTAAGTATTGCCTTCGCCATTATGATTACTTATTCCAGTTACCTACCAAAGAAATCAGACCTCACTGGTAACGCATTTACAGCATGTTTTACCAACTGTGGTTTTAGTTTGCTGGCCGGTATTGCTGTATTTAGCATTCTTGGGCATATGGCTCATTCCCAAGGTGTGGCGGTTCAAGAAGTTGCCGGTGATGGTGTAGGGTTGGCCTTTGTAACTTTCCCGGCAGCTATTACCACCCTGGGGGGGATGGCCCCGTTATTTGGTATGCTCTTTTTCCTTGCCTTAACCATGGCAGGTTTAACTTCCTTAATTTCCATCAATGAGGCCGCAATTGCTGCTCTAATGGATAAGTTGGATATGAAGCGTAAAAAAGTTACAGTTGTTTACACTGGTGTTGCAGCAATCTGTAGCTTAGTAATTGCCACCGGTGCCGGATTATATATTCTTGATATTGTCGACCATTTTACCAATAACTTTGGTATTGTATTCGGTGGTCTGATCCAGGTGTTGCTGGTGGGTTGGATCTTTAATCTTAAGTCTTTGCAAGACCATATTAATTCAGTTTCAGAAATCAAAGCCGGTTCCTGGTGGGTATTCTCCATTAAATTTATTACACCATTGGTGGCAGGCTACACTGGTATTATGACCCTTGTTGGTGATATCAAAGTACCATATGAGGGCTACCCTCAGGAAGCGTTGCTGGTAATGGGATGGCTTGTACTAGCAGTGATTATTGTTGGCGGATTCTTACTTTCCAGATTAAAATGGAAAAATGAAATTTACTTAATCGAGGGGGTAAAAGATAATGTCAGGTAGTGCACTTACCATGATGATTATCGCTATGGTATTACTTTGGGGTGGTTCCGCTTATTTCCTAATAAAAGCATATAATAGTAAATCTTTTTAGTAATTATGATAAAGATTCTGGTATCCGGGAAGTCCCAAAGGATAGTAGAAAAAAGCGGCGAGATAAAGCGGCATAAAGTAGGGGATTGGAGAAACTAGATGGAAGGGGACGTCCAATCAGTTTAGCTGTATTTGAGGACAGATAGGCTAACATGAGTTTGGATACTACGACTTTCACTAGATAAAAACCGCTATATTAGGCGGTTTTTATCTTTTGTAGTGGTTTCACAGACAGAAAGTCTAAACGTTGACTTAATTGCCTTTGTAATAATGATCCTGAGTTTATTGTAACTTTACTATTTAGTGAACCCTACAGCTACTTTATATTTTGGATGGAGATATATATGCAAAAGCGAGAACTAAAACAAGGAATCAATGACTCAATCCCAATCATTTTGGGCTATTTACCGTTGGGGTTTGCCTTCGGGGTGCTGGCAAATGAGGTAGGCATGACAATCATTCAGGCTACGATGATGTCGGTCCTGTGTTTTACAGGAGCCGGGCAATATATCGCCATTGGGGTCATGCAAGCGGGAGGGGCAATATTCACCATTATTATGGCGAATGTTCTATTAAATTTAAGGTATTTACTATTTTCGACATCGTTGGTGCCCTACCTCAAGGGGCAAGTTCCGACTGCTATTGGCAGCCTTCTATCCTATGGATTGACCGATGAAACTTATGCAGTAGCGATGAACCGCTATCAAGATCATGCGCCCACCGCTTACTATATGGCTGGACTTAATCTAAGCTCACATATTGGCTGGATCGCTAGTACACTATTGGGAGCTATAATGGGTGGTTATATTGGCAATACGGATCGTTTGGGCCTGGATTTTGCTTTGCCGGCAATGTATATATGTTTATTGGTCTTTATGATTAAAAATAAATCAGACCTTTTTGTGGCCTTATCTTCAGCGTTGTTTTGTTTGCTAATAGGTTATTTAATACCTATTACTATGGGGAATATGTTTAATATCATTATTGCGACGGTTATTGCGGCCAGTTTGGGGGTGTTAATCAGTGAGCGGGACTAGTATTTGGATCATGATCATCGGCGTTTCGCTGGTATCAATCTTGCCACGTATCCTACCGGTAGCATTATTTTCGCGCTATGAATTTCCCAAACCACTAAAACGGTGGTTATCCTTTGTAGCCCCGGCAGTTTTAGGCGCTTTAACAGCTTTAAGTATATTGGCACCTGAGGGTGACATTAATATCAGCATTCATAATAGGTATATCTGGGCCTTTATACCCACGCTGCTGGTCGCCATTAAGACCAGAAGCCTTTTCTATAGCTTGTTAGTTGGAATCGTAACCATGGCGCTGATTTATAATTTTGTGTGATGACTATAGAGTAAATCCAGGCGGGATTATGTATTAATTAAACACGGTTTTACAGTTTTTAGACAATAAATATAGACAATCGGCTTTAATGTTGTTATTTTGTTATAGCCCCGTCTATTCGCTTTAATCTTTTCAAAGGGGTTGAATTTTTTTGAGGATAGAGATAAAAAACGAGTTTTCCTTTATACTATTTCTTTATGTTGCCCTGGCAGTATTTATTGTTTTTGATGTGAGCGGAATTGTACGGGTTGCTTTGGGGTTGCCTTTTGTTCTGTTTTTCCCCGGGTATACCTTAATAGCGGCTTTGTTTCCGGCCAGGGACGATATTGACGACATTGAGCGGGTTGCCTTGAGCTTCGGTCTAAGCATTGCCATAGTTCCGCTTCTGGGCCTCATCCTGAACTACACCCCATGGGGAATAAGGCTTTACCCTGTATTGTTGACGCTTTTGGTTTTCACAATCTTGCTATCTGTTATCACAGTCCACCGAAGAAATAAACTGTCCTCCGAGAAACGTTTTATGGTTACTTTAAACTTAGAAACTATCAAATGGGGCAGCCTTTCCAGGCTGGATAAAATTCTCTCGGTGGTACTTGTGGGAACCATTATTTTTGCGGTAGGAAGCCTTTATTATGTCGCGACCACACCAAAGGTTGGCGAAAAGTTCACGGAGTTTTACATTTTGGGCTCTGGCGGTAAGGCAGAGGGTTATCCTCGGGATATGAATGCGGGTGAAGAAAAGGAAGTTATCCTGGGAATCGTTAACCACGAAAATTGTCCTATAACCTATACAGCCGAAGTGCGAATGAACGGGTATTTGAAAAAACGATTGGGTCCTTTTGATTTGAACAATGAAGAAATAAGGGAGGAGTCCGTTAGCTTTAGCGCCAACAGGCCCCAGGAAAATATGAAGGTGGAGTTTTTACTATTTATAAACGGCGAGAGCGATCCCTATCGCTCTCTGCACTTGTGGGTGGATGTTTATGAGTAGGATATTGGTACATATCAAAAAATTGGATATCGTTATCAAAAGTACTGTTTCCTTTCAAGATCATTTTTTTATCTGGTTGTATGCGGCCGTCATCACTGCCGCGGAGATTATTACAGCTTATTACAACCCGCTGTACGGGATCGCCTGTCATGTGGTTTTGCTGGTTGCCCTGCTTTTACATGCTTCTCTGGCTTATAAGCAAGAAATAAATCTGGTCTATCTGTCTTTATCCCTGGCTCCAATAATCCGAATCATGAGTCTTTCCATGCCTCTAAATGGCATTCCACTTGTGTACTGGTATCTAATAATCAGTCTTCCACTTTTTGCTGCCGCCACTATTGTGATGAGATTTGCTGGCTTTAAGCCACGGGAGATTGGGCTGACAGTGGGTAACCTGCCCCTTCAGTTACTGGTGGCCTTTATTGGTTTGCCGCTGGGCTTGATGGAGTACCTAATTTTAAAACCCACTCCCCTGGTAACGGAGCTCACCTTTCAGTATGTTTGGCTTCCTTCGCTGATCCTGCTTGTTAGCACCGGGTTTTTGGAAGAATTCATCTTTCGTGGGGTTATGTATCGTGCGGCTGTGGAAACATTAGGCAAGTGGTACAGCATTATTTATATCAGCTATATATTCGGGGTGCTGCACATTACCCACCGTACACCGGAGGACCTGATTTTCGTTTTTACCGTTGCGCTGCTTTTTTCTATAGCTGTTGGCTTTTTTAGATCCCTTTTGGGTGTCTCACTGGCTCACGGGTTAACGAATATTGGTTTATACATTATATGGCCGTATCTTTTGAGATAAATTGTTCTATAGCAAAAAACCGCTGCCAGTGATCTGGAAGCGGTTTTTTTGGCGCTTCATATGTTTTAACAAATATAAACAGGAAAATGTTACTTTTAAACAAGAAAATGTTACTTTTAAACATGGTAGGCAGGAGTCGGCTATTTTTTAATTAAAATAAAGTAAAATAGTAAAAAGTTAATACAAAAAAGTAAAAAATTAATATAAAATAAGTAAAATAAGGAAATAAGGAAATAAGGAAGGTAACCCTTTTTGGACACAATGACTTTCTTATCCCTGTTAATGGTTTCGTTTCCTGAAGCGATCTTGGTAGCTGCCCTAGGATTTTTGCTGATAGGACTTAAGCCTTGGTGGTGCGACTTAATTATAATTGGGGCTTTACAGGCGGGTTTTGCTTATATCATCCGGCTTTTGCCGGTGCCTTTCGGGCTTCACTCAATCCTGGGCATAGTTTTATTCGTTCTAAATATTCGCCTGGTTACCCGCTTGCCATATAGGATAGTTATACTTGCATCTTTATTTGGCCTGATCTTTTACGGCTCAGTAGAAACGGTAGCGATACAGTTCATGTTGCAAATCAAAGGTTTTTCACTGACCGAGGTTTGGAATTATTCCTTTATAAGATTTCTTTATTTCCTTCCGCAGGCCATAGTCATGATTATATTTATTATAGCCTGTAAAGTTTTTAATATTTCTTTAATTAGTTATTCTCAAGATTATAGTCGTTTAAGGCACTTATCAAGAAAAGAAACTCAAGGTGATTTAAAGGCAGATATTGTTAATAATCATAATCTTATTATCTTTGTAGTTGTTCTCTTGCCCGTACTATTACTGGCGCTCTTAAACATGGCGTTTGAGGCTGCTAGGTTGGATATTTTCCCGGGAGAGCATTTTAACATCTTTAACGGGATCTTTGGAATATTCATTATTATTTTAACGGTACTGTCCACTGTTACCGTCAAAAGAATAGGACAGCATGTGGAAAAAGATTACGAGGCCAAGAGAGCAGAGGAAAACTTAAAACAGATCAAACAATTGATTAACTCTTCCAGAAAGCAGAGACATGATTTCCACCACCAGCTGCAGACTATTTACGGACTGCTTGAAGGCGGGGCATATGAGAGAGCGCGGGATTATATAAGCAGGTTATTCGGCGAAATATCCCAAACCGGGGAATTGATAAAAACTGATAACTTTAGTATTAGCGCCCTTCTCTATACTAAAATGGGACTGGCCGAAGCTAAAAACATAGAAATGGAAATAGCCGTGGAATGCAGCCTCAGAGAATTGCCTTTAACTCCCCATGAAGCAAGCTCCTTGCTTGGAAACCTGATTGATAACGCCCTGGGAGCCGTAGAAGATAAAACAGGTGCATGCAGGCAGGTAAAAGTAAAAATAACTTATGAACAAGGGCTCTATGTAATCATAATAAGCAATACAGGGGACCCTATCGTCCCCAAAATTAAAGAAGATATATTCAAAGTCGGTTTTACTACTAAAAAAGGGCATTCCGGTCTGGGCCTGTCAATTGTCAAAGATATCGTAAGCAAATACCGGGGTGACATCAAGATTAGCAGCGATACCGAAGTAACAACCTTTACCGTTATAATACCTTTAAAAAAATGAGGTGGAATTTAATGAATTTAAATCAACTGGCCGGAAGAATTGCTAATTACCTGTCTAAGGAACTGGCGTTGGATACTAATAAAATTGATACTCTACGCTTTGGCTTCGAAATTATTTTCGCCGCTCTCATTAAAGGGTTTATCCTTATTAGTCTGGCCTATTTACTTGGAATACTTCCCGAAGTGGTGTTTGCAATGGTTTGCGGAGCTATTTACCGGCTTCTAAGCGGCGGAGCCCATTGCAATGGGTACTGGAGATGCCTTACCCTGGGAGTTTTGAGTTATCTTGGGGCTGGAGAGCTGGGAATATACTTGGGACGTTATTTATCAATCGATTTACTGGTATATTTACTGCTGACCGGATATTTACTATTCTCCCTTTGCGTTATAGCTTTGGTGCCGGGGGAAGTACCTTATAAAAAGATTACAAGTATTTCCGAAAGAAATAAGTTTAAAATTCTTTCACTAGTTTATCTTAGTTCATGGTTAGGGATCAGTATAATTGTTGTGCATTATGTCAACTCATCCCTTGCTCTGGCGGGTTTTATTGCTGTCATGATCCAGACAATTAGTTTCTCTCCTCCAGGATACAAAATCATACACCAATTAGATAACCTTTTAGTAGGATTAGCAAAATTATTTATAGAAAGGAGGTATTTAACCAATGAAGCTGACCGTTAAAGGAATTAAAAGAATAATGTTTTCACCCGTCGCTACTTTGGCCCTTTTGGTCGCTGCTATCGGTATCAAGCCAGTCTGTTTCTTTTGGTTTTATCAGCCGGCTCCCCCAGAGAAATCTGAATAAAGGGGAGAGGATACCGCATGGAAATAACTGTTTTGATTGCAGAAGATGATCCGGATATGCGTTTTGTGATCAGGAATGTGGTTGAAGAAGTTGAAGGTGTAAACGTTATTGGCGAAGCCGGGGATGGGCTGGAGGCAATAAAATTAATTAAAGAATTGTCACCTCAAGTGGCTTTTTTGGATATCGACCTTCCGGGAAAAAACGGTGTTGAACTGGCCCGGGAAATATTTGATATCAACCCCTGGACATTTATTATATTTGCCACGGCCTTCAGCGAATTCAGGGGCGAAGCTATTGATGTTTATGCTTTTGACTACCTTGTCAAGCCCTTTAAAATGAACCGGGTCCGACAGACAATGGATAGGATCAGACTGGTTCTATCCGGGAAATTAGCTGAAAGGTCAAATGCTGACTCAAAAAATCTCAATAAAAATGTTAGCAGAAAACTATTATTTAAAAATAACAGCAAATTTGTTTATTTAAACCTTGATGACATTATCTACATTACTAAGGAAGGTCGCAAGACCACGATCTATTTTATTGGCGGCCAAATTAAAACAAATGACAAACTCTCTGCTCTTGAAGAGCAATTGGAAGGATATCCATTTTTTAGAAGCCATAGTGGGTTCATTGTAAATTTAAAGATGGTCAAGGAACTTATTCCAGCGAGCAGAAGCAGCTATGAACTGGTTATGGAAAATACTAAGAATAGGCCTTTAATAACAGTTGAAAAATTTAAGGAACTTGAAGAATTGACAAACAGCAAAGTTCTCAAGAGCAGTTGAAGGGTTCTAAGGTGAACCCTTCTTTTTTTTAGGGTCAATGCAAATCCAGATGATTAATCGCAAAAATTAGACACGATATTACTATATATAGGCAATAAATATAGACAATTAGTTTCAATATTGCTAACTTAAATTTGGTAATTTGTGAAAATGTTTCTGGAGGTGAAGCCAAAATTATTGCAACGAGAGCTAGTAGAATTAAAAGGAGGTAATAAAGATGGAAATGGTATTGAGAAGATGGATAACTACATTAATGCTATGTGCGCTCATGGTTTTTGGTGTAACTTTTAGCCTGGCACCGCCACAGGCTCAGGCCGATACGGTCAACGATATGGGAAAACAATTAGAGAAGGTTTATGATCAGTTGGTCTTAGATCCTAACGGAGAAAACGATGTGATTTCGGTTGAGGCAAAGCTTGCCAATCTGAGCAGAGATCCTAACAGCGGCCCATGGCCGGATGTTTTCGCCATATTATTAACTGACCAGGTAATAACCAGGCTGGGCGGAGAGGTCGCGGCCAAGGACAAAATAATCGATTTTGTCTGCGATCTTGCGGATGTCCAGTATTCGTCCAAACCTGGCCATCTAAGAAAAAGTATGGAAGAATTTAAGGAACAGCAGGCTTCCACGATTACCGCGCTGTTTGGAAACGATGTTACCATCGACTACCTATATAACTATTTGCTGGCAGCCAAAGGGGAGGTGCCCAACGTTATTTCATATGACGTTGCAGGTTTAATTGCCCTTACTTCCGGAGACTACGGGCAGATACGTACTGCTATGGAAAGATGGACCCGGGATGCCTTGACGAAAGCTGCTAGCGGTCAATACAGTCTTTTCCGGGACAAACTTGGTGATATAGGATGGAGCATGGACAAACTGTTTGATGCCAGAGATGTTCTCAGCGCCGAAGTAGATCCGGGCTATGCCGGTGAGATTGCCCTGATGAAAGCATTCGTACGGTCAGAAACCCACTTTCTGAAAGACGGGAAAGAGTGGGACAAAGTTATTAATCTAAAAGCAGGTGACACGATACCATTAAAATTATCGGTTCTGGGCTTCTCTCAAGCTGGATACGTTTTACACTGGACAGTAGATGATGCTGATGTGGCAACTGTTGATGATTCAACAAAAACTTTGACAGGGATAGCCAAGGGTAAAACAACGCTCCGGGCATATATAAGTAACCCTGATACAGATTGGGTCTACCAGGGAACTGTTCATGTTACCGGAGGTGGCAATAGCGCTCACTGACCTAGCATGGAATAGCCTATCTTCATAAACTTGTAATGGTGCTAAAAATGTAAGTTAAATTACTATTTAAAATTATATTAACAACAACATATTAGTTAGTATTTATCTAAATGTAAGGTATGCGTGATTTAATTGCTTTGGCGCTATTTATGCAGTGGCTTTTATTTTATGCTTGCTTGGTAGATGCTTTGCAAATAAAAGGTTCTTAGTGAGCCTTTTATTTTTTTTTGGCCGATGCATATCCAGACAAAATTTCGTAAGAATGGGACAAGATAATACGCCTTTTAGACAATAAATATAGACAATAATGGCTATAATTGTTATCTTCTTATTGGATTCCGAAGGGAGGGATTCAATGAAAGAATTTGCTGAAACTAATTAAACGTATCCAACCATGAACAAGTGGTCTTTATATTTAATCTGTTAATTAAATAGCAAATTATTACAATAAGTTTTCATGTTTCAGTAGAGTAAATGAATAACGGAGAGCAATAAATTGTAAAAAAGGGGGGAAGAACAATGATTTCAACAGTAACCACTGTAACCACGACTGCCGTGAGCACGGCTGCCACAGCGGCCGGGTTCGGCCTGCTTGCCGCGATAACCTTGATCGTGCTCCTTATCGCAAAGGAACTGGCAGGGGCGGCCTCGGAGAATTCATCCGCTCCGGAGTTTACTCTGCCTGGTGCATTGGATAGGGCTTTAAATGTTGGTATCGTTCCATTGTCAATGGCTTTTGTATCCGTTGTTTTTGTAAAAATCGTAAATGTTCTTTAAAAAGGCTAACTTTTTTAAAGCCGGTGTAGAAAGGAAACTGTTCTGTATGGATTATGATGTCATAGTTATTGGTGGAGGCCCGGCGGGCTGTGAGACAGCCCGAATTATTGCTGAAAAAGGATATCGGGTTCTGATAGCCGAGGAGCACCGGAAAATTGGCGAGCCCATGCAGTGTGCAGGGCTCGTCAGTCCCAGAACTTTAAAAATCGCAGCCATGCCGGACGCTATAATCATCAACCAAATCCATGGTGCTTTTGTCCACTCTCCCGGTGGGGAAGTGCTTCCTATCAGGGACAAAGAGGCATACGCTCTGGTAATTGACCGCTCGGAGTTTGACCGTAACTTGTCGCAAAGGGCTGAGGGTGCCGGTGCGAAAATCATGACCGGGGTAAGGGCTTGGGTAGGTGACATTTTTCCTGATGAGACTAGCGTGAAGTTTAAATCTTTCGGTGGAGAGTTTACAGCCAGAGCTCGTTTACTGATCGGTGCCGACGGGGCCAACTCCCATGTTGCTCGCCGGATCAATATCCCCACACCGAATGAAGTAATCCGTATGTGTGCAGCCGAAGTGGAGCTAAAATGCTCGGAAAAAGATATGGTGCACATATTCCTGGGCAGGGAAATTGCACCGGGCTGGTTCGGTTGGGTTATACCGGTGGATGAAAAGCGCGCAAGGGTGGGGATCGGCGTAAGCGGGAGGGACAAGCATCCCAAATATTACTTTAATAGAATGGTGGAGGCTCATCCCGAAATTTTTAAGGGCATGAATTTTCTCCGCAGTACGGGTGGCGTTGTTCCCATCGGCATGTTTCCCAGAATTTACAGCGAAAGAACCTTGCTGGTAGGGGATGCAGCTTGCCAGACCAAGCCCATATCAGGGGGAGGTTTATATCTTGGGCTATTGGGCGCAAAACTCTGCGCTAAAGTGGCAGCTAAAGCGTTCTCCAATGGAAACCTATCCTCAGAGTTCCTTTCGGAATATCAGTGGTTATGGGAGAGGGAGATGGCAGACGAAATACAGACAGCCCTCGAGTACAGGAATATTTATTTAAATATGTCTGACAAGGAAATGGATACATTAATCCGTTTTTTCAACCGCCCCTTATGGCAGAGTATCATATCCAGGTATGGTGATATCGACTATCCATCGTGGTTGGCAGGCAGACTATCCTTCGCTAGACCCTGGGCAGAGAGATTTTTTATGACCAGATTCAAAAAGATACTGAACTACTGCTAAAACTAGTCCGGATATAGAGTAATTATCTTAAGGTTACCCCTAACCTCAGAAGGAGTGGTTTTGTGAATACCAATTCCAAAAAGCACCATACCTCTGAAGAAATAAAGCATAGCATTATTATACCTGCGTATAACGAAGAAGCAGGACTGCCAATAGTGCTTAAAGATGTTTTTCATTTAATTGATAATAGCTTTGAAGTTATTGTTGTGGACGATGGTTCAACAGATAGGACGAGAGAAGAAGCGAAGGAATTTCCCTGCAGATTGGTATGTCATGTTCATAATTCAGGTAAAGGCGAAGCAATGAAAACCGGTATTAGAGAAGCCAAGGGGGAAAACGTAATTTTTATTGATGCAGACAACACTTATCCCCCGGAAGGAATAATTGAAATAGCAAAAGCTCTGGAATGGTTTGATATGGCACTGGCGTCCCGGAAAATGGGGCAGAAAAACATTCCGGCTTTTAATCGAATTGGAAACGCCATTTTTAGAAATAGCATCAGATATATATATGGGTTTAAAGGATATGATCCATTAACAGGTCTATATGGATTGAAGAAAAAATTTCTTGAAGTCATGCAACTAGAATCCAAAGGTTTTGGTATAGAATCGGAAATTTGTATAAAAGCTGCCAGAATGGGATTGCGGGTCAAGGATATTCACATCATTTACAGGGATAGGATTGGTAAGGCAAAACTCAGTGGAATAAAAGACGGCTATCGAATTTTTATGACAATCTTAAAGTTCTTTCCGCTGCTATTTCAACGTCTTGAAAAACCAGGCTTACCCGGGTGAGAAGTATAGGTAATAAATATGAAAATTGCTTATGTCTATGATAACGTTTACCCCTACTATGTCGGTGGAGTAGAAAAAAGGATATGGGAAATAGGAAGAAGATTAAGTGCAAAAGGTCATGAAGTTCACTGGTATTGTATGAAGTATTGGGAAGAAGAAAGTGTAATTTATAGGGATGGCATGTGGTTACATGGAGTTTGCCATCCTCAACAATTATTTGTTAATGGGCGTCGATCAATTTATGAGGCTTTATTTTTTGCAAGCAAATTGTTAGTACCTTTAATGAAACATAAGTTTGATATTATAGATGTTCAAAATTTCCCATACTTTTCAGTATTTACATCTAAATTTTATTCTTTAGTAAAACGAAGTCAACTTGTAATCACTTGGCATGAAGTATGGGATAAGTATTGGTATGAATACTTAGGTATTCTTGGTTTTTTTGGATTTACTGTAGAGCGAATGGTCAGTTTATCATCTGGAAACATGCTTGCAGTATCTAAATCGACAATAACAAATTTAAAAAAAATATCATTTAAAAAGTCAGATATTGAATTAATGCCTAATGGAATAGATTTAAAATATATAACCAACATTAACCCGAAGGGTGATGTTTATGATGTGATATTTGCTGGTAGGTTAATTAAAGAAAAAGGTGTACATTTGTTAGTTGAAGCTATAAAAATAATAAAAAAAATAAGGCCAAAAGTTAAATGTTTAATAATAGGAGATGGGCCAGAGAAAAATAATATTATTAATTTAATTAAAGATTTAAAATTAGAGGAAAATATAAAGCTGTCCGGCTTTATTAATGAATACGAAGATTTAATTGCCCAAATAAAACAAGCTAAAGTGTTTGTGTTACCTTCAATCAGGGAAGGTTTTGGGATGGTTGTATTAGAAGCTAATGCATCAGGAATACCTGTTGT